>CAJOEO010000044.1 GCA_905233535.1 uncultured Treponema sp.
CCACCACCAATTCCAATAAAAACTGCAGAACGCGGCGCGTCCATTTCCAACGCCGCACGCACTATAAAAAGCACGCTTTCAATCGTTTTGAACGGCTCACCAGAACCCAAAACCACCAAAGCGTCGCCGTCGTTTTGACCAACAAAACCGCGCGAAAGATTTTTGCCAAATCGCGCAAAAAAATCCGCCACTTCGGCAAGATTCGCGACCGTTTCGTCTGTAACAAAAATGCGCCGTTCGCTCGATTTTTGCGCAAACGCGCTCGAAAGATTCACGTCGCCGTTATAAAAAAATATTTCCGTTTTTGCCGCACCAGAATTCACAAGTGGATAATTTACGGTCGCTTTTTCTTGATTTTCTTCCATTTTTTCCCTCAGATTTTTTACAAAAGAATCTTCGATTAATAATCTTTTGACGGCATTTTTTCAAAATCTTCGATTGCTTTTTCCACGCGCGAAATGTCGCGTTGCAAAATCTTTTCGTAATCGAGCGTGCCTTCGCCGATTCGTTCTCGTTCGTCTTCCCAATTTTGCAAATCCGTTATGAATTTGAACCGAAATCGTCCAACGTTCGCTTTTTCCGCCCAAAGTTTTGCTTCCGTCCAATAATAAAGCCCAGCCTTGTAGCACGAAAGCGATTTTTTCAGATTTTCAACGTACAAATCTTTCCATGGCGCGTCGTAAAAATGAACGACTTGTTTGTCGTAATTCCGACCCAGTCGTTGATGTTGTTCAATCAATTTTAAATTCAAATGCATCATAAAAAGATACCGATATTTTTCCCAATCGCTTTCATCTTCGATTTTTGCTTGCGCGTAAAGCGGATTCGCAAAATCTGCCTGAACCGCTTTTTCTAGCCAATAAATGTTTTCTATACAATCATCGGGACTTTGTTGATAATGAACGTGAAAAAGTCGCCAATAATCTTCCTTATATTTGACCATATACGCGCTCGATTTAAACGGAGAAATCGAAAGCGTTGCAAAAAAAAGAGCAAAAGCGATTGCAATTCGGTATTTTTTCATGGCATTTCCCAAAATTTTAGACGATTGCCTTAAATATCGGCATTTTTGAGATTTCGTTCCATATTAAATCGCCAACTTCCTCCACGGATTTTGAAGCGTCCACGCACACGATTTTCATTTGGCTGTTTTCAAAAGACGAAATTACGTTTTTGTAGCGTTCTTGCACTTTTTTCAAAAAATCGATTTTTTCGTAGATTTCTCTTTTTTCGCGTCCGCCGATTCTTGAAAGAGAAATTTCGCAATCGATTTCAAAGAAAAACAAAAGTTCTGGAAGCGGAAAAGTTGAATTCAACATTTTTACAAAATCTTCGCCACAAGTTTCCCCTTGATAAGCGAGGCTTGAAAAAAAATAGCGGTCGCTAACGCAAATCGTTCCGCGCTCGCATTTTTCTTGGATTGCGCCGTTAAAATCGGCTTTTTCCTTGCCCCACAAATGTTCGGCGCGGTCTGCCGCAAAAAGAAACGCCGCCGTTTTTGCGTCCGCCTCGATTTCGCCCGAAAGAACGCGACGCAAAAAACGCCCTGTTTCGCCGTTCGTCGGTTCTGCCGTCGCAAAAATTTTTTCGCCGATTGCAGAATTTTTTAGCCGTTTAATTTGCGTCGTCGTTCCCGCCCCGTCAATTCCTTCAAAAACTACAAAATTTTTTAAGATTTTCTGATTCATTTGCGTGTTTCCTTTTTTGAAAAACCTGTTTTGAAACGACTAATTCCGTAGCAGGTTTATAATCCGAAATTATATTAAGATATACTAAATTCTCAAAACTTTTTTGAATTTTTAAGGTGGAAGATTTTGGGCAGACGGCGCGTTGTTTCCATTGTTGTGGGAACTTTTATTTTTCTTTTGCTCGTCTTTTTCTCGTTTTTTGTTATTCGCCCAGTTTATATTGTTATGTCCGAAAAACTTACCACGCTCGAAACGACTTTGATGGATTTTCTTGGTGAAAAAACGGGGCTTTCGCTTTCGTATCGTTCGCTTTCTCCGTCGATTTTTTCGCGATTAAACATTCGTTCGATTGTGATTAGTGAAAAGGAAAGCGGGCGCGAAATCGCAAAAATCCGTGGTGCGACTCTTTCTTATGATATACGAAAATTCATTAACGATGACCCGCTTTCTGCATTTGATACTCTTACCGTTACAGGCGTTGAAGTGGAATTTGACGCGGCAAAAGATATGGAAATCGTGCAGAAAATCATCGCGCTTTTTGGTGAAAACGGCGAAAAAACGCAAAAAACGAACGACGGTTTTCGCCTAGATTCGATTTTGATTCCGTTTGCGATTGTTGTGCGCGACATTTCGCTTCATTATTCGGATTTGCAAAACGATGCGTTCGTAAAATTAAAAAAACTTTCGTTTTCTGACGACGGCGAGGCTGGCATTCCGTTTAGCGCGGAGGGAAGCGCGACTTTTTCCACGGAACTTTTGAAAGATGGAAAAAATCGATTAGTTTCTGCGGCAAATTTTGGAATTTCTGGCACGCTTTCGCAAGAATTGGACGGAAGTTCGGCAACCGTAAAATTGTCAGAAGTTTCTGGCGCGGATTTTTCCGTAAATCGTTTGGATATGCTTTTAAATTACGACGATTCAAAAATCCAAGCGCGAACGATGCGGACGGCGTTTCCGTTCAGCGCGTTTGCAGAATACGATTTGAATTCTGGAAAAATAAATGCGACTTTGGACGCGGAGAATTTTGACCCGCTCGCGCTTGTTTCGATTAAAAAAAAGCCAGAAATTTTGCAAAAAATTGCAACTTCAACGATTTCGGGGAACGCGCAGGCGCAAATCGATTTTGCGGGCGGAAAATTCGGTGGCGTTTCTTACGACGCGGATTTGAGCGTGAATCTTGCGCCTGCTCTTTTGGGCGAACGTTTTTTTGTGGCGGTAAACGGCAAAGGCGACGAAAAATTCGTTTCGCTAAAAAATTTATCCGTTTTGGGAAAAACTTTGGACGCTTCGTATTCTGGAACTTTTGATTTTCTAAAAATCGAACCGACTGGCGTGGCTCAATTAAATCGTTTTACGCTTCCAAACGGAAACGTGATTTCTGGCGAAGTTTGGGCAGAACCGATGAAAACGGGCGGAATTTGGCTAATCGTTCCCGTGGCGTTTTTGGGCGAAAAACCGCTCGGCGCGGAAGCGTTTTTGTATTTAAAAAAAGATTCGCTCGATTTTTCTGTGGAATTAAGTGATTACGCGCACGCAGAAGATTATTCAAAAGCCACGATAAACGTTGACGGTAGTTTGATTTTTGGTGAAAAGCCGTTTGTGCAGGCGCGTGCGGAAGTCGATAGTCTTTTTGCGGACAGCGCGCTTGAAACGTCGGCGTTTTTTTTGCCGCAAGAACAATCGGAACAACTTTTATCGCTTGCAAAAACTCTTTCGCCGTACGTTCTTTCTCATCTTGAAGTTTATGGTTCAAGCGATTTCAAAACGTTTTTCGCCGCAAATACGTCGCGCCCCGAAAGTGAATTTGGCGTTTTCGCTCTTGACGGTTCAAACGAAATGCTCAATCTTTCGTCGCTTTCTGTACAAGCGTTTGGCGTTTCCGTGCAAGCGTCCGCGTCGCTCGATTTTTCAAACGGATTTAACGACATTTCGTTTTTGACGGAAACGATTGTAAATTCGATTCCGTACAATTTTTCGGGAAATATTACGCCGCAATGGATTTCTGTAACGGGCGATTACGGATTTGACGCGATGATTGGATTTTCCGACGAAATCAGCGGATTTTTGCAATTCAACGCGCTTCCAGTTTCCGTTGCCGACTACATTTTTTCGCTTTCCACGATGCTGGCGTTTTCGTACAGCGAAGAAAACGGATTTAACGCGAACGTTGCCCGATTTGAATTTAGCGAGCCGACGGGAAAAATCAAAATCGAACCGACTGTGGCGTTTTCTGGCGAACTTTCAAAATATGGATTCGTTTTTGACGCATTTTCGTATTCCGACGTGAATTCTGAACTCGACATGAGCGGAAATCTTAGTTGGTCGTTTGATTTTGAAAAAAGCGTTCTCGACTTTGCGCGAATCGAACTTGCGGGAAGAAGTCCGATTTCAACGGAAGGGCTTTCGATTCAGGCGCAAATTGTAAACCCGACGGGGCTTTCTTTTTCCGAAGCAAATCCTTTGGACGACTACTATATTTCTGCCGAGATTTCCGTGGATTCGTTTCCGTTTTCGCGATTTCTTGACGGACAAGGCGCGGACAATATTTTGGACGCAAAAATTAGCGCGAGTGGCACGATTTTAGACCCGTTTGTAAGCGTTGATATTAGTCGCGCGTCGTTGATTCTTTCGGGACTCCCGCTTGAAACGCACGGGCGGGCGGTTCTAAACGATACGGGAATTTCCGTGGAAGATTTTAATATTTCTTGGGCGTTTTTGAACGTAAAAGATTTTTTTGCGACATTTGACCCCGTTACGTTTTCGGGGACGGCGAGCGCGCAAGCGGATTTTGAAGCGGCAGGAAGGACGCTTTCCGCGCCACTTGAATTTTCTGCGTCGGGCGTTGTGGACGAAGACGCAAAAAAATTCACGCTTCCCGATTTTTATTCGGTTTCCGTTTCTTCAAAAGGACTTTCGGGCAGTCTTCTAAAAAATGCGTTTCCGTTCAAATTGAATTTGGTTCACATTCCTGGTCAATTCGACATTTTTTCTGATAATCCGCACGGATTCAAAGCGAGCATCGACGAAGCGGGCGCGTTTTCTGCGACGACTGGAAAAAGCGACGTTCTTTCGTTTAACGCGGAAGGATTTTTTGGCGAAGGCGGCGCAATCGATATTTTTATTACGTCAATCGAAGCCGATTTGAGCAAAATCACGTCGGAATTTGACGTTCCGTTCGTTTCGTTTCCGAGCGGAAATCTTTTGGGAAACGTTCGCATTTCGGGGCTAACAAACGCCCCCGAAATCGCGGGTGCGCTTCAAATCGATTCGCTTTCGCTTTTGATTCCGATGCTTTCAAAAAGTACGATTTCCGCGGATTCTGTTCAAATTACGGCGGGCGCAGAAGGAATCAATATGTCAGACACGCCGTTTAGTATAGGAAATGGTAGTGTAATGGTTTCTTCGGATATTACATTAGACCGTTGGGAAGTCGCAAATATTTTTTTGAGTTTGCGTTCAATCGGAAAGTTGGGCGTTCCAATCGATTTGGAACTTCCGATGATTCACATTGCGGGAGAAGCGCGGGCGGATTTGGACATTTCCGTGATTCTTCCCGACGACATTGTGGTTCAAGGTTCCGTTTCTGCGGAAAACACGGACATCGAAATTACCGCAAACGAATTGCAAGAAAAACTTTCGCTCGAAGGAATCATAAAATCGATTCCGCTTGATTTTTTGTTTGGCGGAAAAAACGACGACGAAGAAGTCGCCGAAACGGTGCAAGGCGAACAGCCGATTTTCAACATCGTTACGAGTTTGGATTTAAACGTTGGAAATCAAGTTAGAATCGCGTGCAATCCGTTTTTGCGCGCGCTAATCGCGCCTGGTACGTCGCTTGGTTTTACGATGGACAGCGCGACGGGTGAATTTGGTGTGGTCGGCGAAGTTTCGCTTCACGGTGGGGAAGTTTCTTGGCTTAACCGAAACTTTTATTTGCGCGAAGGTCGAATCGTTTTTAACGAAACGCAAGATAACATCGACCCGCTCGTTACAGTTCGCGCAGAAACGCGAGAGCAGGACGAAGAAGGAAATCGCGTAACGATTACGCTTTCGGCGCAAAGTCAGCCAGTCAGCCGATTTAATCCGACTTTTAGCGCGAGTCCTGCAAAATCGGAATTTGAAATTATGACTCTTCTTGGGCAAGTAATCAGCGCGGACGCGGAAGGCGTTTCCGACATCGCTCTTGCGGGAGGCGATTATTTGGTGCAAGCCACGGTCGTCCGTCGCCTAGAAAACGCATTGCGAGAACTCCTAAATTTTGATATATTCTCCCTCCGAACGAACGTTCTTCAAAACGCGGTCAAAGCGGGACTTGGACAAAATGGAAATAGTAACAAAAAGACCAACGAAGAAAAGAAGAATGACATTACGTTCAGTAACTTTTTTGATAATTCCACTGTTTACGTTGGTAAGTATTTCGGCAGTTCCATCTACGTTGATGCAATGTTCCATTGGACTTATGACGAAACGAAACTCGACGACGGTACAACCGTAAACGGAATGGTTTTTCAACCTGAGTTTGGTTTTGAAATGTCGAGTCCGTTTGTGAATATCCGTTTGGGCGTTGCCCCAGATGTCGAGTCGATTAAACAAAATTTGTGGGTGCAGTCCTCGTCGATTACGCTTTCTTGGAAACACCAATTTTGACCTGGAGATTTTATGGAATCTTTCAACCTCGATTTTAGACGTGCGTTTTTTCGTTACGTTCTTGCGTTTTTTGTCGTTTTTACCGTTTTTTCTTCCGCTTCCGTTAAGATTTACGCGCAAGATTCTTCTGAAACGGAAGAATCTTCTGATTGGTACATTGGAAAAATCATAAAATCAATTACGTTCAAAGGTTTAAAAAATACAAACGAGCGCGACCTTGAAGGCATTTCTTCTAGTTACAAAGGAAAACTTTTTTCTTATGACATTTTTGGCGAACTGTACAATCGTTTGGACGCGCTTGACCTTTTTAGCGAAGTAAGTCCAGAGGCGATTCCTGGCGATTCAAAAAAAAATACGGTTACAATCGTTTTTACAGTCGTTGAAAGACCCGCAGTCCGAAGAATCGTCATCAAAGGAAACAGCGGAATCCGCACCGCCGAAATAAAAGATGCCGTTTCCATGAAAGAAAAGGACATTTTTGTTTCGTCAAAACTTCCGTCGGACGAACGCGCGATTCGCGCGCTTTATTTGGAAAAAGGCTACACCTCTGTTAAGGTAAGTTCTAGCACGGAAGAAACTGAAAAAGGCGTTGTAGTTACGTTTACTATTCAAGAAGGAAGAAGCACCGTAATTTCAAAAATCGATTTTGAAGGAAATAAAATCGCGTCGGCAAAAACTTTGAGAAATCAATGCAAATTAAAGGAAGTTGGATTTTTTTCAAAAGGCGCGTTTCAAGAATCCACGCTGGAGGCTGACAAGCAAGCAATCGTTTACTGGTATTACAACAAGGGTTACATGGACGCGACAATCGTTGATGTTACAAAAGAAATCGCCATAAACGAAGAAAAAAATCGCGACGAGTTGACTATTAAGTTTGTCGTTCAAGAAGGTGAACAGTATACATTTGCTGGAATTGAGTTTTCTGGAAACGAAATTTTTGACGACGCAAAACTTTTGTCGCAAATGCGTCTAAAATCTGGCGACGTTTTGAATCAAACGAAATTGCAAGAAAGTTTCCAACTTATAGCGGATTTGTACTACGAAAACGGCTATACATCGAATCGTTTTAATCCAATTCCAACGAAAGATTCTGAAGCACGAACGGTTTATTACACGTTCAAAATCGAAGAAAATGCGCGAAGCCACGTTGAAAACATTTCAATAAAAGGAAACACAAAAACGCGCGAAAACGTAATCACGCGAGAAATTCCAATCGAATCGGGCGACATTTTTTCAAAAGCAAAAATCACGACGGGTTTGAGAAATCTCTACAATCTTCAATATTTTAGCGCGGTTGTTCCAGAAATCGTGCCAGGTTCTGAAGAAAATTTGGTGAACATCGTTTTTTCGGTGGAAGAGCAGTCCACAACGTCAATCGAATTTGGTGTTACGTTTAGTGGAGTTTCTGACCCCGACGACCTTCCGTTCGCACTTTTTGCAAAGTGGCAAGATTCCAATTTGCGCGGAACTGGAAAATCGCTTGCGATTTCAACGACGGTTGCAACGGACGAGCAAGCAGTTAGCATGAGCCTTAGCGAAAATTGGCTTTGGGGGCTTCCAGTTTACGGTTCGATTAGCACGGGATTTTCTCATTCAAATTTGTCGGCGTTGCGTCTAAAAATCGACGGCGACGGAAACGTTAGCGATAGTTCATACTATATGGATTACGAGCAATGGAAGTGGACTTTTGGCGTTTCCATTGGACGAAGATGGACTCCTGACTGGGCGATTCTTTCGGCGGCAACGGGAATTTCTGCGAGTTTGAAAAACAATATTTACGATACAGATTTATGGATTCCCGTGGACACGAGCGTTAGCAAATACGCGAATAATTGGGGTTGGCAAAATTCCGTTTGGGCTTCGTTTTCCATCGATGACCGCAATATAAATTACGACCCATCAAGTGGCTGGTTTGCAAGCGAACGCCTTACTTGGTACGGACTTACGCCGTTTGAAACGGAATATTTCCTTAGAACCGACACAAAACTCGAAAAATATTTTACGTTATTGGACTTAAAAGTTACAGAATCATGGAATTTCAAGTTGGTATTAGCAGGATATACAGGACTTTCGCTTTTGTTCCCTGCACCAAACACTGGAATCGGCGACACGTCAAAACTATACATCGACGGAATGTTTAACGGTCGCGGTTGGACGAGCATTTACAACAAAGTTCGTGGAAAAGCAATGTGGAACAGCAATTTGGAATTCAGAATTCCAGTTGTGCCAGGCGTTCTTGCAATCGATTGGTTTGGCGATGCGGCTGTCATAAAAGCGGACCACCATGAATTATTCAACGATTTGTCTGTAGAGGATTTTTATTTCAGCACAGGTCCTGGAATCCGATTTACAATTCCACAATTCCCGCTCCGTCTTCTTTTTGCAAATACGTTCCGCGTAAAAGATGGAAGCGTTGATTGGGATTCAAAGTGGAAATTCGTTCTTTCGTTCAATATTACGAACAAATAAGGAGATTTTGCGTATGCGAAAAGTCGTTTTTTTTCTTTTATTTGCGTTTTTTGCGTTTGGGGCGAACGCACAGCAAATCACGCGATTTGGCGTTGTGGACACTGCAAAAGTTTATCAAGCCTATTTTAAGGCAAGCGCGCCTATGCGAACTTACGAGGCAAAAAAGGCGGATTTTCAAAAAGAAATCGACAAACGTACTGACGAAATCCGCAAATTAAGACAGCAACTTTCTGAAGCGAAAATGTCGGAAGACGAATCGAAAGCGTTAAAACTCGACGCGGATATTGCAAAACTCACAGAAAGTCTTACAGAATACACACGAACAAAGAATTTGGAATTGGAAAGCCTAAAAAATAGCCTACAAAATTCAAATGATTTCTATAATAAACTGTATAATGTCATAGAACGTGTGGCAGAAAACGAAGGATTTACTATGATTTTAAGTTTGCAACAGGGTAATGGCATAATTTGGTACAGTTCTAGCGTTGATGTTACAGATAAAGTCATACACGAACTAGGTTATTAGTTCTTTTGATTTGCGTTTGCGCGGCGGATTTTTCCGTTCGCGCGATTTTTTTTTCGTTACATGGAGGAATTAT
The DNA here is from genome assembly GCA_905233535.1 of uncultured Treponema sp. GTDB lineage: Bacteria > Spirochaetota > Spirochaetia > Treponematales > Treponemataceae > Treponema_D. Next base: position 9,404 of record CAJOEO010000044.1, read on the forward strand.
GGAAGACACGGACGACACGCCGTTAATGAAACAGTATCGTTCAATAAAAAACGAGTATACAAATGCTGTATTATTTTTTCGTTTAGGCGATTTTTACGAAATGTTCGACGACGACGCAAAAGAAATTTCGCGTCTTTTGAATTTGACGCTCACGCATCGCGGCTCAAAACCAATGTGCGGAATTCCGTTCCACGCGGCAAAAATCTACATTGCGCGACTTTTGCGGGCGGGAAAAAGAATTGCGATTTGCGAGCAAGTCGGCGAGGTTACGGGAAAAGGCTTGACGGAACGGCGCGTTGTTGAAGTGATTACGCCAGGGACGGCGGTAGATGGCTCGTATTTGGACGGCGGCGCAAACAATTTTCTTGCGTGCCTTTGCGTTTCGCAAAAAAAAGCGGGCTTTGCGTTTATCGACATTACGACCGCCGATTTTTTTGCGACGAGTTGGAATGAAGACGAAATGAACACCGCGTTTTCGCGTGAACTTGCGCGTTCTCGTCCGCGAGAAATTTTGCTGCCAGAATCGTTGAAAAAAAACGAAACCGTTCAAGCACAACTTCGCGAGTTTGGCGGAATCTCCGTTTCGTTTTTTCCAGATTGGGATTTTGACAAAACGAGAGCGTTCAAACGTTTGACAGAACAATTCGGCACGAAAAATCTAAAATCGTTTTCGCTAAAAGAAGATTCTGCGGAAATTACTCCTGCGGGGTTTCTGCTCGAATACATTGCGCGGACGACCGTTACAAATTCCCCGCACGTTTCGGAAATCCGCGTTTATCGCGATTTTAATTTTTTGATGATTGACGAATCTTCGCGTCGCAATTTGGAAATCACGTCGAATTTGCGCGACGGTTCGATTCAATTTTCGCTTTTGGGAATTTTTGGAAATTCAAAAACGGCGATGGGAAAACGTTTGGTGCGAAAGTGGCTTTTGTATCCGCTTTTGGACGTTGACGAAATTCGCTCGCGTCAAAATTGCGTTGAACGATTCGTGGAAGACCGCACGCTTTTGGCGTTTGTGCGTGAAAATCTGTCGAACGTTCTTGATTTGGAACGACTTGCAGGACGAATCGCGATGGAACGGGCGCACGCAAAAGATTTGCAGGCTTTGCGTTCAAGTTTGGAATCTTGGATTTTGGTTGCAAATCGTTTGGGCAATTTTGATTTGAACGATGCGCAAAAAATCGCGACTTTAATCGAAAAATCGATTTTGGACGACCCGTCAACGTCGTTTACGGAAGGGCGTTTGATTCGCGAAGGTTGGTCAAAAGAACTCGACGATTTGCGCGACATTCAAGAAAACGCAGGACGAATTTTGGCGGACTACGCGCAAGAAGAACGCGAAAAAACGGGAATTTTGGGATTAAAAATCAAACGCACGGACACGACGGGATATTTTATCGAAATTCCGCGCGGAAAAATCGCAAAAACGATTCCAGAACATTTTGTTTTGCGCCGCGCTCTTGCAAATTCCGACCGATTTACGACGACTCGTTTGCAAGAAATCGAAAACGCAATAAACGACGCTTTTTCAAGAATCGTGGAACTTGAAAAAAATCTTTTTTTGGAAGTTCGTTCAAAAATCGCGAAAAAAGTACCGTATCTTTTGAAAACCGCGCACGAAATCGCGTTCGCCGATTGCACTTCCACGTTTGCCGACGTTGCGCAAAGACGACATTGGATTCGACCAATCGTCGATAATTCGTCGTTAATCGAAATCAAGGCGGGGCGACACCCCGTCGTAGAATCGCAAATTCCCGATGGCGAGTTCGTTCCAAACGACACGATTTTGGATAGTTCAAACGAAAACGAAAAACCGCTTTTTTGCTTGATTACAGGTCCAAACATGGCGGGAAAATCGACGTATTTGCGACAAAGCGCGTTAATCGTTTTGCTTGCGCAAATCGGTTCGTTCGTGCCTGCGCAAAGTGCGAAAATTGGAATCGTGGACAAGATTTTTTGTCGCGTTGGCGCGAGCGACAATTTGGCAAAAGGCGAATCGACTTTTCTTGTGGAAATGAGCGAAAGCGCGTTTATTTTGCGAAACGCCACGAAAAAATCGCTCGTAATCATGGACGAAGTGGGGCGCGGAACTTCCACGCAAGACGGACTTTCAATCGCTTGGGCGGTTTGCGAATATTTGCTTAACTTTTTGAAATGCAAAACGCTTTTTGCGACGCATTATCACGAACTTACACAAATAAATCACAAATCTCTCAAACTTTTGTGTTTGGAAGTTTTGGACGAAGGCGAAAAAATCGTGTTTTTGCGAAAAATCAAAGAAGGCGCAAGCGAAAATTCCTACGGAATTCACGTTGCGTCCCTGGCGGGCGTTCCAAAATCCGTGATTTTTCGTGCGGAGGAAATTCTTGCGGGTTTGCAAGGCGACAAAAAAACGGAAGAAAAAAAATCGCCCGCGCTTTTTTCCACCGAAGAACTCGTTTCAAACGAAATTCGTTCGTTGGATTTAGACGAAATTTCCCCAAAAGCCGCGTTTGCGTTAATCGAACGGTGGCAAAACGAACTTTTGGGCGAATAAAAAAATCGTTCGTTTTTGAGAATTTTTGCGCGTTTAGTGAAAATTCGTTTGCATGAAAAACATTTCTTTTTCAAACGTTGGATTTTCGTCGATTTTTTTTGCAGGATTTTTTGCGTAATGCGCTATTTC
>CAJOEO010000045.1 GCA_905233535.1 uncultured Treponema sp.
AAAAAGCGAAAAAATGTTAAAAAACATAAACATAAAATCTCCTTAAATCGTCCAAACGTCGCGTACAAGCGGGACGCTTTTTAATTTTTCCAAAAATTCTTTGTTTGCGGGAGCGGTGATTTGTGCGCCCGCGCGAACGATGTACGTTTTTCCGCCGTCGTCGATGTGGAAAAAAATTTCGCATTTTCCAGAATTTCCAAATAAAAATTCTTTTAGATAAAAAAAAACGTTGTCATTTTTTAAGTTTGGTTCAAGTTGAACGTGAATTTCTTGAATTGCGCGTTCTTCCAATTTTTCGGGGTCTAAAACTTCTTCAACTAGCAATGCTTTTGATTCCCTCGTGGGATTTGAATCGACTTTTCCTTGAAATGCGTATACTGTTTCGACTTTCAGCGAATCTTTGACGTTTTGCCAAGTTCTTTCAAAAAACGTCAAATCGAATTCGCCGTTGTAGTCGCGCAATTTTCCAAAAGCCATGACTTTTCCAGTTTTTGTGGTGAACTCGCGAAGTTCGGCAAGCAAACCCACGGCAACATACGTTTTTTCGACGCTTCGCATTTCTTCCCAAGACGCGCCCGATTCTTGCTGCTTTTTTCGTTCCGCTTTTTCTGCCGCTGCAATCCGCGCGATATTTTGCGAATTCAAATTCGCTTTTTCGAACGCTTTTTTGTAATCGTCAAGCGGGTGTCCCGACAAAAAAATCCCGATGAGTTCTTTTTCCATGTTGAGTTTTTCGATTCTGGAAATGTCGGGTTGAACGACGTATTTATACTCGGCAAATGTTTTCTCGTCAGTATCGCCAAACAAATCCATTTGTCCCGCCGCCATTCCGTGAACAACGTTGTCGGCGTAATCGGAGTTGTAAACCGCGTCGTTGCCGTTGTACTTGCTGATAAGGAACGTGTCCGCGCCCGCGCCGCCGAACAGATAATCGGTCGCCGTGTCTTCGCCGCCCCAAAGAATATTGCCGCCTTCCGTTTTTGTTCCGCTCAGCGACGATTTCGCTTGCGGCAAGTTCGCCCATTCCTTTGATTCCCAAAAGACCAAAAACGATTCTGCCGTCAATCACATCGAATCGAACATCGCTGCGGTTTACATCTGGCGGGTCAACTGCGATTCCCATTCGTCGCGCCTCCGCAATGTATGTTGGAAGTCCGTCCGTGGAAGTGATTTCGTTCGTGAGGTTCGCCGCCATAAACTCGGCGGGGCGGTTCGCTTTCAGCCAGCCCGTGCGGTACGCCTTTGTTGAATCCGTATCCCGCAAACGGAATCATAATTTCAAAAATCTCATCGGCGTGTTCTTTTGTAAATCCCTGCTTTATCGCGCCTTCTTCAAATTCGATTTTTTTGCCAGCCATAACTTCGGGCTTCTTTTTTCCCATTGCGCGTCGGAGCATATCCGCGCCGCCAAGCGAAAATCCCGCGATTTTCTGCGAAACCTGCATAACCTGTTCCTGATAAACCATTACGCCGTAAGTTTCTTTCAGAATGTCCTCAAGGCACGGGTCGGGATAATGCACGGTTTCGGGCTTCCATTTTCCGTCGATGTAATTTGGAATGTAGTCCATAGGTCCCGGGCGATAAAGCGCGTTCAAAGCGACCAAATCTTCGAGTTTTTCCGGTTGGAACTGGCGCAGGATTTTTTGCATTCCAGGCGATTCAAACTGAAAAACCGCCACCGAATCTCCGCGCTTGAAAAGTTCGAATGTTTTTGGGTCGGTTTCGCTCACATTCGCGCAAACAAAATCAGGCTCTCCAGGCTTTTTGTGCCGATTTATGATTTCTTCCGCGTAGCGAATCAGCGAAAGCGTCTTTAATCCGAGGTAGTCGAATTTGACAAGTCCGCACGGCTCGATTATGTCCATTGTATACTGCACGCCGACTTCGCCTGTTTTTGGGTCTTTGAAAATCGGAGCCCAGTCTGGAAGAGCGGTCAAGCCGATTACCATTCCGCTTGCGTGAAGTCCCGTGTTTCTGATGTTGTTTTCCAGCTTGAACGCAAGTTCAAAAAGTTTTTTGTACCGCTCGTCATCTTTATAGGGAATAAGTCCGCCGCCGTCGGGGAATTTTTCCGTTGGCGGCTCAAAAGCGTTCTTCAGCTTGAATTTCGGATTGTTCGGAATGTGCGATTTTAGTTCGTTCACTTCGGGAATCGGAATGCCCAAAACGCGCCCGATGTCCGTGATGACTTGCTTTGCCTTTAGCGTTCCAAATGTGATTATATGACCGACCTGCGCTTCGCCGTAAAGCTGCCGCGTGTGTTCGATTATGTCCTGCCTAAAATCGTAGTCCATATCCACGTCAAAATCTGGCATTGAAACGCGCTCTGGATTCAAAAACCGCTCAAAAATCAATTTGAATCTGAACGGGTCGATGTCGGTAATCGTCATACAGTACGCCACAAGGCTTCCCGCGCCGCTTCCGCGCCCTGGTCCGATTGGCTTTCCGTGTTCTTTTGACCAGTTTATGAATTCCCAAACGATTAAAAAATAGCCCGAAAATCCCATTTTGAAGATGATTCCGAGTTCGTATTCTGCTCTTGCGCGAATTTCTGGCGTGATTTCCTTGTAACGCACTCGCAAACCTTTTTCGACGAGGTATCGCATATAATCGTCTTGATTTTTTGTATAGTCGTCGTGCGTTTGAAATTCTTTCGGCAATTCAAAACGCGGAAGGCACGCTTTGAGTTCCTGCGTTTTGTATTGGTGAATCGTCAAATCGCACATTTTCGCGATTTTTGCCGTGTTTTCGTAGGCTTCGGGCAAATCGGGAAAAAGCGAGCGCATTTCTTCTTCCGTTTTAAAATACCATTCCGTGCGCCCGTCGCCCATCGTTTGATGTGGTTCGTCCAGTCGTTTTTTGAATCCTATACAGCGCAAAGCGTCCTGCGCCTCCGCGTCTTCTTTTTCCACATAATGAATGTCGTTTGTTACGACTAGCGGAATGTTCATTTTTTTTGCAAGCGCGATTAGTTTTGGATTTATTTTTTTTTGGTCTGGAAGTCCGTGGTCTTGAAGTTCAATGTAGAATCTGTCTGGACCGAAAAGCTCGGAATATTTTTTTACGAACGATTCCGCTTCGCTCTGCGCGTTTTTGTCGTGCAGAAAAATCTGCGAAAGTTCGCCCGCAAGGCACGCTGTCAAACAAATCAAACCTTCGTGCCGTTCTTTGAGCATTTCAAAATCGATTCTCGGCTTTCCGTAATAAAGGCTGTTTTCGTCCGTAAACGAATTGCTCGAAAGCCACGACATATTTTTGTAGCCCGTTTCGTTTTCGCATAATAAAATTAAATGATAATACTTTGTGCCGTACCTAGTTTCCTTTGCAATATGATGATTTTCCGTAACATAAAATTCTTCGCCGACGATTGGATTTATTCCGTTGACATGGCAAAGTTTTTCAAAATTGAGCGCGCCGAACATATTTCCGTGGTCGGTAAGCGCGAGAGCCTTCATATTGAGTTTTTTCGCCTTTGCAACAAGGCGGTCGATTTTTGCGCAGCTGTCCAAAAGCGAATAATCAGAATGAACGTGCAGATGAACAAAATTGCTCTCAGGCGTTCCCTCTGGCGCGCTGTCAAAAACGTGATAATCTGCCATTTTTTCCTCCTCGTTTATTTTTCCAAAACAAAACCGTAAACATTTGAATTGTATTGTAGATTTTCGCTCCAACCTGTAGTTGACGCGCTCGCGTCGGTCAAAATTATGCGAAAATCCTCGCGGTCAATTATCAAAGGCTCGTCTTTTGTTGCGTTTTTTACTTCTGCCGTAACGTCAACTTTGCGCCCTCCCGCCATCACAAAAAAATGCTCGCCGTCCCAATCGCTTTCGCGGATTCTTTGCGCTCGCCTAAATCCCGTCGTTTCAAGCCATTCGAGTTTTGCATCAACAAATTCAAACGATTCATTTTTATAGTCTTCATTTTTTTTAATCGTGCCGAATTTTCCCCAAAAATCATTGTAATCCTTTGGAAGAAAGTCGATTTTATAGCGATTTTTTTGAATCACGGCAAAAGAATCGCAAATTTTTTCTTTTTCCTCGTCAGAAAGAATTTTTGACGCTTTTTCAAAATCGATTTTGCCGTTTTCAAAAAGCCCCTTTTTTTCCAGCGTCCGTTTGATTCTTGCTGCCTGCGAAAATTCTGGAAAATCGATTAAATTCACGCGCGGCAAACACGCAAAAATCGAAAGCACGGCAAGCGTCAGCCAGCAGAATTTTTCGAGTTTTAAGCCAAAAATCTCAAGAATGGAAAACGCCAAACACAAAATCGAGAATACGATGTACAGTAAACTTGCGTATCGTTCGACCGTTAAGCCGTAAGCGTTCACGCGAATCGTCCAAGAAACGCATTGTAATATGACGAGTGGAATTAACGCAAATGCGCCCCATTTTCTAAAAAAACGCACGATTTTCGCATTGATTGTGCCAAGCGTCATTCTAAGGATAATAAACGCAAGCGTTGCTATAGAAACGAATGGATTTATTGTATTGCTCGGCATTTCGCGCAAAACCGCAGATTTTACAAGATAAACGTAAAGAACCGCAATAAAAATCGTAAAAAGTGGTAAAAGCGTATAAAAAAACGCGAATTTTATAACCTTTGGAATTTTTATTTCGTTCGGATTTTTTGTGGCTAACATAACAAAAAGCGGGAAATATATAATAAAAAAACTAGATAAAGCCGAAACAAGATACCAATATTCTGATATGTCTAAAATTAAAGTGTCGATTGCAAAAAAAATCGTACATAGCGCGCTAGAAACGCAACCTTGAACGATTGCAGCAACGACTTGAGACGAAAAAATATTTGCCGCCGTTTTTTCTTTTTGCCGAAGATAAAGAAAAAATCCACACAAAAGACAAGTTGAAAAAATCGTAGCGCAAAATCGCAGAAAAAAATATTGGTTGTCTTCCCAAGTTTTGCACCAAAAATAGACACACAAAAAAACAGCAAACGGAATCACATTTGCGATAAAACGCGCCTTTTTTTTGCCAAAAAAATCCGCCAAAAGCGACAAAAACACGCAATCGAGTTCCGTCCACGCTGCCGCCAAAACAAGCGGAACAAGGCTTCTTTTTTCCGCGACAAAATAAGTCGCCGAAGAAAACGCGCCCACAAACGCAAAAAAATACATCGCGGGAAAACGCCAAAAACTTTGCTTTACGTTTTGAAACGCCCGACTGAAAATCGACAATTTTTCCATTCCGAAAGTATACCAAAAAACACGAATCCTCAAAGTCGATTCTGCAAAAGAAATGTTGTATAGTTAATTTATGGATTGGAAAGAATTTAGATTCGCTGATTTATTTGCGGGAATCGGCGGAATTCGGCTCGGCTTTGAATCAGCAGGCGGAAAATGCGTTTTTTCTTCGGAAATTGACGAAGATGCTTGCAAAACTTACGAGGCGAATTTCCACGAACGACCGTTCGGCGACATAACAAAAATCAGAGCGAAAGACATTCCCGATTTTGATATTCTGCTTGGCGGTTTTCCGTGCCAGTCGTTTTCGATAATTGGCAAAAAAGAAGGTTTTTTGAACGAAACTAGCGGAACTCTTTTTTTTGAAATCGAACGCATTTTGAAAGAAAAACGGCCGCAATCCTTTATGCTGGAAAATGTGAAAAATCTAAAATCGCACGACGGCGGAAACACTTATCGAATTATAAAATCGCATTTGCAGAATTTGGGATATTATGTTTACGAATCCGTGTTGAATTCTCTCGATTTCGGAGTGCCTCAAAAACGAGAGAGAATCTTTATCGTTGGATTTTTGAACAATGTTTCGTTTTGTTTTCCAAAGGCGATTCCGCTAGATGAACGAAAATCTCTTTCTGACGTTTTGGAATCCGAGATTTCTGAAAAATATTATGTAAATCCAAAAATCAGAGAATCTCGCTTGCAAAGAATAAAAGACAAAAATTATCCAAAGCCGTACATTTCTCACGAAAATATGGCTGGGTCGATAACTCCGCATCCGTATTCTTCTTGTCTAAGGGCGGGTGCGTCTGCGAATTACATATTGATAAACGACGAACGCCGTCCAACAGAGCGAGAAATGCTCCGTTTTCAAGGATTCCCTGAAAGTTTCAAAATCGTTTTGCCGTATGGAAAAATAAAAAAACAATGCGGAAATTCCGTTACCGTTCCAGTTGTTTCTGCCATTGCAAAAGAAATGATAAAATCTTTGCAACGCTTTGAATCATTCGGCGAAGAAAAATCGGCGGAAATTGACGGTCAAAAACTTTTGTTTGCGTGAGGAAAGATATGCCGACTAAGAAAGACGCAAAAATCGCACTCGACAAAATAATAGAAAAATCAAGAATTCATTTGTACAAGCCGATTCAAATTGCTGAAATTTTGTACAGGGCAAGAATCGACGATTCTCTGAATCTTCTTGATTTGGAGCAGTATCGCACGAAAAGCAAAAAATGGCGGGACGAAATTTCATTGCAGCTTTTGGGAAGAATCTGCACGAGTAGCGCGAAATTTCAGGACAATTTGTTTGACAAAAACGCAATGCCGCCAGAATTGCTAAATGAATTGGGAAAAGAAAATCGAAAAACGCTCGGCGCGGTCGAAGCGTACATTTACAATTCGTTTACGGCAAAACATTCTCAGCTTTCAGCCGCGCTGGATTATTGTATAAAATCGACTTCAAAAGATTTTTATGTAAAAAAATTCATCGATTCATTTTGGAACGAATCAGGATTAAAGCGAAGTTTAGACAAAATTTACGAGATAATCGTCTACGCGCTTTTTTCAACAATAGTTGAAGTTTTGCATTTTCAAATAACGCTTTTCGTCGATTCGGAAAAAATGGAAATCTTGAAGGAATTTGAAGATTTTGCGGGCAAAATAATGCGCCTCGATTGCAAAAACACAACTTTTGTTCAGGACGCAAAAATCTACAGAGTAGGCGTAACAAATGCGGCAGACAGAGGACTTGATATGTATTCGAATTGGGGGGCTGCGGTTCAAATCAAACATTTGAGCTTGGACATTGAACTTGCACAAAATATCGTGTCTGGCATTTCAAGCGATAAAATCGTCATTGTTTGCAAAGATGCCGAAAAAGACACGATTTTGTCGCTTCTTTCGCAAATCGGCTGGAAAAGCAGAATTCAAAGCATTGTTACAGAATCGGATTTGATAGACTGGTATGAAAAGGCTTTGCGCGGAAAGTATGCGCGCGATATGGGCGACAAACTTCTCGATGTTTTGAAAGAACAAATTGCAGAAGAATTCCCGTCTGTCAGTTCGTTTCCTGACGCATTAAAAGAACGGCATTACGAATTGATAAAAGATGATTTTTGGAATTAGTCTTCTGTCAAAAATGAATGGCTGTATTCGATTTTGTAGAAACTATATAATCTAATAAATTTTGGAGGAAAAAATGGGTGAATTTAAGCAATGGCATAATGAGCGCATGGAATTTAATAATGAAACGATGGTTTATTTTTCGCAGTGCGGGGCGAATAAAAAAATGTCGCTTGGCGAATTGCTGAAAATAACGTCGGATACGGCGGTGGAAGATTGGGCGGAACGCGGAATGAGTCGCGAAGTTTTGGCAAATCACGGAGTTGCGATTTTGGTTTCACGTTGTTCGTTTCGGATTCACAAAATGCCGTCGGAAAACGAAAGAATCGTTACGCGAACGTGGGAAGAAAAAAGCGAGCCGCTTCAATTTGTGCGTGCCTACGAAATTTTGGGCGCGGACGGCACAAAGCGCGTTAGCGGAATCAGCACTTGGCTTTTGGTCGATATAAACGCGCGAAAAATTCTTCCAATCAAAAAGTTTGACGAAATGAATCTTCGCGTTCCGACCGACCGAAAAAGCGAACATGATTGTTTTAACGCGGGAAAAATCGTTGTGGGCGAGGGAACGGAACTTTGGGACGAGCGCGTTATCAAGCACAGCGACATCGATTCAAACTCGCACACGAACAACGCGCGTTATGGCGCGTTCGTTGCGGACGCTTTGAGCGAGAAATATTTTTCAAAAAATTTCACGGATTTTAGAATCAATTACGCGAAAGAAGCCATGCTCGGCGAAACATTGCGTATTTTTGGAAAAGCGGACGAAGAATCGAAAAAACTTTCGCTCGTTGGACAAACGGACGCGGGAATTTCTTTTGAAGCCGAACTTTTTTGGAAAGATTGAATTAAAACGATGATTTTGCAAAAAAAAACGCGACCAATTTAGGTCGCGTTTTTTGTCAGCGATTTAGTTCTTTGCTCGCTCCACAAACGAACCGTCGCGAGTGTCAATAACGATTTTGTCGTCGGTGTTGCAGAAAAGCGGAACTTTCACTTCCATGCCCGTGTCAAGCGTGGCGGGCTTTGTGGATTTTCCCGAAGTATCGCCTTTAATTCCAGGCTCGCAGTAAGTAATCGTGCGAGTAACCTGAATCGGAAGACGAACGCCAACAGGTTTATCGTTGTAGTATGTAACTTTTACTTCGTAGTCGTCATCTGGAGAAATGTAGCCAGCGTTGTCGCCGAGGTAATCTTTTTCCAGCGTGATGTCGTCGTAAGTTTCCTGGTCCATAAAATGATAATCGTTTCCATCGATGTACGAAAGTTTTACGTTCTTTTCGACCAAATCGACTTCTTCGAACTTTTCGCCAGCGTCAAGTCCCAAATCCTGCGTTCCGCCCGTAACGATGTCTTGAACGCGAAGTTTTGTAACCATTCCTTGACGACCAGATTTCTGTCCGAGCATTTTCTGCACGATGAGTGCTTTGCCTTCAAACATAAATGCTGTGCCAACTCTGATTTCATTTGTCATCAACATAAAAAATACCCTCAAAAAAATTTCTTCTATATTATTGATTTTTCGATGTGTTTTCAATCGGGAAAATATCTAGTGTTATGATAGAAAACAAATTTTTGAACTGAATTTTCATAGTTGAAAGAATTAAAAAACGTATTCTAATACGTCCAAAGAAGATTTTTTTGATAAATAAACGAATTATTATTCATTTATTTATCAAAATCCATTGTATTTATCTTGTGATGTGTGTATTATATCTATAAATCTATTAACACAAGGAGATTATATGTCGGCTATAACGGTTAATGTAAAACCTCAGGACAAGGAAGCGTTTGTGAATATTTGTGAGAAAATGGGAATGAACGTTTCGACTGCAATAAATGTTTTTATTAAAGCAGTAAACCGAACAAAGCGCATTCCGTTTGCAGTTGTTGCAGAAGAAAATTCTGTTGTTGTTGAGGACGCTGCAAACTAAAAAATCCTATCAATATAATTGAATAGATTTTCTGCCAAGTCGCCGTTTTCTTCTAACGACTTGGCAAAATTTTTAAACGCGGAATCAAATTTTCCGTTCGCGCTTTTTTCTAAAATCGTTTCGAGGATTTTTTGCGGATTTTCTTGGATTTTTTCGCCGTTATACCACTTCCAAAATCTTGAAATTAAATTGAAATCTGATTCGTTTTCAAAATGGCGTTTTATTTTTTGCAAAAGCGCGTCAACTTTTACGAGTTGCCAATTTTCGTCTTGAACGTAGGCGTGCCACACAAACGGCTTTCCGCT
>CAJOEO010000046.1:0-872 GCA_905233535.1 uncultured Treponema sp.
CGCGGACGCAAAGGCGAAAAACGCAAACGGCGAAACGGCTTTGTTTAACGCGGTAAAAGGCAACGATACAAAAATCGTGCAAATGATTGTGGACGCGGGTTGTCCGTTTCTTTCTTCGGACGCGACTTCGCGCGACAATTTAGGAAACACGCCACTTCACGCCGCAATAAAATCGAACGCAAAAGAATGTGCCGAACTTTTGATTTCGCTTGGAATCGACGTGGATTCTCAGAATTTCAGCGGACAAACTCCGCTCGGCGACGCTTGCAAAATGCGGAACGAAAATCTCGCAAAACTTTTAATCGAATCGGGCGCAGACGTGAATTCTTACGACGCTTCGGGAAGAACGCCGTTAATGGACGCGATTTTTTACAAACAAGAAAAAATGGTTCGGCTTCTTTTGGAGGCGGGGGCGCAGGCGAGCGTTCAAGACATAAACGGAAAAAACGCTCTTCATTACGCGGCAGCGACTGGCGACACGCTTTTAATAAAATTGATAAAAGACGCGGGCGCAAACGCACTTGCTCGCGACCGCGAAAAAAACACGCCACTTTCAATCGCGTTTTCCTTTGGAGAAGACGCAATTCGTGCGATTTTGGACGACGAAAAAAACATTTGCGACAGCGACGGAAACACGCCAGTTCACATTGCGGTCGAAAAAAAAGCGAGCAGAAAAACGCTCGTCTTTCTTTTGGAAATGGGCTATCCATTTGACAGGCGAAACGCGCTTGGAAAAACTCCACTCGCGCTTTGCGCGGAAGACAAAAACACGCCGCTCGCGCTCGTTCTTTTGGAAAAAGGCGCAGACCCGTTTTTGGCGGGCAACGACGGCGAAAGTCCACTTTCTACAATGATAAAAACGGATTATAAAT
>CAJOEO010000046.1:909-9202 GCA_905233535.1 uncultured Treponema sp.
CAAGAATCGCGGACGAAAAAACCGCTCTTCATCTCGTTTCGCTTGGACTCGATTTGAACGCGAAAAATATTTCGGGAGAAACGCCAGAAAAAATGGCGTTAAGATGGAATCGCGAAAAAATCGCAAAAATTCTTTCAAAGTCGGAAAAATAAAAAAACGCCCACCAAAGCAAAGAGGATTAAACTTCAGCGGACGGAAAAACTTTCGTTTTTTTAGGAATGGGAACAAGGGAGCGTCCCTTGCGATAGCATAGAGTAACAGAAAAACCGTCACAAAACCGTCACACTATTCAAGGCGCAATCCTCCGCTGCAAAGTTGCCAATACCTCCCCCGTCTATTTATGAGTTCGTCGTGCGTACCTTTTTCAAGAACAGAACCGTTTTCCAAAACTGCAATTTGGTCCGCACCGCGCACCGTGGAAAGTCTGTGCGCAATCACCAAAACCGTTCGATTTTTCATCAAATGATTCATGCCCGATTGAACGAGAGATTCCGTTCGCGTGTCGATTGAACTTGTCGCTTCGTCAAGAATCAAAATCGGAGAATCGGCACAAGACGCACGCGCAATAGAAAGAAGTTGTTTTTGTCCGTGGCTTAAAGACGCGCCGTCGCCACGAATCACGGTGTCGTATCCTTGCGGAAGACGCGAAATAAAAGAATGGGCGTTTGCAAGACGCGCCGCCGCTTTTACGTCTTCGTCGGTTGCGTCGGGATTTCCGTAGCGAATGTTGTCAAAAACCGTTCCCGTAAAAAGATGAACGTCTTGCAAAACCATGCCAAGCGCGCGTCGCAAAGACGGAAGCGCAATGTCTGAAATCGGGATTTCGTCCAAAAAAATCCGCCCGCAATCTTCTTTTACGTCGTAAAATCGCACCAAAAGAGAAGCGATTGTGGTTTTTCCAGAACCAGTCGAACCGACAAGAGCGAGTTTTTTTCCGTTTTCCACAAAAATTGAAACGTCTTTTAGAATTTGTTTTTTGCCGTCGTAAGAAAAATTCACGCCTTGAAAATCCACTTTTCCGCCCAAAATTTTTAGTTGTCCCGTGGAAGACGCTTTCCACGCCCATTTTCCCGTTCGATTTTGGCTTTCGATGAGTTTTCCGTTTGAATCTTCAAAAACGGGAACGAGATTCACGCTTCCTTCAAAAGATTCTTCGCGCTCGTCGATTGCGGCAAAAATTCGTTCTGCGCCCGCAAGTGCGTTCAAAACCGCGTTAAATTGTTGGCTCATCTGCGAAAGTGGCTGGCTAAACGTTCGCGCGCTTTGCAAAAACGCGGCAACCGTGCCAATGTCGCTTTTTCCGAAAATCACCAAAAACGCGCCCGCCGTCGCAATGAATGCGTATTGAAGATGACTCAAATTGTTTGTAACAGGTCCAATCACGCTTGCCCAAGTGTTCGCCCGCGTTCCAGCCTCGCAAAGCGAATCGTTCAATTTTTCAAAATCGCTCATCGTCTTTTTTTCGCGCGCAAACGCTTTTACTTCAAGCCGCGAAGAAATAAGTTCTTCGATGAAGCCGTTTGCTTTTGCGATTTGCGATTGTTGACTTCTAAACGCACTCGCCGATTTTTTCGCCAAAATCGCGGACGCAAAAATCGAAAGAATCGTAAGAAAAACAAGAAGAATCGTCAGCGGAAGTGAAAGAAGACACATCATCACAAAAACGAGCAGAACTTGCAAAACCGACGTAAAAAGTTGCGGCACGCTTTGGCTAAACATATCGCGCAAAGTGTCGGTGTCGTTTGTAAAAAGCGACATGATTTCGCCGTGCGTTTTTGAATCGTGCCAAGAAAGCGGCAAGATTTCGACTTTTTCAAAAAGTTCGCTACGAATGAACATTAGCGTTTTTGTTGAAAGAAAAAGCAAAATCCGCGCAGACGCAAACGTACAAATCGCACCGAGCGCGTACACAAAAATTAGAACAAAAATCAACTTTGCAAACGCCGTTAAATCAACTTCGGATTTTCCAATGAACGGCAAAATGTAATCGTTTAATGCGGGTTTTAAAAGCCAAGTTCCAAAAACGCCCGCGGCGGCGGAAAACGCCGAAAGAAAAAGCGTCAACGCCATTAAAACGCGGAATTTTCCTAAATACGACAAAAGACGAAAGACGGTTTTCCAGGTGTTTTTTGGTTTTTGAACCCCGCGCATTTTTATTGGCGGCATTTTTCCTCCATATTTTCTTGTTGAGAATTCCAAACTTCGCGGTAAACGTCGCACGTTTCAAGAAGATTTTGATGAACGCCTTTTCCCACGATTTTTCCGTCGTCAAGAACGAGAATTTCGTCTGCGTCTTGAACGCTTGAAATTCGTTGCGCGATGACGATTTTTGTTGTGTTTGGAAGAGCATTTTTTAGAGCCGAACGAATCCGAAAATCCGTGTTCGTGTCAACAGCAGAAAGAGAATCGTCCAAAATCAAGATTTTTGGATTTGACGCAATCGCACGCGCAATGCAAAGGCGTTGCCTCTGCCCGCCAGAAAAATTCGTTCCGCCCTGCCCCGTTTGCGCTTTGTAACTGCCTTCACGCGCACAAACAAAATCGTGTGCGTCGGCAATTTTGCACGCCGAAACGATTTCGTTTTCGGTGGCTTTTTCGTTTCCAAAACGCAAATTTTCTTCCACAGTTCCAGAAAAAAGTTGGCTTTTTTGCGGAACAATCGAAACGGCATTTCGCAAAGTTTCTAGCGAATATTCGTTCACGTTTTTTCCGCCCACACAAACTTCGCCCGTCGTTGCGTCCAAAAGTCGCGAAATTAAAAGAACAAGCGTAGTTTTCGCACTTCCAGTTCCGCCAATAATTCCAACGGTTGAACCCGATTTTATTTCCCAATCGATTCCAGAAAGCGCGGGTCGATTTGGAACGTACTCAAACGAAACGTTTTTGAACGAAACGCTACCGTCAGAAACGGCGAGGTCGTTTTTGACTAGAACTTCATCGTTAGTCGGTGTAGCCGCTACCGAATATTTGCTTTCGCTGGTGGGCAGAAGTATCGACGGAATTGCGGCGGCAAGCACCTCGCCGATGGTACAGCAGTAGTACGACGCCATCCAGTTCCATAGTTTCAGTTGCGGTTCGGTGATGAATGGCGCACTGTCGAGAAGCGCGTAAATCGGCTTTATGTTGTATTCTGCATCCGCTTTTTCCAGCTCGTCGATTCCGACAATTATTCCAGTGTAAATCTTTCTCTTTCCGAAATTTACAAGCACTCGCATTCCGCATTGTGCAGATGTGGAAAATTCGTCGGGAATCTCGTAGGTGAATGTTCCTGGCAAGGCGAGTGGTAGTATGACGGATGCTAAACGCATTTTGTTATTATAAATTTGCGGTGTAAAGGTAATAATAATGTCCAATATAGAAGTCTTGATTTTTTTATGAAGCAGCAGTGGAATTTAAGTTGTTGCAAATGATTGTGTAATATATCTTTTTGTTCGACTTTTAGCGTGGGGAAAAAAACATATAGGTAAAAACTTCCTATAAAACTAAAAGTTTGAAATAATCTTATTAACTTGCATATCTTTTTTGAAGACTATTGAATAGGAAACTGCGCATATTATTCTTTTTGATTGTCAGTGTGTTATGTTTATGCACCATGACGAATGCCCAGACCGTAGGTGTTGTTCTTAGCGGTGGTGGTGCAAGGGGTTATGCGCACGTGGGTGTCATAAAGGCTTTGGAGGAACAGGGTATTCCTATCGACTACATTACGGGAACTTCGATGGGAGCTATTGTTGGAGGTCTTTATGCTGCGGGCTATTCTCCAGATGAAATCGTGAAAATATTCGCTAGCGACAGTTTCCGAAACTACTATAAGGGTAGCATTCCGCCTAAGTATATTGATTTTTTCAAGTATGAGCAACCCGATGCTTCGTTGCTTCGTGTCGATTTGCGACGGAAAAGCAAGAAGGTCGCTTTGGCATTGCCTACCAATATCATAGCACCTCAACCTATGGATTTGGGACTTATTGACCTTTTTGCAAGGAGTTCGGCAGGTGCGGGCAACGATTTTGACAGTCTTTTTGTGCCTTTCAGGTGCGTGGCGGCAGATGTGTATCACAACCACGAAAAGGTATTTGACAAAGGAGACCTTGGTACTGCCGTCCGTGCTTCCATGACCATACCGATTATGTTCAAGCCGGTGGAACTTGATGGGACGTTGTACTACGATGGTGGCATATACAATAATTTCCCAATGGAAACCATGAAGAGAGTTTTTAATCCTGATATAATAATTGGTGTATATGTTTCTGCATTTGGCAAGTCAACGCAACCTGATTCCGAAGACCTTCTGGCTCAGATAGAAAGTCTTATTATGGGCGAGCAGAAAAGCATCGCCTTAGAAGAAAATAAAGGTATTGTGCTGAGTTTCAATTTTAAGGATGTGGGGATTATGGAATTTCAGAAGCTCGACTATGTGGTTAATGTAGGTTACGAGCATTGTAATGAAATGATTGACAGTATTAAAAACTTGATTGGAGAACGTAGGAAAGATATTGGAGAGTTGCTGGAAGAACGTAAGTTGTATAGGGAAAGTCTTCCGGAGCTAAAGTTCGACAGTATTATTGTTGACGGAAATTTGAAGGAGTCGGAGAAAAAATACGTGGAGAGGTCGCTGAATCTTAAAAGAATAAAGAAGCATTTGAAAGATTCGGTGATGGACATCAATACGATAGAGTCGAACTATTACAAGTTGATTTCCGATTATCAGTTTAAACTTGCGACGCCGCTTGCCGAATACAACGATTCAACAGGGACTTTTGACGTACGTTTCAAGGTTAAGAAGGACAACCGTACCTCGCTCGGAATTGGGGCGGTTGTTTCCAATGGTTCTTCGAGTATGGTTTATCTTGGCGGATCATATAAGTTGCTGGGTAAGGTTTCTGGTCTGTTCCGTGCCAATTTCTACTACGGACGGTTTTATGCGTCGGCTATGCTTGGCGCCCGTTTGGATGTGCCTACATATCAGCCTTTGGCATTTGATATTTCGGGAACTTTGAACAGGTACGATTTCTTCAAGGGAAGCTCAAGGGTTTTGTCGATGACTTTCCAACCGCCTTACATTATTGACTATGAAAGCAATGTGAGATTAGATATTTTAACTCCGATAACAAGGCATTCCATTGCAAAGTTAGGATTTGCAACCGGCGACCAAAAGTATTCGTACTTTCAGGTATCGTCGTACCAGTCGTCTGATACCGCCGATATAACCAGTTTCAAATATATTACCGAACATATTACATTCGACTACAATACATTGAATTATATTATGTACCCGACGGCAGGCCGTGAGTTTGTGGTTGATGTAAGGCACGTTGCTGGAACGGAATATAATAATCCTGGTTCTACCACGGTACTTGACGATGTTTATATGATGCGGCACAACTGGTTCCAGTTGAACTTTATTGCCGACCACTATTCGCGGATAGTCAAGTACCTGACGATTGGAGTATACGCGCAATTCTTTTTGAGCAACCGTCCATTGTTCCGCAACTATTCGTCGAGTGTCTTGGCTGCACCTGCCTTTGCTCCGGTGATGAACTCAAAGACACTTCTGTTGACAAACTATAGGGCAAACGATTTCTTTGCAGTCGGTATTAAACCTATCTTCAATATTACCGACAGGCTGAATCTTAGAACCGAGTGCTATTTCTATATGCCTTTCCGTAAGATACTTAAAGAGGAATTGACCTCGGGAGTCTATACTCCAATATATTCCGAGGATTTCTCCTATCATTATTTTATGGGGTCTGCTGCATTGGTTTACAATACGCGGTTCGGACCGCTTGGTGTGAGCATAAATTACCTTGACGACGATATGGTTAACTGGTATTTCATGTTCCACCTCGGTTTTATGATGTTCAACAAGAAGGGAATGGACTATTAAGGGGCTAACAGGTTTGAAGGCTAAAAGGCTTGCAGTCTAACGGTCTAACAGTCCAACAGTCTAACAGACTTGCAGGCAGCCCGGACTGACCTTCTGTTAGACAGGTCTTCTGCCTGACTGATCTTCTGCTTGACATTAAAAACGGGTCTTCTGTTAGGCTAGTCTTCCTTCTATTTCTTGGATTACATCAATTTTTCCGACATCCAGCACCTTGTTGTTGTCGTGGATGTATCCGCCGATGGGTTCAGTTTTCGATATTTTTAGCAGTTCGGGGATGATTGGGAAGGAACCCTCGTTGTCGATGAGGTCGAAAATGCGGTAGTTGTAGACATATATTCCGCTGAAAGCCATTTCGTTGTAGCAGTCGCGTTCGATGGTGATTATTGACTTGTCGTTCTTAAGGTCGCGCCATCCGCAAAGGCGGTTGTCGTTGTCGAAAAGCAGATGCTTCGAACTTTCGCGGTGCATAACTGCAAGTGTCGCCACATTTTGCGTTGAGCAATGGTGGTCGTACAATGCTTTTAGGTCAAGGTCGGAAAAAATGTCAACATTGTGAACCAAAAAGTTGTCGCCTTCATTGAAGAATCGCTTGACATTCTTTAGTCCGCCGCCAGTGTTTAGTAGTAATTCACGCTCATCGGAAATCTCTATTTGTACGCCGAAATCGTTGTTTTTCACGAAGTCTATTATCTGTTCGGCAAAATGGTGAACATTCACAACTATGTAGTCGACACCAAAACTGCGAAGTTTTTCTATCTGGTGCTGAATCATTGGTTTTCCGCTGATTGGAACCATTGCTTTGGGCATAGTGTTGGTCAGCGGTGCGAGGCGTGTGCCGAGTCCGGCAGCGAAAATCATTGCTTTCATTTGCGAAAATTTTCCGCAAAGGTAAAGAAAAATTAATGATTCAAAAGGTCAAAACGGAATGTCATCCTGAACTTGTTTCAGGATCTGATTCCGTTTTTTAGGTGGGCTGTTTGTAGTTTTTCTCCCGTTATTCCTTCTGCTTTTCAATTGTTTCCTTGTATTTCTTAATGTCTGACACATCGCGGACGGTACGAAAATCTGTTATCGACCAGTCGTATTGCAATTCTTCTGCGTTCGATTCTTTTTTTACGATACTAGCATTCTTGTACGAAAGAGTTATGTACTTGTATTTGAATTCTCCGCTAGTTTTTCCTTCCTTTAGGTCTTCGAGAATCTGAACCTCCATAAGTACCGTGGCTTCGAGTATGGATTTTTCAAAGGTGCTTTGTGGCTGGTCGTATGTCCAAGAAGGAGGGCATTGCTCGTGACCTTTGCCTGTACATTCCAAATATGTAAGTCTTCGATACGAATCATATTCTGCAATGACTGTTTTGTATGTTACTTCCTCCGTGAATTTGTTGCACTTGCCACCTTCCAAATGTACAGTCAAACTTTGGGCATTTACCACTGTAAACAATGCTATTCCAAGCACTAAAAATAATAGTTTTCTCATGTTGTATTGTTTTTTGTCGTTAAACTTAAATTTTGTTGGTTACAAATATAATTCTTTTGTTTGAACTAAACATACTTTTTGTATTTTTTTTTCTATGAAAAAGTAGTTTGCCGTAAATGACTTTAAGACAGTTGACCAAGTGCAGCATAATCTTAGAGTAAAAAATCGTTAATCGTAAATCCCAAATCGTAAATATTTTTTATTTTTGCAGAAATTTGAGTTTAAGTAAAAGAATATGACAGAAAAAGTAAAATGCCTGATTATAGGTTCAGGTCCTGCTGGTTTCACGGCAGCAATATATGCATCGAGAGCAAATTTAAGCCCAGTTGTATACGAAGGTTTGCAGCCGGGCGGTCAGTTGACGATCACTACAGAAATTGAGAATTTCCCTGGTTATCCCAATGGAGTTACCGGTCCCGAAATGATGAATCAACTTCGCGAGCAGGCAAAGCGTTTTGGAACTGATGTTCGCAGTGGTATTATTACCGAGGTTGACTTTTCGCACCGTCCTTTCCATGTGGTTGTTGACAATGGCGATGAAATTGATGCCGAAGTTGTGATTATTGCTACTGGTGCAACAGCCAACTATCTTGGACTTGAGTCGGAACAGAAACTCAAGGGCTTTGGCGTGTCGGCTTGTGCTACCTGCGACGGATTTTTCTATCGCAAGAAGGATGTCGCAGTAGTTGGTGGCGGCGATACTGCTGCCGAGGAAGCTACCTATCTCGCAGGCATTTGCAACAAGGTTTATATGATTGTTCGTCGTGACGAACTTCGTGCCTCAAAGGCAATGCAGCAGCGCGTAATGGAAAATCCGAAAATCGAAGTGCTTTGGAACTGCAATACAAAGGAAGTACTTGGTAACGAGATGGATGGTGTGACTGGCGCTCGTCTGCTCAATAACAAGACCAACGAGGAAAAGGTAATCG
>CAJOEO010000047.1:0-14637 GCA_905233535.1 uncultured Treponema sp.
TTTATTTGCGTCAATATCTGGGTAACGTTCTTTGACGCGGCGACAAATATCGTCTTCCTGCAATTTGCGCGTTTCGGCATCTTTGGGAGCGTATTCGCCAATCGGCTTCCCGTCGTCGTCTATGTCCTCTTCGTCAAAAAAATCGGATTTTCCACTGATTTTCAAATCAAAGCAAACTTGATTTTCGCTTTTCGATTCGATTTTTTGAAATTCAATCGAATGTTTTTCCAAAAAATCCAAAAACTTTTGAGGAACTTCAAACTCCGTCGGAGTTTCTGCCGTTTCAAAAAGGCGTTCGATTTCCTGCCTGTGTTTTTTTCCTTGCGTGTCCGCGGGGATTTTTTCCACATAACGCCATCGTTTTGGAAGAACCACATTTTCAAAAAACTGCAAAAGAAAATCGTGGAAATGGCGATTTATCAAAAATTTTGGCGTGCCGCGGAATTTTTCGATTCCTTTTTCGTTGAGCTGAATCGCGGCGGCAAGATACTGACGCTTTCCGCTGAGCGCGATTACTGCGCAGTCGGCGGCAAGACCGCTTTGCATAATGCGCGATTCAACTTCGGGAATCGAAATCCGTTTTTCTTCGATTTTGACGATTGAATCGGCTCTGCCTTTCAGCAAAAATCGTCCGTCGCTTTGGATTTCCACCAAATCGCCCGTTTTGAATCCTTCGGGGTTTTTGATGTACGGCGAAATTATCGTGAGACAGCCGTCGTTTTCGTTAAGCCAAATTTTTGCGTTGTCAAACGGAGTCCAAAGCGCACCGTCTCGATTTTGTTGTCTGTAGGCGATTCCGCTCGTTTCGGTTGAGCCGTAAACTTCAAGCGGGCAGAATCCGAACGATTTTTCGGTTTGTGCGGCAAGTTCCGCGCTGACCGCTCCGCCCGATGTGAAAATCCATGGATTTTTGAGCGGCAGACGATTTTCTGCGAGTTCTGCGCAAGTTCGCTTTAGAAACGCGGGAACGGCGATAATCATATAAGAATCGTCCGAAAGTGCGGAAAATTCGCTTGGAAATTCGATTCGCTTTCGTCTGAACGGAACGGCAAGCGTGAACGGAAGCGAAATCGTAAACAAAAATCCGTAGATGTGATGCTGGCTCACCGTGGCGCAAAGTTTTCGCTGCAAAAATTCTTCGCCCCATTTTTTGATTATGAATGCGTTGTCCGCCTCGAATTCCGTCATTCTTTGGCGCACGGCTTTTGGTTTTCCCGTTGAGCCTGATGTGTACAAAACGATTTTTGTTTCGTCCGCGTTGATTTTTGGAGTTTGGCGCGTTTCTTCTTCGGAAACGGAAATTTCGCTCAAAACTTCGGAAACAAAATCCGCGTCTTCGATTTTTTTCCCTTCGATTTGCGTGCAGTCTGTCAAAAATCGAATTTCTGTGGAATGATTTTTGCGGATTTCTTTGATGAACTCGGGCGAAATGTTCGCTGTCAAAAGGATTTCTTTGTTCGTCTGCAAAAGCGCGGCAAAAGCGCACAAAAAATCCCAGTAATCTTCGATGTGAATTATCCAGCTGTATGTTTTTGGAAATCGCTCAAAAAACGTTCGGAATTTTGCAGATTCGCAAAGAAAATCGCGCCAGCGCAAATATTTTCCGCTTGAAAAATTGTTTTCGTAGCAAAGAATCGTGTCGTCTGCGCGTGAATCTGCGCAAAAGCGCGTGAGTGAAATTGATTTTGGCATTTTTTTGTCAACCGCCTTTCTGATTAGGAATTCGACGGCGAAAATCAAACCCATTATCGCGTAGGAAATTCCGCCGTTGTACAGCGACCAAAGCCAGTCGCTTTTTGAAAGAACGGTCGCCGCTGCCGCGATTCCGTTCAAAATAAAAAATCCGCACCAAAGCGCGGTAACTTTTTTGCAATATTTTTCGACTCTGCGCGCGGCAACGCTAGAAGAAAGCGTTTTGTCGGAAAAGCACGCAAGTCTAAAGCAGACATTTGGCGGAAAAAAAAGCGTGTAGGCGAACGCAAAAAGAAACACGCAATTCATCACGACGGGATAGAATTTGATGAAAATTGCCCGTCCCGTAAAAAAGCAAATCGTGCCGCCCGCAAGCAAAAGCGCGGAAGAAACCAACATTCGCCAGTTTTTTTTGATTCCGCCACCGCTCGCCACCAAAAGATAAACGATTCCCACAAAAACCACAAAAAGCGAAAAAATCCGAAGCGGCACTTTCAGCAGAACAAGGCAGACAAAAACCAAAATCGGATAAATAATCGACGCTGTAACGAATAGAATTTTTGCGGGAAGTTTCATTTATTTTGCAAGCGGAAGAAGAACATCAACCACGTCTTGAACGGTTTTTACACTTTTGAAAACCGCGGGTTCAATCGCGCCGTTCAGATATGGCTTGAGTTTTACAATCATGTCAACGCTGTCAATCGAATCGAGGTCGAGGTCGTCGGCAATGCTCGCTTCTGGAACGATGTCGTTTTCGTCTATGTCGAAATCTTCAATAAGAATTTTTTTTAAAACGCCAAAAAGTTCGCCGCTCGTCATTTTTCGCCAGCCTTTTGTGAAGAAATGTACTCTGCAAGCGCGTCCACCGAAGCAAAATGCGCTTTTGCGTCTTTGTCTTCCGCGTTGAATTTTACGCCGAATTTCTTTTTGAGCGCGACTCCAAGTTCAAGCGCGTCGATTGAATCAAGTCCCAATCCCGTGCCGAAAAGCGGCTCACTGTCTACTATATCTTCCGCGGTAACGTCCTCCAGTTCAAGAGAACTAACAATGCACTCTTTAATTTCTTTTTTGAGTTCGTCCATTGATTTTTCCTTAATCTTAGATTTTGAATAGATGAGATTGAAAAAAAAGTATAATGAACGTCTGTATAAATTTCAATTTTGAGAAAAAACCGCCGTCGATTGAATTTCTTGAAATCTGCGTTCAATAAAATCAAAACAAAAAAAGCGCGATTTGATAGAATCAGATTCATTTGTTTTTTTGGGGGGCGTTATGCCTAGATTGATTAGTTTTCAGCGCGGTTCAATAATTTATTTTGAAGGACAGAAAGATGAGCGCGTTTTTATTGTTCGCAGTGGCAAAGTTTTGTTAAACAGCGAAAAATCTTCGTTGGCAACCAGTTCTTCGCAGACGATAAAAGCGGGCGAGTTTTTTGGGCTTTTGTCTGCAATCGCGAAAACTTCACGCGAAAGCACGGCGAGCGCGGCTTCGATGTGTACAGTTGTTTGCATGAGCGTCGCGGAATTTGAAGCGGCGTTTGCGGGAAAACACGACGTAATGTACAAACTTTTGCGATATTATTCGCGTCTTCTTCGTAGAATGAATTTTAAAATCGAGCAACTTCTTGACCTCGGCGAAAAATCTGCGGTTGAAAACGAAATGGTTACGGTTGCCGAAAGTTTTTTTGAAGAACGAAAATGGCTTACTTGCGCGGAAATGTGTGTGCGTTACAAAAAATTGGGTGCGCAGGGCAATGTTCTTGCTCATCTTGAA
Organism: uncultured Treponema sp.; assembly: GCA_905233535.1. Taxonomy (GTDB): domain Bacteria; phylum Spirochaetota; class Spirochaetia; order Treponematales; family Treponemataceae; genus Treponema_D. The sequence goes on from CAJOEO010000047.1 coordinate 3,466, forward strand.
AAGTTAGAAAAAGACAGCCGTTCAAACTTAAAAACGGTTTCCGTCGATTCTTCGGGATTTATGCAAGACATGGAAGTTTTTATGAATTTTGGCGCGGAGGCGCGAAAACGCTTAGAATTTCCTGCGTTCGTTCGATTTGAAAAAAAATTTGGTCGTGGACAAGTAATTCTTGCGGAGTTTGAGCCAGGAAATTCGTTTTATTTTTTGCTTTCGGGCGTGGTTCAACTTACAAAATGCGTCAACGGCGCGAATCTTAATTTGAATTTTATTTGCCCTGGCGAAATTTTTGGCGAAATGGCGATTTTGGATTCGTCGTTGCGGAGCGCGTCGTGCATCGCGCTAACCGATGTTGAGGTTTTGGAATTCAACCGCGAAAATTTCCCCGCTTTAATTGAAGGCAGTGCAAAACTTTCAATGAAACTTCTTGTTCTTTTGTGCCATCGTCTAGTGGAACAAACTCGCAGATTGAGCGTAATGGCAAAACCCGACGGAGAATCAAAAATCGCCGATTTGCTTTTGATGCTCGACGAAAGAAACTCGCAAGAAAATCAAGAAGGCACAGAACGCATTTATTCTCTTTCAGTTGCCGACATTGCGAGATGGACGGGGCTTTCTTTCTCGGACGCTGCCGACGAAATTGCAAAACTCACAGACAATGGCACGATTCGTATAGAAAACAACAGATTCCACGTTGACATCGAAGAATTGAAAAAAATCGTAAAAAATGCTGAATTCGCCGAATACTTGAGAAAACGCGGACATTAATTAGAATTATTTTCGCGTTTTCAAAAATCGTATTTGCGCTGTATACTTTTAATCTAACAATTTTTTTTGCAAGGAGTGAACGATGGAAACGACGATTCCGCGTATGTTTAGACGGACGGTTCGAGAGTATCCTGACATCGCATTCCAAATGACGCGCTGTGGCGACGGGCATTTTGAGCCGACGACGTACCGCGAGGCGTATAGTGCGGTTCTTGATTTTGCGGGCGGACTTTTGAGTCGTGGCGTTGAACGAGGCGAACACATCGCTTTGATTTCGGACAATCGAAAAGAATGGCAACAAGCGGATTTGGGTTTGCTTTCCATTGGCGCGATTGACGTTCCGCGTGGCGCGGACGCGACGATTGGCGACCTTTCTTACATTATTTCGTTTGCCGAATGCAAAATCGTCATTGCAGAAAATTCTAGCCAAGTAAACAAAATTCTTTCCATAAAAAACGACATTCCGCTCGTAAAAACGTTAATCGAATTCGATTCTCCGACTCAAAAAGACGAAGATTCTGCAAAAGCGGCGGGAATCGAACTCGTTTCGTTTGAATCGATTTTGGAAGTGGGGCGAATTTTTAACGAAAAAAATCCAACGCGCGTGGAAGCCGAAATGGAAAAAGGCGATTGGGACGACCTTGCGACAATAATTTTCACGTCTGGCACGACTGGAAAACCGAAAGGCGTAATGCTTTCGCATGGGAATTTTATCACGCAGTTGGACGAAATCGACGAGCGCATTTTTTTGTTTCCTGGCGACCGCGGGCTTTTGGTTTTGCCGATTTGGCACGCTTTTGAGCGCGCTGTGGAATACGTCGTTCTTTCGCAGGCGGCGACTCTTTGTTATTCGCGTCCCGTCGGTCCTGTTCTTTTGGCGGATTTAAAAACGCTAAATCCGCAAGTTCTGCCCGCCGTTCCGCGCGTTTTTGAAGCCGTGTACGACGGAATTTTCCGCAAAATGCGAAAAACGGGCGGAATCGTAAACGTTTTGTTCAAATTTTTTGTGAACATTTCGCTTTTTCATTCAAAAATCGACCGCGTTTTGTTCGATAAAACTTCACGATTTGGAATCGACAAACGATTTTTGCAATGGCCCGCGTTCGTGATTCCCTGGCTTGTCTGCTATCCGCTTAAACTTTTGGGTGGCGTTCTTGTTTTTAAAAAAATCCGCGCGATGATGGGAAACAATTTCCGTGCTTGCGTTTCTGGCGGTGGTGCGCTTCCGCCGAACGTGGCAAAATTCTTTTGGGCGATTGGCGTGAATCTTGTGGAAGGTTACGGACTTACGGAAATGTCGCCTATTGTTTGCGTTCAGCCAATCAAAAAACCGATTTTTGGAAACGTCGGTTCTGCAATCCGCGGACTTTCTTCTCGCGTTGTTGACCCCGTTACGCGAAAAGATTTGGGCAAATGCAAAAAAGGCGTTCTTGAATTGAAAGGTGGCACGGTTATGAAAGGCTACTATAAACAAGACGACTTAACAGCAAAAGTAATTGACGAAAAAGGCTGGTTTAATACTGGCGACATTGCGATTTTGACGGTGAACAACGAAATTTGCTTGAAAGGTCGAATCAAAGATACGATTGTGCAAACGGGTGGCGAAAACGTTGAACCGCTCCCAATCGAAATGAAAATGCAAGAATCGCGCTACATAAAAACCGCCGTTGTGTTGGGGCAGGACCAGCGTTATCTTGCCGCGCTTGTTGTGCCAGAAAAAACGGAAATCGAATCGTTTTGCAAAGAAGCGAAATTGCCGTACACAAAATGGGAAGAAATGGTTAAAAGTAGCGAAGTTTTGCGCCTAATTGAAAACGAAACTTCTGCGCGAGTAAACGCCAAAAACGGCTTTAAAAGTTACGAAAAAATCAACAAAATCGCGCTTTTGCCAAAAGAATTTGAAGTGGGCGTTGAACTTTCGGCAAAGCAAGAAATGATGCGTTACCGCATAAACGAAATTTACGCAAAAGAAATTAAGGCTCTTTTTAAGTAATCGAGCGTCTTTTTTTAGATTTTTGTAAAACACACGGCGTTTTCAAAGTTGAATCCGCCGTGTTTTTTGTCAAAGCCAAACGATTGTTGCGCCCGATTTTTTGTCGATTTGCGCGTCGGCAGGAATCGGCGCGATTTCCAAAAGGTCGCCGTTTTTTGTCGAAAAGTTTTCGATTGCAAGCAAAAGTCCTTTCGCGCTACAGGCGTAGCGTCCACTTTTCCCCAAATCGTTCAAGCGAATCGGCTCGCTCGCAATTCTGATTTTTAATCGTTCATCTTTCAATTCGTCGATTTTTTCGATTTTGTCAGCGCGATGCGCCAAAAGAAAACTCAAAACTGCGCGGTCTTTCGGCAAGTTCGCTTTTTCAGACAATTTTTTTAACGCGCTCGGTGCGTCTTTTGTGGAAAACGCAAAATTGCACCATTTTACGTTTTTGCCGTTTTTTGTCGTTTTGCCGCCAGTGCGTCCCGCCATCGGACAGGCGCAAAAATGCGGGCAGGGGGCATCGGGGAAAAATCCGTTTTTCATCAGCGACGAACGCATTAACGAAATAAAATGTGCGCTTTTCGGCTCGCCAGGTTCGATTAGAAAAATTTTCGCGTTAGAATCGCAATATTTTTCCAAAAGATTCGCGTATTTTTTGGAAAGAAAATCCGTCGGCTCGCGATTTCGTTGCAAAATCTCGTTAAAAACGTTTGCGCAAAAAACAAAATCCGCTTTTTTTCTGATTTCCGTGCCAATTTCTCCGTGAATTTTTACGATTTTCCACGGTTCGCGATTTTCTTTGAGCGTTTTGGCGGCAATCTGCAAAAACAAATCTTCACCAAGCGAAAGCGCGTTTTGCGAAATGTCTAGGCAATAAAACGTGATTTTTTTTTCGCGAAGTTCGGGGCGCGAAAGCCAAAGCGCAATCGGAATCGTCAACGGACCGCTTCCAATGTCGAGCGCGACCGCGTTTTCTTTCAAATCGAACGCGCTTTCTCCAAGATTTGAAAAAAGCCGAACCAATCGTTCAAGATTCCACCACAAAAAATAAGACGCATACGCCGTAAGACTTTGCGCGTTGTTCATGTAACCGACACGCCGATTTGTTCTTTCGTCGGTGAGTTCGTGCGAAAGATTTTTGATGTCAAAAAAAATCTTTTCGCGTTTTCTTGCGTTCAAATCTCGCGCTGCAAAAACGATTTCGTCAAACGAATCAAGGATTTTTTTTGCGTCGTCTGGAATTTTTTTTCGGTCAAACATCGAGCCAAATATTTTTGATTTTTTATTCGTCTTTTTTTCCATTTTTTCTATTCGTCAAATCGATTTTCCCATTTTTTGCGACTTGCTTTTAGTTCCAGCGACACGGGAATCTGGTCGAATCCGAGGTCTTTTCGGATTTTGTTCTTCAAATATGTAACGTAACTTTCGGGGACGTTTTCTGGATTTGTGCAGAAGATTTTGAATGAAACGGGATTCGCGCTTACTTGTGTCATGTATCGTACTTTGAAGTGAATTGCTTTTGTGGCTGGCGGCGGATAGTGGAAAATCCAGTCGGCGAGTGCGCGGTTTAGCGCGGACGTTTCGACTTTGCGAACCAGTTGCTTGTATAGTTCTATCGTTTTGTTTAGTAAATCGCGGATTCCGTCGCCGTTTAACGCGCTAAGCGGCAAAATCGGTGCCCAGTTCATTTGTCCGAACATTGCGTTTATCCATTCTTTTGTATGGCGAAACGTTTTTTTGCTTTGTTCTTGCGTGTCCCATTTGTTCAAAACAAAAATTATTGCCCGTCCGCGTTCAAACGCGAGCGAACAGATTTTTTTGTCTTGTTCTGCCAAGCCTTCTTGCGCGTCAATCATCAAAAAAACTACGTCGCATTTGTCGAGCGTTTTTATTGCACGATTCACTGAATAGTATTCAACGTTTTCGTGGACTTTTGCTTTTCGCCGAATTCCTGCGGTGTCCAAAACTTCAAACTTTTTTCCGCCAAACGAAAATTCGCCCTCCACAACGTCGCGCGTCGTTCCCGCGTAGTCGCTTACAATCGAAGAATTTGAATGTGTGAATAGTTTTTCGTCTTCTGCGATTTCTCGAACTTTTGAAAAATCGAGGTTTGCCACGATTTTTTCTGCAAATTCTGTGATGTGGTCGCCGTGCGAGGCAGAAATAAAAACGATTTCTTTAAAACCGTATTTAAGATAATTCCAAGAAGTGTTTTCGTCGTTGCCGCCTTCGCATTTGTTCACGCCCACAACGACTTTTTCCATGAACGGACGCAAAATCGAAATGAATTCTTCGTCTTCGCCCGTGATTTTTCCCGCTTCCAAAAGCAAAACGATTTTGTCGGCTTTTTTTATAAACGAAAGCGTTTTTTCTACGACGAGCGCGTCCATTTGCGCTTCTTGCGTGCCGATTTCGCGGTCGAGTTTATAGCCGCCTGTGTCTACTAGTCGCACGGGCTTGCCCGCGATTATAGCCGTGCCTTCAACGCCGTCGCGGGTAACGCCAGGCGTGGGGGCAACGATTGCAAGGCGACGGCGCATAAAACGGTTAAAAAGCGTGGATTTCCCAACGTTTGGACGACCTGCAATCACAACTAGTGGCGTGCCTTCGTATTCTTTTTTATTTGAAAAATCTTCCGTTTCGATGTCGTCGATTTTTTCGACTTCGTTTTGAATTTTTGTTTTTTCGGGGAATTTCTTTTTTTGTTTTGCCATTTTTATTGCGTTCCTAGTTTTTCTTTGCAAATCGATTCGAGTTCTGAAATCGTGAATCTTGAAAGAACTTCTTTGATTTCTGTGATTTTTTTCGCGCTCATGCTAAGTGTGCGAATTCCCATGCCCGCCAAAACTAGCGCGCTTGCGGGTCGTCCAGCCATTTCGCCGCAAACGGACACGCTGATTTTTGCTTTTTGGGCTTCCTGCACAGTGCGCTCGATTAGGCGCAAAACCGCCAAGTGAAACTCGTCGTAAAGCGGAGCGACTTGCGCGTTTTCGCGGTCAACGCCAATCGTGTACTGCGTCAAATCGTTCGTGCCAATCGAAAAAAACGCGCTTTTTTTTGCAAGGCAATCCGCCGTCATTGCCGCCGCCGCCGTTTCCACCATAATTCCAATCGGAACGTCCTCTATAAAATCTTTTCCTTCTTCTCGAAGTTCGTCTTTTGCTTTTTGTGCGATTTCTAACGCTTTTTCGACCTGCTCGACGCTTGTAATCAACGGAAGCATGATTTTTAGATTTCCAAAAACGCTTGCTCGATACAACGCTTTGAATTGTGTTTTGAGTTGAGAAGGGTAGGCGAGGCTTAGTCGAATTGCGCGTTGCCCCATCAGTGGATTTTTTTCGTTGTGCGCCGTGATTTCTGCCGCGCCCACAATTTTGTCGCCGCCTGCGTCAATCGTGCGAATCGTAACGGGTTTGTTGCCCATCGACTGCAAAACTTTTTTGTACGCTGCAAATTGTCCGTCTTCGCTAAACGCCACGCTTCGCGCGTGCGCCGCGCTAACGCCTTCGTTTTCTTCTTCCATGAAAAGAAATTCCGTGCGAAAAAGCCCGATTCCGTCCGCGCCTTCAATCGCCGCAATTTCCGCTTCTTCAATCGTTCCGATGTTCGCCATGATTTTGAACGTCGTTCCGTCTTTCGTTTGCGCCGTTTTATTTCTGAACGTTTCCAATTCTTCTTGGTGAGCGCGTTCTTCGTTTATTTGCTTTTTATAGTCGTCGATTGTACAGCCGTCAGGATTTACGATAACTTCGCCCGCGTTTCCGTCCACGATTACAAGTTCGCCGTCTTTGATTTTTTCCGTGATTTTATGAAGAGCAAAAACCGCGGGAACTCCGTAACTTCGCGCAAGAATTCCGACGTGGCTGGAAACGCCACCTTCGATTAGGGCAACGCCCGCAATTCGTCGTTTTGCAAGAATCAACGTGTCGCTGGGCGCAAGAGCGCGTGCAACGATGACCGCGCCGTCTGGCACGTTGTCGATTTTGAACGGGTGATAATCCAAAAGGTCGTCCAAAACTCGCCCAAAAACGTCGCGAATGTCTTGCGCTCGTTCTGCAAGATATTCGTTTCCACTATTCAAAAGTAAACTCGCCGATTCTTCAGTTTTTTGATTCAAAACCCAAGCGATATTTTTATCGCTGTTTGAAAACGCTTTTTTCACGCTCCCAATAAATTCGGGGTCATTTAACATCAAAAAATACGTTTCAAAGATTTCTTTTTGCGCCTTGTTGTCCGAAACCGCGTCCATTTGAGCGGCAATTTGCGTAACAACCGTTGCAAGCGAACAATCAAGACGCGCGAGTTCATTTTGGCGGTCGCCTGGCAAAATGGTGTTTTGCGGGATTACGCGCTTTTGCGTTTCTGGCACAACGAATGCGCGTCCAATTCCAATTCCCGACGAAGCAGAAGTTCCCAAAAAAAGATTCATAGTGAGTTTGATTGTATAGTTATCCGTGCGTTACTTCAACGGTTCTTTTGCGGATTTTTTATTCGTCTGAAAGACTTTCTGTTTTTCCGTAGAGCATTTTTCTGACTGTTTGTGCAGGCGGAATCCCGTAATAAAGAAAGCCGTAAAGCGAAGCACTCGCCACAAGTTGCCGTCCGTAGCCGCGCGTTTCTTTGAACGGTAGCGTTTCCAAAAACAAATCCATTGGAAGTCCCGCGGGAGAAGTGGAGGGCTTTTTGCCCCATTCGCGTTTTGATTTTTTGAGCCAATTTCTGACGTTTGTAAGTCCGCCGTTATACGCAAAAAGCGCGAGAATCGGAATGTTTCCGTCCACGCGCGAAATCAACGACGCAAGATAATGGCTTCCCATTCGCAAATTCGTTTCGGGGTCTAAAATGTTCCAATCGTCGCCGAGTTTTAGTTTTCGCGCCTCGTCTTTTGCGGTCGCTTCCATAAGTTGTGTCAAACCGTTCGCGCCCGCAGAACTCGAAACGGTCGGTTCAAAAAAACTTTCCGTGCGAACAAGCGCGTACAACATCGGCTCGTCAATCGAATTTTCCGCACAAACTTTGGAAATCAATTCTGAAAAAAATTGCGGATAACTCAAATTCAATAGTTTCGTTGGAAGTTCACTCCGCGTAATGTTTTTTGTGCGGTCGGCAATTCGCAAACTTTGAAGGTTGTATTTTGAATCGTGTTTTCCGCAGTTAAAAAGAAAATTGCTCGCAGAAATCGAAGATTCCACCAAAAGATTTTTCCGATTCAAAAGCCATTCTGGATAAATTCGCGCAGGAAATCCAAACGCGGCGTAGCCCGCCAAAAGCAAATCCGCGCCCGATTTTTGCGCGTCTTCTTTGCCGCCAGCCACGTTACGAATCGCGAAATCGCTTTCCGCCCAACCTTCCATGCCGAGCCGTTCAAGAGCGCAAACTTTGTAGTAAAAACTGCCCGCGCCCAAAAGCGCGTCTTTGAACGCCGTTTCGCTGTCGATTTTTGAATCCGTCGCGAGTTTTTCTTCCAAAATTCGTCCCGAAATATACGCAAATCGGCTTGCAATTTCGTCGCTCATCGCGCCTTTGCCCGCTTTCCAAATCTCAACGTAATCGTGCCACTTTTTTTTTGAAAGAAGGTCGAACGAAATTTTCTCAAAAAAATCGTCAAAATATTCGCGGTCGCCAACTTTTTTTGCGTAATCGTTTAGCGTTTTGACGATTTTTTCCGCGCCCAATTTTTGTTGCGCCGAAAGCAAATACCACAACGCCGTATCGATTTTTTGCGAATCTTCCGTGGACGCAATCGCGGCTCTAAAACGGTATGTGGATTTTGTGGAATTTCCTGCCCTGTCCCAAAGTCGTGCCGCGTAAAAATGCGCATAATACGCCTGTTCGTCCGAAAGTCGCCGCGCCAAAGTTTCAAAAAAAAGCGCGGAATCTTTAAAACTATCCGTTCCGTACAAATGCGCTTTTCCAATGTCCGAAAGAATCTGCTCGTCCGCTCGAATGAGCGATTCTCCAAAATCCGATTCGGAAGATTCTTCTTGTCGCTCGTAAATTCCAATAATTCCAAACGAACGACGATACGCTTCGGAATAATTTTTGCGGTAAAGCAACGAACGAAAATCTATAAACAACTGTTCATTTGTAACGGGAAGTTCGATTTCTTGTAATTCCACATCGTCAAACGATTTTGGAACAAGCGATTCGTCTAAAGTTTCGTCGGGGTGTTCTGCCTGCCATTTTTCGCGCCATTCGTTTTGGTGCGCTTTTATTTGCGACTCGTAAAGCGCGAGCGCGAGTTGTTGTTTTTGTCTAAAAGTCGTGATTTTGTTTGCAAGAAATTTTTGATAAAACTCCAAATGTTCTTCGGAAAGTGCGCGACTAATCGTCCACAAAAAATATTCGTGTTCAAATCGGCTGTCGTTCTGCTCCAACATCGCATTCAGTCGAATTTTGACAAGTTCATTTGGAGCGGTTGCAAAATTCAGATTTTCGGTCAACTCTATGAGAGCGTTTTTTTCGCCTTGCTTGTAAAATTCGCGAGCGGCGACCAAAATCGCCGAATCGTCATTGTATTTTTTTGCGATGAATCGTGCCGCTTCGTTTCGCTCGGCAACGTTTCCAATCATCGTCAAACTTTCCGCGCTTCGCCGTGCAATCAAATCCGTTGAGTTCGGGCTGTCTCGCGCGATTTTGAAAAATTGCCACGCCTTTTCTTCGTTTTCTGCGTCTGCCGCTTGCAATCCCAAAAAAAAGTACGAATCATCGCGGAATTCTCTTTGCGTTTCGCCCGCACTCGACATTCTGCACGAAAACGCAAAAACAAACGCGCTTGCAATCGTGAGAACTTTTGAAAATCGCGTTTGTTTTCTTTTCATTCGTAAGGAACTAGCAATTCTTTTCCTGCAATAATAAGGTCAGGATTTGGAATTTTGTTGTATTTTGCAATCGTCGGATACCGCCAGGGATTTTTGTAATACGTTTCCGAAATATCCCAAAGCGTGTCGCCCCATTTGACGTGGTGCTTGATGTCGTCCTTTTTGATTGTCAATTCGGGTTTTGCCACAGGAACAACTTTTGAAGCGTCGGGTGCAATCACGATTCTGTCTTCTTGCGCTTGTGGTGCGGCGTGGTTGTCTGGAATAACGTTCGTCGCGTCAGGCTCGATTATGATTTTGTCCGTGTCTTCTCGATTCTTTGCGTTTTCTTGTTTTTGCAAAGGTGTTGTTTGCTTTGGCGCAACTTCGCTTTCTTTTTTCTCTTCGACTGGAGAAACTTGCTCGACTTTCTGTTCTACTTTTGATTCTTTCGGCAAAATCGGCTCGTCTTTTTTGGTCGGCTCTTTCGCGCTTTCTTGCAAAGTTGGCTTCGGTTCTTCGCTTTCCTTTGGATTTTGCAAAGATTCAAGCGACGGAATTTTCTCGTCTTTCGTGGATTCTTCTTTTGGAGTCGTAGGAATCGGAGTCGTTGTTGGATTTTCCGATTTTTTCGTGAATTTGTCCGTGATATTCGTGATGAAAGTCGGCATCGAAATCGTCGTTCGCCCCGTTTTTTGAAGCACGTTGAATCGCGACGGGAAAATGAACAGCAACGCAGCCGCTGCAAGCAAACAAAGCAAAATTACAAGAATCACAACGAAGAGCGGAATTGCGCTGTGGTCGTTGTCTTTTTCTTCCTCCTCCTCGTCAAACGGAGAATCGTTCGTATTCTCGTCGTCGTACAAATCGGAGAAATCCGTAGAACTAAACGGATTGTCCGAATCCGCTTTCGGCTCGGAATCAAAGTCAGGAAGCGAGAACGAATCCATAGAAGTTGCCGCCGCGTCGGGCGTGTCCGTGTCAAAGTCTGGAAAATCAAATATTCCACCCGAACGAGTTTCCGTTTTGTCCGCGTCAAAGTCGGGCAAATCAAACGAATCGTTAGATTCCGCCGAATCATCAAATCCGTTGGAATCTGTGGATTCTTGCGAATCCATGCTGAAATCTGGCAAATCCAAATCCGCGTTCGCGTCAAAATCGGGCAGGTCAAGGTTGTCAGTTTTCGCGTTGTTTTGCGTCGCGTCGTTTTCCGCATTTTTCCCAAAATCAGAATCGAAGTCGGGAAGTGAGAAATCGTCGCCCGCATTTTTAGAATCTTGAGAATCGTCAGAATCATGTGATTCTGCGAATTCTTCGGATTCCGTATCCATAGATTTTGTTGTGTCCTCGTCAAAGTCAGGAAGTGAGAAATCTTCTTCCGTCGGATTTTCCGCGTTTTCGGAATCCGTCGATTCCGTCGTCGCGTTCGCGTCAAAATCAGGCAATTCGAGTTCGTCCTTCGCGTCCTTCGATTCTGCGTCAAAATCAGGTAGTTCGATTTCGTCCGTCGCGTCGTCGGCTTCATCGTTTGCGTCCTCGATTTCGCCAAGATTGCCCGCGAGATTTGAAAGTTCGTCGCCCGAAAGCGCAGTTTCGTCGGAATCGAAATCTTCGCCAGCGTTTTCGTTT
>CAJOEO010000047.1:14672-15097 GCA_905233535.1 uncultured Treponema sp.
GGAAGTTCGATTTCGTCCTTCGCGTCCTTCGATTCTGCGTCAAAATCGGGCAGGTCGAGTTCGTCTGTCGCGCCGTCGGCTTCATCGGAAGCGTCCTCGATTTCGCCAAGATTTCCCGCGAGATTTGAAAGTTCGTCGCCTGAAAGCGCGGTTTCATCGGAATCAAAATCTTCGCCAGCGTTTTCTTTTTCTGTTTCTTCTGCGTCAAAATCGGGAAGTTCAAGTTCGTCGGTTACGTCGTCGGCTTCATCGTTTGCGTCTTCGATTTCGCCCAAATTTCCTGCGAGATTTGAAAGTTCGTCGCCCGAAAGAGCGGTTTCGTCGGAATCAAAATCTTCAACGTTTTCGTTTTCTGTTTCTTCTGCGTCAAAATCGGGGATTTCGAGTTCGTCGGTTACGTCGTCGGCTTCATCGTTTGCGTCTTC
>CAJOEO010000048.1 GCA_905233535.1 uncultured Treponema sp.
CTAGACACTGGAAAGCGGTACGAAAATTGGTAACAAAACGAACGCGCGGTGGTTGAGCGTAATCGAAACCGCGCAAAGTCGAAACAGTGAAAAAATGCAAAACATTTTTGGGGTTCTTAGGGGCAAAGCCCCTAAGCAGTGCTGGGGAAAAAGCGGGGGTTTGTGGGAGGAAAAACCCCTTCTTCTGAGTAGAGGGGTTGTTCCTCCCCCAAAAAAGCGGCTCGGCGCAGTCGAAACCACGAGAAAAAATGCAAAGCGGACGCAGATTTCGACTTCGCTTAATCAGCGAAAAAGATGAAAACGATGAACTAAACAAAAAACGGTGGTTTCGACAGGCTCAATCTCCGTGGTTTGTCAAAAATCGTTTAGTTTAAATTCGCGTTCAAAAAATCAACGATTGTTTTAAGTGCAGGTTCTGTGTTAAAGCCGCCGCGTCCGTGTCCTGCGCCGATTATGGAATATCTCGTTGAAGAGCCGCCCGCGTCGTTTATCGCGTTGTGAACAAGTAGACTTTGACTTGAAGAAACAAGGTTGTCTGCGTCGCCGTGCATTATGAGCATTGGGCATTCGTTTCCGTCAATGTACGAAAGTGGATTTGCTTTTGCCGCTTTTTCAAGGTCTTCGTTTATGGCTTTGCCACTAAAAACGCCGTTCACATATTGACTTTCGGAACTAGTCGGCGAAAGATGCGCCGCTATACATTCGTCGTCAAAATCCATTCCGATTTTTGTTAAATCAGAAAGTCCGTACAAATCGATTGACGCTTTGATTCCCGTAGAATCCATCGCGCTGACGAGTGCAGTCATATATCCGCCCGCGCTGTTTCCCATCAACGCAAGGCGCGATGTGTCAAGATTGTATTTTTCCGCGTTTTCAGAAAGAAATTTCATAGCGTCGCGCACGTCTTGAACCGCGTCTGTGTAAAATCCATTTCCGACAACGTGATATTCAATGCTAGCAACGGCAAAACCGTTTTCCGCAAGAAATTGTCGTTCAAGCCGCAAACTATTTTGCGAATCGCACCCAATAAATCCGCCGCCAGGAATAAAAAGAATCACGGGCTGCGGAGAAGATGCGTCGTCGTGGTACATTATATTCATGTGAAGGTCGAGTTTTTCGCCTTTTTTGTATCCGTCCGTGTAAAGTGCATTTTTGTAAACGACCGCTTTTTCTTCTTTTGCCGTGATTTTTGGAACTTCAACGACTTTTTCGTTTTTCCAATCCACAACAACGCTCGTGGAAGTGTCTGCCTTCACTTTGATTTCCTTTGCAAGCGTCATTTTTGTTCCGTATTCGTTTACGCTTCCCTTGTCAAACGTAATGCTTTTATCGCTGTCCGCACCGCTTTTTTCAGAAGAGATTTTTGAATTCGACGCGCAAGAAAATGTCATCAAAGCCGCCGTAGAAAAAACTGCCGTAAGAATTGGATTGATTTTCATTTTTTTCTCCTAGAATTTCTGTTTGCGTTTTCAATAATACCGAAACGAAAAATCTTTGAATAATACTTAATTTTTTGACAGGTCTAATTTAAAATTAGAGTATGTACGAATTGCAACAAATCAGGCTTTTTCTAAAAGTCGTAGAATGTTCATCTTTGAACAAAGCCGCCGAATCGTTGAACATGACGCAACCAGGCTTGAGCCGTTCAATGCGCAGATTAGAAGAAGAACTTGGCGTTTCGCTTTTTTCGCGAACAAAAAATTCAATCGAATTGAACGAAAACGGAAAAAAGGCGTTGGAATTGTTCAGCGAACTTTACAAAAAAGCGTTAGAAACGGAAGAGTCGATTCGGAAATTCGCAGAATCAAAAAAAATCGTTACCGTTTTGTCGCCGTCGCCCACGCTTTTTGGCGAAATCGTCCGACGTTTTTCGATTTCAAATCCAGAATTAAAAATCGTTACGGAACTTTCGTCTTACGACGAAATGCTGAATCGTCTGCGAAGCGAAAACTGCCAAATGATTCAAGTTTCAAACCCCGTGGCTGGCGACGACGTTTACAACGCCGTTTTTGACGAAGAATCGCTTTATTTGCTTTTGCCAAAAAATCACAGACTTTCTTCAAAAAAAGAGGGGGTATTTCTTTCTGAATTAGACGGAGAAACAATACTTTCGCTTTCGGAAACAGGGTATTGGAACAGAGTAACAAAAAAACTTCTGCCGAACTCACGTTTTATTTACCAAAAAGAGCAAACAGATTTTGAAACGCTACTATGCGCTTCAAATTTGCCGACGTTTGTAACAGATTCGATGATAGCTTCGTTAAAAGATTTGCAGGCGCGGACAATAATTCCGCTCCTCGACGACTATTTGAATGTAACGGTTTATTGCTGTTGTCTTTCCAAAAATCGCCCGTTTTTTGAAAAGTTCTTTTCGCTTTATTCATCTTAAACGCGTTAAACCGCGAACAAAAACGGTGATTTCGAGTGCCTCAATCGCCGTGAATAAAACCGCGGAATCTTCTAGCCGAGTTTGCGCGAATTTTTTATACTGATTTCATCGAGTAGCGAAAGCGTAAGTCCAGATGCGGACTTGCGCTTTTTTATTTGCCCAAAAGGAGTTTTTATGAAAGTTTCAGCATTTTTGGCGGTTTGTTTTTTCCCCGCGCTGATTTTTTCGTCGTGCGCATCTTCTTCTGCAAAATCGGATTCGGCGCAAACGGCAGAAAATCCTCGCGGAAATGGAATAATGATGGCAAACGACGCAATGAAACCGACGGCAGAGCCTTTTGAAACAAACGCGGCGGCGGTTTACGAAAATGTGCCTTATGCAAGCCAATCTTCATCGCAGGTCTGCGACATTTACATTCCTGCGGGAAACGGCGCGTTTCCCGTGATTGCGCTCGTTCACGGAGGCGGATTTGCGTTCCAAAATCAAAAGATGAAAATAATCGAGCCTGCGGCAAAATACGCCGTTTCGCACGGATTTGCGGTCGTTTCAATCGATTACCGAAAATCCTCCGAGGCGATTTTTCCCGCGGCACTTTCCGATGTAAAAGCGGCGGTTCGATTTATCCGCGCAAACGCGCAAAAATACAATTTCGACGCAGAAAAAATCGTCATTTTGGGCGAAAGCGCGGGCGCGTATTTGAGCGTGATGACTTCTCTTACGCCAGCCGTTTCCGAACTCGACGGCGATGTTTCAGACAACGCGGGCGTTTCGTCTTCAGTGCGCGCCGCTGTTGATTTTTACGGACCGATTGAATTTTTCACGATGGACGACGAATTCAAATCGCTCGGCAAAGACGGCACAACATATTCAGGCGAAAAATCTTTTGAAAGCAGATTTTTGGGGCAGGCAGTCGGCAAAGACAAAACGCACACTTACCGCACATATTGGGAAACATACAAAAACGCACTTCCGCCAGATTTCGCGCTCAAAGCGTGGATTCAAGCGGGAACGGGCGATTTTTCCGTTCCGTACACGCAATCAAAAAATCTCGCCGAGCGGCTTTCCGCAAAAATCGGAAGCGAAAATGTGCATTTCGGCACAATCGAAGGCGCGAAACACATGGACAGCGCGTTTTACACCGACGAAAATCTTTCCGCAGTGTTCGATTTTTTGAACGAATCTTTGAAATAAATCGAACTTTCGTAATTCTAAAACGAAATCTAAAAGAAGATTTTATGAAACGCGGAATTTTTGCGTTATTTTTGGCGTTCGCTCTGTTTTCCTGCGCAAAAAACGAAAAAAAAACGGTGAGCGCGGACGAAGCGATTTTGGGCGTTAGCGTTATCGGCACGATTGGAATGGACGGCTCAAAACCGCGCGCGATTGCCGTTGAATACAATCGCGATTTGGCGGGCGCAACGCTTTCGCTTTCGGATTTTTCCGTGAGCGATTACGGGCTTTCGCTTTCCGACAAAGATTTGAACGCGGGAAAAAATCCTGGAAAACCCGTAAAAATCTATTTGAACGACAAAGCGGAACTTTCGGAAAACGGAACGAATCACGGAAATTTTGTGATTATCGAATTGAACACGGATTATTCTGTGAGCCGATATGCCCGCTCGTATCTTGCGACGATGGCGGCGGGCGTTACGCAGACAGCCGACATCAAAACGGCAGACGCAATAATTTCGGCAGGAACGCGCGAAGTCGGAAATTTCTACCGCTACGAATATGTAGGAATCGACCCGCAAACTGGCGGCGCGCGCCCGAGCGAATTTTACAATTACGCGCGCGAAGGCACTTTTTCGATTCCAGAAATCAAAGGCTACGAACTTCATTTGACTTCTTTTGACCGCGAAAAACTCGGCTTAAAAAACGCAAAAGAAGCATTTTCGGCGACGCACTGCTTTGACGAAGCAAACGGCAAATACTGGGATTTTGAACTTCCTTATGCGATTTTTGTTCCCGCCGATTACGATTCAAGCAAAAAATACGCGCTCGTTCTGCATTTGCACGACGCAGGCTCAATGGATTCAAATCCGCTTCTTACGCTTTGCGAATCGCAGGGCGCGGCAAATTACGCTTCAGATTATTTTCAGAATCTGATGAAAAAACAAGGACTTGACGGCGCGATTGTGGTTTGCCCTGCAATCAGCGAAGATTTTTTTATGAACGAAGAAAATCCGCATTACAATCTGCGAATTGCCCGCGACAACTGGACTTTAAGCTGTGCTTCTCAAGCCGTTTGGCAACTTTTGGATTCGATTGTGCAGAAATACAGCATCGATATGAATCGCGTTTACGGTTCAGGGCAAAGTATGGGCGGAATGACGGTGATGGCTCTTGCCGCCCAGCGCAACAATTTTTTTGCGGCTCTTCTTCCTTTAAGTTGCAAATGGGGAACGAATTTCAAAAAGGACGAAATTTTTGCGGGAAGCAAAAGTTTTAACGCCCCCGCAGACGGAACTTTGATTTGGAAAACGGATTCCGACGGAAACGAAGTCGATTACAACAACTGGTTCTATTTGATTTCCGACGACAACATTTTGTATTACAGCACGGCGGGCGAAAACGACGAATACCGCGTTTTGTTCAAAGATTTGTGCGGCGCAGAAGTTGAAGCGGCGGATATGTATCTTGACGAAAAAACTACGGTTGAAAGCCGAAACAAAATCGTCCGCGAACTGACGAATAGCCAAAGTCCGCTTGGAATCTATCAGATAAATTTGAGCGGAAATGTGGGACATATGTCGGCGTGGTTTTACGGACACAGCACAACCGCCACGCTGGAATGGTTTTCTCGCCAAACGCGCCAGAGCGAAATGGAGCGGGCAAAACTCGACCTAAACAAGCCGTTTGAACTTGCAGACGAACAAATCGCCGACGATTTGCACGCCTGGCAAAAACGCGACGGAAGCGCAGTTTACATTCCCACGGGAAAACGCGGCGCGGGAACGCTCGGCTACAATTCGCTCTGTACCGCTTTGGGCAGCAATGAGATTCTTCTTCCAGGGCGATAAATTCCGTCATCGCGTCCGCGCATTCAAAACGCAAACGAAAAATCTTGAGCATACGCTGTGCGCATAGCAGAAAAGAAATTTAGCATTGTACAATTCTTTTTTTCCCCGATACACTAAAAATCAACGGAGGCAACATGAAAAAACTCATTTTTTCGATTTTGTTTGGATTTTTGGCGGCGACGGCTCTTTCTGCAAAAACCGCTGTGGTGTATTTTAGCGCGACGGGAACGACGGAGCGAATGGCAAAGTCGGCGGCGGACGCAATGGGCGCAGACGTTTTTGAAATTGAACCTGCCCACAAGTATACAGACGACGATTTGAATTGGCACGACAAAAAGTCGCTTTCGTCGATTGAATGTAACGACCCAAAAAGTCGTCCCGAAATCGCAAATCAAATCGACATTTCGTCTTACGACGCGGTGGTTTTGTGCTATCCAATTTGGTGGAGTTACGCGCCAAAAATCGTTTACACGTTCGCAGAAAGTCAGAATTGGAGTGGAAAACGACTTGTTACACTATGCACGTCGGGTGGAAGTGGGCTTGGACGCAGTGGCAAAGACCTTGCAAAATACGCAAAAGGCGTATCGTTCAAAGGTGGCAAGGATTTTACACGCTCAAACGGCGCAGAAATCAAAAAATACGTCGATAGACTTTTGAAGTAAATCGCAAATACGAACCCGCTTTTTAGCGGGTTTTATCATATATTATAAAAACGAATTATCGAATCATTTGATATATTCTTCAAAATATTTTATTATTCATGTATGAACACACAAAAAATTCGTATGCCACTCGACATTTCAATGACGGTACTTTCTATTATTCTTATGGGAGGCACGATTTTATTTCCAGACGACCGCGTTCATCAGATTTTGGGAATGGCGTTGTTCGCGCTGTGGATTTGCCATTCGATTTTGAATCGTCGATGGTTTTCGTCGATTTTTCGCGGAAAATTTCCACCGTTTAGAGTATTACAAATTACAGTGAATTTATGTCTTCTATTCTGCGCATTACTACTATTCGTAAGCGGAATGATGATGGCGAGTTTTCTTCCGTTAGACGTGGGTGGCGCGTTGGGCTTTGCGCGGACGGCGCACCTCGTTTCGTCGCATTGGTACTACGTTTTTATGTGCGCGCATTTGGGACTTCACGCAAGCATGATTTTCTCGCGAATTCTGAAAGGGCGAAAAATGCCACTTGTCCCAAAAATAGTAATCGCGATTGTTGCCGTGTATGGTGTTTTTGCGTTTATCATGCGCGGAATTGCAAAGTATATGTTTTTGCGCCAGGAATTTTTCTTTTTGGATTTGGACCGCGGCATTTTGCTTTTTGCGGCGGATTACATTTCGATTCTTGTTTTATTCGCGACGATTTTTCATTTTGTCGGAAAAATCTTGACGCGAAAAAATTAGAAATCATAAAAATAAAACGATAAATAACGAATTTTGTCGTTTTCATCAAAATGAATTGTAATGTTGTGGTCTATTGGGGTTTCTTTTTTAGCGTCAATAAAATCTGTATATGAATCTACATCATATCCCTGCGAAGAAAGGAAAGTTTCCCACTCTTCCAAAGAATAATTCGGATTATAGCCTTTGTTTATGATTTCCTGCGACCACGGATTTTTGCTTGGAGAATTAAAATAGACTCTATTAAGAATTCTTTGTTCATTCTGACAATAAAAATTGTGTCCATTTATATAATATGTGTAAATATCATCTTCATATTTCCATTTTACTTTTTTATCGCTTTTTGCTTCAACTTGCTCTTCTGTGCTTTCCCCCAATGTTAAGCCATACACGGGAAATATCCATTTTACAGCAAGGCTAAGGCGTTTAGCATTTTCCTGTGAAATTTTATCCCCTTGAGCTGCCGCCTTTTTATACCATTCCAATGCCGTGTTGAGATTTTTTTTAACGCCTCTGCCCTCTTCATACATTTCAGCCAATGTTCTTTGTGCATATTCATGCCCTTGATTTGCGGCTCTTTGAAACCACTCTGCGGCTTTTGCTTCATCTTCTTCAACAACATCTCCAATTAAGAAATAATGCCCCATTTGGTATTGAGCATCAGCGTATCCTTGATTTGACGCTTTTTGATACCATTTAAATGCTTTTGTTTCGTCTTTTTCAACACCTTCTCCATACCTGTAGCATAGCCCAAACTCCATTGAGCTTTTGCGTATCCCGTTTCTGACGCTTTTTGATACCACTCAAATGCTTTTTTCTCGTCTTTTTCAACACCTGTTCCGCTGGCGTAGCAATCGCCCAAACGGTATTGCGCATAGGCATTTCCTTGCTTTGCTTCCTTTTGAAAAAAAGCGACCGCTTTTTGATACCAGTCATAGGCTTTTGAATAAGATTGCGGAACGCCTTTACCGTATTCATAGCACCAGCCTAATTTCAAATGTGCATCAGCGTATCCCATATTGCTAGCTTTTAATAAATACTCTACAGCCGTTCCGTAATCTTCTGATTTTCTTGCTTCAATGCCGAGTTTGTAATATTCTTCCGCCGTCAAATTTTCCAAGGGGCTTTCCTGCTTTGCGCTTTTAGAAGAATCGTTTGCAAAATTCTCGTCAAGTTTTGCCGCCTTTTTTGTGCTACCGCAGCCGACCATTGCAGCGCAAAAAAACAATGCCGCAATCACAGAAATCAACGGAAATTTGTTTCTGCTCATAAGATTCTCCTAAAATAGACCTGTTCGGAAATCGGTCATTTCCTCACAGGTCAGTCAGTTTTCTCAGGCTAAAGCCTTGCGAAAACTGGTAAATTCAAAGTTGATGATTCGGAAATTTTTACTATCAAAATTGAATACAATTATTCAAAAATTAATAGCAATCCGATTATAAATCGCCATTTTTTGAATTGTCAAACTAAAATCGCTACGCAAATCTGAATAATTTACGGTATGGGATTCAGAGAAAACTTAGCGGAACTCGCTATGAAAATTGCCCGTACTATGCAGACTTTGAACAGCAAATATTAAATTCACAAAAAACGATGGTTTCGGCTTCGCTCGCTGACCGAGAAAACTCCGCGTTATTCCGAAAAAAAACACGCGGGAAAATTCCCGCGTGAATTGAGAGGTTCTTTATTTTGATTATGTCGTTTTTGCCACTATTTCAAACTCCACAA
>CAJOEO010000049.1 GCA_905233535.1 uncultured Treponema sp.
AATCCACGCGAGAATGAGGTCCTGTGATTTGCGTTTTGTTTGGAGAAACCGAAATTTCGCCGATTTCGTAGCCTTTTTCGGGCGTGCCGACGATTTGCCCTTCCACGTTCACCGATTGCGTAACTTCTTTTTCCACGTCGAGTTGAATGTGTCCAGGAATACAGCGCGTTTGAAGCGACGAAATTCGCCCCGCTGTGTCGGAAAGTCTAAGCAAAACGGGAACGTCGATTTTTCCGCTTTTTCCCGCGTAATCCAAATTCAAATACGCAGAAAAATCTCGCTCGGAAAGTTGATTTACGTCGTCGGGCAAACCTTTTACTTCAATTTGAACGTCCTCGCGATATGGACCTGCGGGAACGATTCCGTTTTCCGCACGAACGGAAAGCGGAACAGTAAACGTCTTTTCGCGAAATGTTTGAGTATAGTAAACATAATAAAGAAAACACGAAAGCGCGAAGCACGCAACGAGAGCAGGAACGTCTTTGAATTCGAATTTTTCAACAAAAAATCGTTTAATTAATTGAAGTACTTTCATCGATTGTATTCTCTATCGTTTTGTTTTTGTCCGTAACGTCCAAAAGTTTGTTTAGTGTCGTCGTAAGTTGACTAGTAGTCAAATCGTAATCAAAATTTCCGTCGTAAGCAAGGCTCATCGCGCCCGTTTCTTCGGAAACGATTAGAACAACCGCGTCGGTTTGTTCGCTCATGCCAAGCGCGGCGCGGTGGCGCGTTCCAAACGTTTTTTTGATGTCGAATCTTTCGGAAAGCGGCAAAAAACAGCCCGCCGCCACGATTTTTCCATTTTCTACTATACACGCCGCGTCGTGAAGCGGGGTTTCAAACGAAAAAATCGTAACTAAAAGCGCGCTCGAAATGTCAGCGTCAAGTCGCGTTCCCGTTTCAATGTACGAATCGAGCCGCGTGCCTCGCGTAAAAACCACCAACATTCCTTTTTTCTTTCGCGAAAGCGTTTCCGCCGCAATTATTACAGCGTCGGCGTAAGTGTGTTTTGTGCGCGACGCAAAAGGATTCCAATCCATCTGCCCCAAATTCAAAAGAAGTTTTCGGATTTCGGGCTGAAAAACGATTGCAAGTCCGATTGCAAGGGCTGGTGCGACTTTTTGCATTCCCCATAACAAAACGTTTAGATGTAATACATACGCTACAACATAAACTATGAATATTACAATGCCAGCGCGTAAAATCTGCATCGTGTTTGTTTTTGCTATAATTTTGTATACGGCATACAAAACCGCCGTCGTTACCAAAATGTCGATTATCGGTTCGACTGAAAGGTAAAAATCCAAAAACGAATCCAACGCGGACAATTTTTTATGCCTCCTTAAATTTTGCAAAAAGCATCGAGTATTTTTATAGAATCAACGGTTTGCAAAACGTCGTGAACGCGAACAATCGACGCGCCCGATTGAATTGCAACCAAGTTCGCCGCCAAAGTTCCACTGAGCAATTCTTCGGGATTTTTGTGCGACGTAATCGCGCCAATAAACGATTTTCTTGAAAGAGCCATCAAAACAGGAAATCTTCCGTCGCAAAGTGCGCCGCATTTTTTTACGAGTTCCAAATTTCCCGCCACGCTTTTTCCAAAACCGATTCCCGCGTCAACAACAACGCCTTTTATTCCAGATTTTAGAGCAAAATCGGCACGACGAGAAAGATATTCATCGACTTCGCTAAAAATATCGTGATATGTTGTATTATTTTGCATCGTACTAGGAATTCCTCGTTTGTGCATAAGAATCACGGAAATTCCAGAGTTTGCACAATATTCTGCCAAGCGTTCGTCGTCTTCAAGCGCGGAAATGTCGTTCAAAATATCCGCGCCTGCTTCCCGCGCCGCTTTCATCACGGCAAATTTTCGCGTGTCAACGCAAATCGGAATGTTCGATTTTCTGCGGATTTTTTCGATTACGGGAACAAGTCGTTTAATTTCTTCGTCTTCGCTGATGTACGAACTTCCAGGTCGCGTGGATTCCGCGCCCAAATCAAGCAAGTCTGCGCCTTCTTCTTCAAGTTGAAACGCCCGCTCTGCCCCGCCCCGACTTTGCGCAAAAAACGAATCTTCGTTTACGTTTACTATTCCCATGACAAGCGCAGGCAATTCGTTCTTTATGATTCGATTTGAAAGCAAAAGTTCCATTTTCTTCCTTTAATTCTCTCGTTTTTTTTGAATCAAATTTTGCGCCGTGTCCGCAATGGAACGCGGTGTAATTTTTGCGTCCGCCAAAATCTCGTCGCGAGTTCCATGCGCAAAAAATCGGTCTGGAAAAGCAAGCGATGCTATTGGCGTTTTTAGATTCCGCTCCAGCAATGCACATTCGGCTTGCATTCCAATTCCGCCCGCACGAACGCCGTCTTCCACAAAAACCGCGCAATCGTAACGAGAAATCGTTTCAAAAAGAAAATCGATGTCGAGCGGTTTTAAAAATCGAAGCGACAAAATATCCGCCCGAATTCCGCGCGACATTAAAATTCGCGCCGCAACTAACGCTTCGCAAAAAAGCCCGCCCGTAACGGCAAGAATCGCACGCGGAGAAGATTTGTCTTCAAGTTCCGCGTCTTGCGCGCCTTCAAAAACGCTTCCTTCGACTAAAATTCCTCGCCCAATATTTTCTTGCGAAATCGGCGCAGAAAACGGCGAAAGTTCGCTCGGACAACTCGATTTTGCCCAACGAATCATTACGGGTTTTTGACAAGTAGTCGCCCATGAAAGACATTCTTTCAAATCGGATTCTGACGCAGGCGCAAGAATCGTAAGATTTGGAACGGGACAAAAAAGCGCGATGTCAAAAAGTCCCTGATGCGTTTCGCCGTCGCTTGGAACAACGCCCGCTCTATCTAGGACTAAAACACAGGGAAATTGTGGTAATGCAATATCATGTATTACTTGGTCAACACTTCGCTGTATAAAAGTCGAATAAATCGCGACAACTGGAATCATTCCGCCCGCGCTCAAGCCCGCCGCAAAAGTTACGGCGTGTTCTTCCGCGATTCCAACGTCAAAAAATCGCGTCGGAAAATGGCGACTAAACGAATCCAAACCCGTGCCTTTGCTCATCGCGGCGGTAACGGCGCAAATGCGCGGATTTTTTTGCGCAAGCGCAACGATTTCTCGCGAAAAAACTTCGGTAAAACTCGTGGAATCGAATTTTTCCACAACGCCGTTTGAAATTAAAAACGGTCCAACGCCGTGATAACGCGCGGGGTCGTCTTCGGCGGGGCTGTAGCCTTTGCCTTTTTTTGTGCGAACGTGAACGACCACGGGACGATTCAATTTTCTCGCTTTTGAAAAAATCGCTTCGAGTTTTTGTTCATCGTGTCCGTCAAACGGTCCAAAATATTCAAATCCCAAATCCGTAAAAAGATTTTCAGAAAGAAGTCCGCCTTTTGCCGCCCGCTTGATTCGAGCGATGAGTTTTCCGACGTGTTTTTCAGAATTTGGAATTTTTTCCACAATTCCGTCGATGAATTTGCGAAAATTTTGGTACGGCGACGAAACGGTCAACGCGGAAATGTAGCGCGAAAGTGCGCCCGTGTTCTGCGAAATCGACATTTGGTTGTCGTTCAAAACAACAATTAAATTTCGCGAAAGAATCCCCGCGTGGCTCAATGCTTCAAACGCCATTCCGCCAGTCAACGCACCGTCGCCAATCACAACGACGACTTTTCTGTCGGATTTTTCGCCGTTTGAATCTTGGGAATCTTTTAAAATGTCCCAAGCGGTCAAAAGTCCAAGCCCTTGCGAAATCGAAGTTGAAGCGTGTCCGTTATCAAAAAAATCGTGTTCGCTTTCGCTTCGCCTCGTAAAGCCAGAAATTCCGCCACGTTTTCTAATCGTGTTGAATTGTTTTGCTCGACCCGTCAAAAGTTTGTGCGTGTAAGATTGATGGCTCACATCAAAAACGATTGCGTCGCGCGGACTTTCAAAAACGCGGTGGAGCGCAATCGTCAATTCCACAACGCCCAAATTTCCCGCCAAATGCCCGCCATTTTGCGCAACGACTTCGATTATTCGCCTACGAATTTCCGAAGCCAAAGCAGGAATACGCTCTGGTGGCAGGGCGCGAACGTCCTCTGGAGAATGAATAGTAGATAAAATCGGTCGCTCCGTCGTCAAAAAATTCGCGCCTCCGTTTTAATCATAAAAAAAAGACCGCCCAGCCTTAACTGGCGCGGTCTTTTTCCGACTTCCAGACGGGAACTTACTTGCTCTTGTGTCTGTTTCGTCTTAACATCTTCTTTCGCTTATGTGTTGCCATCTTTTGTCGTTTTCTCTTCTTTCCACAAGGCATCGAAAGGCTCTCCTTCTTAAAAAAATGTCTTTGAATTATCCCAAAAACATTGAATCTCGTCAACTAAAAAAAGAATACCGCCAAAAATGCTATTTTTTTTCGCCTTCAATGCGATAATGAACCTGCGAGCCGAAAACCTGTTTTGCCGCCACGGAAACGACTTTTCCATCGTTGCCGTTCTCGTAAATCACGGAATCTTTCGTCATTGCAAGTTGATACGCCCTTCGGCTTGCCGCCGCCGTCGCTTCGTATACGTTATCAGAAAATTTCACGAGTTGTTCCAACGGAAAAATCATCTTTAACTCCTAAAAAATAAATCGAATTTTAACGATTATAGAAGAACGCTTTTTGCGTGTCAAATGAAAAGTTGAAATCTAACTTCATTCTGCCCAAACAAAATCTCGTCGAAACGATTTTAGATTTTCAAGATTCGACAAAATCGCGTCGTCGTCGGGCGCATTTTCCAAAACAGAAATCGCTTTTTCGGTTCTGCCCAAAAGAAAAAACACTTGCGCAATTCGATTCAAATTTTTTGCAGATTGATTTTCGTTCAACGCAGAAAAAAGCGCGTTTTCAAAAACGTCGCCAACGCGCAAAATGTCCGCGTCAAAAATCGTTTTCATTTTTTTTGCGTCCACGTTGATTTTTTCTATTTTCTTTGGCGAATCCGACATTTTGTAAGACGAACGATTTTCAGAAATCGCGATAAATTCAACAGGATTATTTTCAATTTTATTCGATTTAATTTCTTCAGAGGCACATTGCCAAGCGTTCAAAAATCCGTCGCAAATCGAACTAATTTCAAGCGGAATCCAAGCGTTTTCGCCATTTTGCAACGCGCAAAAATCGCTCGGAAGAAAATCCCACAAAAAATCACGCCGTTCGCCCGCGTCAAATGCCACAAAAATATGCCCACGCATAGAAATTATCGCAGTCGGCACGCCCGCGTTTTCAAAAACGGAACACACCAAAACCGCAAGGTCGCTTTGGTCGCCACCATTATTTTTTAACGTTTGCGCACAATTTTGAACCGTGTCAACGCTAAACGGGATTTTTGCCAATTCCGTCGCGCTCGCCTTTTTATTTTGCAAAACGTCAAGTGGAATCGAAGACAAAAAATCGAACAAGCGAATCGCCTTTGAAATATTCGCAGAAAAAACGATAGGAAATTCATTTTTTAATACAGAAGACGATAACATTCGTACAGATTCATCGTTTGGCTGTACAAAATCAGAAAGAAGCGAGGTATCGTCCCAAGTTATTGCGTTTTTCTCTAATAATGTTACATTTCGTATAAATTCTATATTTTTTTCGCCGTCGTCTTCTTCCCATTTTACGCAAATCGTCATCGGCACGTTTTTTCGTTCAAAAAGAGAACGCGACTTTTCGTTCAAAAAAACGTTCACTTCCAATTCCGCTTCCTCGCTAGAATCGATTGAAATCGCTTCGCTTTCCGTCGAAAAATCCGAAAAATCGGGAATGAACGCGCTCAAACGAACGTTTTTTAACGCGAAAGGCGCGCAATTTTTGACACTCACAAAGCCGACTGGATTTTCCGCATTTTGAAAAAACGGAAAAATCGCATCAAGCGAAACGTCCAAAACGCGAACGTTTGGCGCGGGTGCAGGCGCAAAATTCGGGTCGAACGCCGTTTCTAACTGCGCCGCCATCGAAAAAATCTCGTCGTCGGTCGGAAAAAACTTTTGCGCCTTTTCCAAAATCGCCAAAAACGCACGATACGACGAACGCGCTTTTTCTTCGCCGTCGTTTTGAAGAGTCAAAATCGTTTTTTCAAAAAGATTTTTTGCCTGCGATTTTAAAATTTCAAACTCGCAAATTGCATTTTTTTCTGCAATTTCGCTGTCCGCCAAGCAAAATTCCAAATATCGACTAAAATCTTGTGATGCAAGATAATATCCATGTTCTGTAAAATATAATTCGGCTCTTTCTTTATATAATACGAGTTTTTCCGCAATCGAATCGCTCGAAAAGATTTCTTGCGTTTTGGAAGAAATTTCACGTAAAATGGGCGGAATTTCTGCTTCGTTTTCAAAAAATCTGAAAATTGTACAGTCGTCAGAAGAATAGCCGACAAAAATTCCGTTTGAATGAGAAATCGCTTTTAGCGATTTAATTTCTTGTGGCGCGTCAAACGTCCAAAGAACCGCTCCGTTTTTGGCAATTTTTTTTAGAACGATTTGCGTTTCGTTTTCTTCCATTATAAGTGCCGCGCCGTCGTCAAAAACGGTCAAAAGCGACGAGTTTTTTGTATGGTCTAAAAAAATAACGTTTTCTAAATTCAAGTATTTGTCAACGAAAAAAATCGCGGATTGTGCCAAAAACGAAAGCCCGTCGCCAAACGCGCAAAAATCGTGCGCGTTTTGAATGAAAAGCGGCAATGGTTCGAAATCTTTTTCGCAAACGAACGCGCAAATTTGAGAATCATTATCGATTGTAAAAACGCGCTTTTGTGTCGGCACAAAAGCGCAAAAATTTGCGTCAAAAAAATAATTTTGAAGTTTCGTTTTTTCTAAAAGTTTTCCGTCAAAATCGAATTTTTGCAAAATCGGTTCGTTTTTGTCAAAAAGCAAAAACCCATCGGGGGCATTTTGGACGATTTTTTCGCCAGAATTTTCAAAATTCAAAATTGGCGAACCTAAAAAATCGAATGCGCGAACGGCAAAATCGCACACGACAAACGAAGCATCGTTTAGAACGGCAAGCGACGAAACGGGTGTTTTATTGGGCGAAAGCGCGAAAAAATCGATTATGTGTAAGGAAGATGAATTATTTTGCGCGGAAGAATGCGAAAACTGGCGGATAAAACTTGAAATGAAGTACGTTGCAAAGTCGAAAACGCGCGGGCGATTCAACGACGACATGGAAAAATCGTATTTTTTTGTAACGTCTTCAAATGTACAGGAAATTGAAACGGTGGCAACTTGAGTTTCTTCGTTTTCGTCGTATTCGAGAAAGATTTGCGGGATTTTTTCGTCGAGCGAAATGTCGTTTTCTTCAACGGAAATCGACTGCGCGGAAGTTTTTACAATCACGCGAGGCACGACGGAATCGTAAAAGTCGATGTATAGTTGTTCTGCGCTATCTTCTGGCATAAAGCCGAACGATTCGAACTCGTCTTCTATTAATTTTTGCGCCGACGAAAAACGCGCCGACGAAATGTAAATATCTGCACTCCAAACTTTGAAAATTGCGAAAAATGCGACGAAAAACGCAATAAAACGGTTCATACTAGAAATTATATCGCATTTTTGGAGAGAGAAAACTTCGATTCCTCCCAATGCGGCTTATTTTGAACGTTTGCGCTTGCCGCCGCCCGCGCTTTTTACTTCGGCGATGAACTCGTCAATGTTTTCAAAATGGCGATAAACGGACGCAAAGCGAATGTATGCAACTTTATCGAGTACAAAAAGTTTTGACAAAACCAATTCGCCCAAATCGGTTGTGGAAATTTCGCGAGCGGATTTTGAACGCAAAACCGCTTCCGATTCGATTTCGTTTATAAGATTTTCGATTGTTTCCGCGGAAACTGGACGTTTTTCCAACGCGCGTTCAACGCCCTTTTCGATTTTTTGCCTGTTGAACAATTCGCGTCTGCCGTCTTTTTTTACGACCCTAAACGGTTTTTCTTCAACGCGCTCGTAACTTGTAAAGCGGTATCCGCAATTTGTACATTCGCGCCGACGACGAATCGACTCGCCGTTCGCCATCGTTCGTGATTCTAAAACTTTGTCGTTCATGCTTGCACAAAATGGACATCTCATATCTAACCGCCTTAAAAAATTTTACAGCACGAACAGTTTTTTAGCAAAGTTTTTTCAAATTT
>CAJOEO010000050.1:0-810 GCA_905233535.1 uncultured Treponema sp.
TCGCCGACTTTTGCGCGGTGGCACGGAGGATTTTCTGTCGGCTAGAACTTGCGGATGGCACGGGTGAGCTTCTCACTTGTCTTTTCAGCATAATATCCCATCGTATTTGTACCTGCTCTTTGCAAATATATAAACTTCTCTGCTGTATCAGATTTCTGGCTTGAGGAAGTATAATCCCCTGTGCTGCTTACTATAGTCCCTCCAACTGTCTTGATGGCATCATTTACGGTCGTGAGGTTTTTATGAATTTCATACATTTCGACAATAGTCGGCAAATACCAGCCACTTCCAAAATTGTTTGCCCATTCAAACGCAGGGTAATTTGACGGATCTGCTTCAGCAGTGCTGTCCTTCTTACAGATTTCAGCCCAGTTATCGCTTCCGTCAAAGTCGCCAGTTATCCAGTCTGTTTCCTCTGACGAAGTACCACTACTACTTGCACCTATCCAAGTATAGGAATAATAAGACTCTGACGGCGCGGAAGAATATTTGGTACAGGCAATTTTGTAGAAATTCGTACTAGCTCCTGTTGTGCCTGCAAGTGCCCATTTTTTTTCTGCTTCTTGCAAGCCAACACCAAGAATTCGGTCTCCCAGGACATTGTCTGCACTGCCGACATAGAAAATCACTGCGATTGCGGCTTTTTTCTGCTCTTCGGTCAAATCGCTTGTATATTCGATAGCGGAGCCGTCATTGAACACGATGTCGCCAACTGCGGAAGGCTTCGCTTTTGTGCCTCTTCCGAACCTCGCATAAATCACCGTGTCCGTCGTGATTTCTGAATCAAAATTGAATTCCGCCGAAAAATCA
>CAJOEO010000050.1:818-3139 GCA_905233535.1 uncultured Treponema sp.
TCCCGCCTTTTTCCACCGTTTGCGGCTCGACCGCGCTTCCGCCGTCCATTTCAAACGTAACCTTAAAGGTTGCGGCTTCTTCAGTTTCCGTTTCCGTTGTTTTTTCGCTGTCAGAACTTTCCGTTTCGGTCGTTTCCGATGATTCGGATTCTTCGTCAGAATTTTCCGTTTCAGATTCCGACGATTTTTCTTCGACTTTTTTCAATTTGAATTCGACTGCGTTTTCCTTTCCCGCTTCGATTTTTTGCGCCGTAGTAGCAGAATATTTTTTGCCGTCCAATTTCGCCGAAAGCGTGAATTCCCAAACGCCCGCGTCCAGTTCGATTTTGTCGCTCAAAAGTTCCGACCATTTTGCCCAGGATTTTTCGAGCGTTCCCGCAGACGACTTTCCAACAAGCGAAATTTCCGTGAGATTTTCCACGGATTTTTCCGTCTCCGCCGCGCGCGAACCCGACGAAAACACGATGTACGTTTTGGATTCCTCGATTTCGTCCGCGCAGGAAGCAAAAAAGAATCCAATCAACGCAAAAAACGCCAAAAATAAGTGCGATTTTCTCATAAATCCTCCTAAAAAAATCGCACCTACTATGTAAAAAAAAAGTACTTTGACAAGTAGTTTTCACCACTTTTCGCTGATTAAGGCTCTCGCAATCTGCGCAAAAAAATGGAGGTTTCGACAGGCTCAACCACCGAAAACACAAAAACTCGTATGAATTTTCAAAAAAATGCTATAATTGGCGCAAAACAAAACGGAGGAACGATGAAACGGGTTTTGCTTTTGGTTTTGAGCGTTTTCGCGCTGCCGTTGTTTGCAGAAGATTGGCCAGACGGTTCGTGGACGCTCGGCGCGTACGCGCTCGGAGAGTTGCCCGTGGGAGCGTGGAGCGATACCGCAAAATCCGTGGCTGGAGGCGGAATTCGCGCCGAATACGGCATTTCGCCTGGAAAAGCGGGTTTTTGCGCAAGCGCGGAAGGCGCAATAGAATTTCCCGCATCGGATTCCGAGATTTCGCGCGATTTTGATTTTTCACTTTTGGCAGGAATTTGGGCGAGGCTTTTCAAAATCGGGCGTTTTTCTGGGATTCCGTCGCTGTGGGCGGGCGCGCTTTCTCACATTGCAGGCGGTGAAAAAAACGGATTTTTTGTGGATTTAGAATTCAAAGCCGAGATTGACCTTGCGCCTTTTTACATTCGAGCCGCCGAAAACAACGGCAAAGTTCTGCACGGTCCTGGCATTCGCGCGGGAATCGTTTACAACTTCGGAGACTGGAAATATGAAATCGTCGAAGTTCCAGCAACTTATCAAGAATAGCGCGATTTTTGCCGCGTTTTTCTTTGTTTTTTCTTGCAGCGATTATCTTACGAGCGTCCGAAAGAATAATAATCTTGAAACGGAAAGCGAAATTGAAGAAACGAAAGCGGAAATTTTCACCGTAACATTCGATTCTTCGGGCGGAAGCGAAGTTCCGCCCCAAACGGTAAAAGCAAATGAAACTGCAACAAAGCCAGAAAATCCAACGAAAAACGGATTCAACTTTAATTTTTGGAAAAAAAACGGAACGGAATTCAATTTTTCTTCTCCGATTACGAGCGACACAACGCTTTTCGCTAGTTGGAAAGATGCAAATTCTTCTTTTACAATCACATTCAAAAACGGAAACGAAACGCTTGGAACGCAAGAAATTTCTAAAAGCGGAAAAATCGCCCCAAATCTTTCGGCTTCGCTTACAAAAGACGAGGACGAATTTTACAAATATTCGTTTTTGGGCTGGGCAGAAAGCGAAAATTCAGAAACTGCGGAATATCAAAACGGCAGCGAAATTTCTTTGACGGAAAACATCGCGCTTTTTGCCGTTTGGAAAAAAATCGCAAAGCACAAGTTGATTTTTCATCTAAAAAATGGCGGCGCGGATTTTACGCTTGCAACGAATTACGCAGAAGACGAAACTCCTCTTGATTTGCCGAGCGGTTTTTCTTGGAAAGATTCAGACGGAAACGCGATTTCTGAAATTCCCGCGGAAAATTTCAAAGATTACGATTTGACCGCGGATTTTTCGGAAAACGGAACGCCGTATTTGATTTTGATTCGTTTTCAGAACATTTTGGACGACAATTATTCACTCAGCGAAATAAAAATCGCTTTTGGAGAAAACGGCGGACAGACGAGCGCGAACGCAAATACGCAAACTCAAACGGGATTTTTAAAGCAGTCGGTTCAGGAAAAAACGATTTCTGGAAACACCGCCGTCGAAGTAAAATACAATCGCGAGTTTTTCACATACACGCTGGAATTAGGCGGCGGAAGCGTGTTTTCCGTTCCC
>CAJOEO010000050.1:3155-11309 GCA_905233535.1 uncultured Treponema sp.
CGTGGAAACGCCAACAAAAACCGCCTATACATTCAGCAAGTGGAATCCAGCCACGCCCGCTTCAATAATCACGGAAACAAAAACATACAAAGCGGAATGGAACATCGTAAAAGGCGTAACGCTGGACGAAGAAAACGAAATTCCAGTTGAAAGCGAATTAACAAAAGCGCAACAGCAAATACTTGGTATCACAAGCGGTCCAGTTTATACGCTTTCCGCAGACGACGATTACGATTCGTATTCTTGGAAAATCGAAGGCGAAGATGCCGCAAATCTTTTAAATTCGATTATTTCAAACAACAATTCAAAAGATTTCAAAGTTGATATGACTTTGGCAAAATCTGGAAAAATCTACACAATCGTTTTGACTGCCACAAAAAACGGCGAAACATACACTTCAAAAATGTATGTTGCAAAATAACAGTTCGTTGAGCGCGGTCGAAACGAAAATGCGGACATTTCGAAAGCCTCAATATCCGCGTTTTCAAAAAATCATTTTGATTCCGCGTTTTTGCGCGCCTGCTTTAGAAGCTGCATAACTTCCCGCGCCGATTGTGCGTTTGCAAGTTTTTCGCGGATTTCTTCGTTCATCAGCGCGCCCGTGATTGCCGCCATTACGCGCATTTGCGGACCTGAACCGCTTGCGGGCGAGGCAATCATCACAAAAATGTTCGACGGTTTTCCGTCAAGCGACGCAAAATCGATTCCGCTTTTTTTGATTCCGATTGCAACGCAAGTTTCGTCCACGCCGTCCGTTTTTGCGTGCGGAAGTGCGATTCCTTTTTCCAAGCCCGTGGAACACGCTTTTTCGCGTTCAAAAATGTCGGAAATCAAAATTTCTTTGTTCGTTACGCAGCCCGATTTTTCAAGCAAATCCGCGAGTTCTTTGATTGCCTCGTCTTTTGTATTCGCTTTCAAATCGCACGAAATGCACGATTCGTCGAGGACTTTGTACAAAACTTTTTCGACGCGATTTTCCGTTTCGTCAAAATTCAAATTCGTCTGCGAAATCGGAGATAATTCTTCTAGCGATTTTTTGAGCTGGAGCGTTTCTTCGTATACTAGTCCTTTCGCAAAGCCCATATCGGCTTTTGCCGTTTCAATAGAAAAAACGCTGCCCTCTTCTTTTATTGAAATCGAAATCGAATCTTTGCGCGCCTGGCTGATTCCGTCGTCGATGCTCATCGTCTGCACATAAAAGCCTTCGCGCCGCAAATCGCGCAAAAACATATCGGCGACGAGCCGCGTAATTTCCGTGTCCTTGAAATCCCAGGAAAATTGCGAGCCTTCGCCCGAGCCGACTTCTTTTTTTGTGCCGCGACCTTTTATTCCAAGCGCAACATTCAAAATCGGAGGAGCAACAAGTGTCGTTACAAGCGTCATCAAAATCACCACATTGAAAAGTTCCGCGTTTATGACTGGAAGACCGTCCGCGCCTTTTGCCGTAAGACCGATTCCCGCAATAATCAGCGCGACTTCGCCACGAGGAATCATTCCCGCTCCGATTCTAAATCCGCCTTTTAGATTGAAGCCAAGAGCGAGGGCAGGACCGCCGCAACCCAAAAGTTTTGCCAAAACCGCAAAAAGCGTGTAGATTCCGCCGCAAATCAAAACATTTTTTGAAAAAAGATGCGTGATGTCTACGCTCATTCCCGTTACAGCAAAGAAAATCGGCACGAAGAATTTATAAAGTCCGTGGATTCTCTCTTCGATTACTGGCGCGATGTCCGTTCCAGAAAGAGCAAGTCCTGTCGTGTACGCGCCGATTATCATCGCGATGCTCTGCTTTTCAAAAAATCCCGCAAGCAAAAACGCCACGCCCAAAGCCGCAATCGAAAAATCGAAAGTGCCGCCGAAAAGACGCACGAACGACGCGATTTTTTTAGAAAGAAGAATGAAAACCACCGTCGCCAAAAGCCAGATTCCGAACGCTTTTAGCGCAATCAAGCCGACTGCGCCTCCAGAAAGCGGTTTTCCAGAGCCAAGAGCGGCAACAATTCCCATCACAACGGCAAGCAAAACGATTCCCAAAACATCGTCGAAAACCGCCGACGCAAGAATCGTAACGCCTTCTGGCGAATCCATTTTCTTTTTGTCGGACAAAATCCGCGCCGTGATTCCTACGCTAGTCGCCGTGGACATTATTCCCAAAAACAAACATTTTATATCCATAAAACCAGTGCAATCTATGCCAAGAATAGGAAGAATCCACATAGCGCACATATCGCCGAAAACGAACGAAACGGCAACGCCACCAAGACCGATTACGCCGCCCGAAACGGAATATTTCAAAAATAGCGACAAATCAGTTTCTAGTCCCGACGAAAAAAGCAAAATTATCGACGCGATTTGAGCGAGTGCGTAAAGTTCTGGACTGACTGCGCCCGCAATCGAGTTTTCAACGCCGAAAAGTCCGTGCGGAAAGCCTGGAAACGCGATTCCGCCGAGAGCGAACGGACCGATTATGATTCCCGCGACGAGTTCGCCCAAAACGCTTGGAATCCCGACTTTGACGGCAAGGCGACCGAAAACGCGCACCGCAAAAATAATTACGGCAAGCTGAAAAACAAGATTTGTTACAACCTCCGTGATATTTTCTTCCATTTTGAAATTCTCCTGAAAATTATTGAAATACTTTGAAGATTTTAGCAAATAAAAGAAAACTTCGTAAGTCTTTTGAAAATCGTGATTAAATTTTTCGCGTATTTTTCGCAGATTGAGCGGAGTCAAATCCGCAAAGCCGAGCGCGAAACGAAGTTTTGCGGCAATACAAACGAAACAGGAAATTTCGTTTGTATTGAGATTTCGACTCCTCTCAACCACCGTTCTTTTGCACAAATTCCGTGAACGAATCCGCACTCTCCCGAGAACACGGAGATTGAAACTCTAGAAATCTCTGTTCTTTTGTGCGCAAAAATTATTCGCTTGGAAGAGGGACGATTTTGTTCCAATAAATCAATTCGGGGTGATATTCAAAGTGCATTGTGTCCCAAACCGCCCATTTGCCGCCCCAAATAAAACCTTCGCTTTCAAAAATGTCGATTACGGCTTTTGGCGGCGACCAGCGTTGAGAAAGTGGCGTTAGCATCCATTTGTCGCCGCGGCTGTCTTTTGCCCAACTCCAATACGTTTCTTTTCCAAAAAGCCGTTTTGGCAAAACGTCGATTGCGATTCCGTAAGAATGAAACGATTTTCGATTCGTGTTTGCAATCGTGCGCCAAAAATATGCGTCGGCGGTGGAAAGCGTTTTCAAAAATGCCTTTACGTCTTTGTCTTTTTCTTTTAACGCAAGGATTCGTTTTTCGACGCGCTCAAGCGGTTCTTTAATTCGCTCGTGGATTTTCGTTTTTTTCCCAAGAAAAGTCGTTCTCACAATGTGTTTTTCGATTTCGCTTTCGCTCCAAGAATCGTACAAAAAATCAAAAAAGAACATCGGACTTCCAGCCGTATTTTGTTGACTTTCTTTTGAACCAAACTTTTTCATTCGTTCGATTTCTTCTTGCGAAAAAGTAGCGGGGTCGCGCAAAGTTTTATCGTAACTATAAAAAAGCGACCACCATTCTTCTTTTTTTTCCCATTCAGATTCGGGGAGTAGTCTTCCGTCCGCCCAAAAAAATTGCGAGGATTTTTTCTCTTTGCTTTTTGGCGATTTTGGAACAAAAAGCGTAAGTTTCCAATCCTTTTTTTGAAAATCCCATTCCTCTTCAAAAAAAATGTCGGGATAACATTTTTTAAAAAGCAAAAGATTTTCTGGCAAATGCTTCGCCGATTTTGAAGAAACGCTCGCCGCAAAAACCGTTTTTCCGCAAAAAAATCCGCACAAAAATAAAACAAATATAATAGAAGATTTCCGCATTTTTTAGATTTTACAACATTTTTTTCGACTAAAAACAAAATTCGTTTTTGCCGCGCGAACGTAAAAACAAAAAAAACGGTGGTTTCGAGTGCCTCAACCACCGTTTTTTGTCAAAGTACGATTTTACAAAAGCGAAAGAGAATCGGCGGCAGCGTCCAAGAATGGACTTTCCACGCTTTCGATTTCGCCTTCGTCAACGGCGCGCGAAAGTTGTTCAGAAATCGGAATGCGCGACAAAAGCGGCAAACCGTAATCTTGCGCGATTTTGTCGATGTTGCTTTTTCCGTAAAGATGGATTTCTTTTCCGCAATCGGGACAACGAACAAAACTCATGTTTTCTACCAAGCCCAAAATCGGAACTTTCATCATTTCCGCCATTTTTACCGCTTTTTCCACAATCACGCGAACAAGTTGTTGCGGACTTGAAACGACGATGATTCCGTCAATCGGAAGCGACTGAAAAACTGTAAGCGGAACGTCGCCCGTTCCTGGTGGCATATCAACAAACATATAGTCAACATCTTTCCAAATCGCGTCGCGCCAAAATTGCAAAACCGTTCCAGAAATCAGCGAACCGCGCCACAAAACGGGGTCGGAATTGTGCGGAAGAAGCACATTCATGCTCAAAATTTGGATTCCCGATTTTGTTTTTACTGGAAAAATCGCGCCCGATTCGTCCGCGCCTGCTCGCTCTTCGCCCACACCAAACGACGTTGGAATCGACGGACCTGTAATGTCCGCGTCCAAAATCGCCGTTTTAAATCCGCGTTGAGTCATTTTTGCCGCCAAAAGCGACGTAACAAGCGATTTTCCAACGCCCCCTTTTCCAGAAACAACGGCAACAACTTTGCGAACGCTACTTCCCGCCCTAAGCGACACTTTTACATTCTTTTTTTCGCACGCGCTAGAACACGAAGAACAATCGTGCGTGCAATTTTTTTCTTCTGACATTGTTTTACCTCGAACGAATATCATACCACGATTTGATTCATTTTTATCAAAATTTCGATTTTTCAAAATCATCTTAAAATAAAAATGACGACAAAAAGAAATTTAAGAAAAATCCGATAATTTTTTCATGGAAAAGCAGAAAATCTATTCGGCAACAATAACGGGTCTTGGGCGAATCGGTTTTTCGTTGGGGCAGGACGAAAAACGAGAACAACCCGCGTCGCACACAATGGCGATTCTTGGAAACAAGCGTCTTTCGCTTGTGGCTGGTGCAGATATTGACGCGGAAAAACGAGAAAATTGGCGGTCGTTTGTTGTTCAAAAAAATAAAAAAGTCTGCGCGTTCGATTCTAGTTCGGCGATGTTTTCAAAGATTCACCCAGAAATTGCGGTGGTTTCTGTGAACGAATCTGCGCATCTTGAAGAATGTTTGCGCGCGATTGAAGCAAAACCGCGCCTTGTGATTTTGGAAAAACCTGTAGCGGTAAATTCAAAGCAAGCACAAAAAATTCGTGCGGTGGCAAAAGCAAACGACGTTCCCGTAATGGTGAACCACGAACGCAGATTTTCTGCGGATTACATTGCGGCAAAAGATTTTCTTCCACAAATCGGCGAGATTCAAATGGTGCGTGCGGAATTGTGTTCTGGACTTCGAGTGTGGGCAAAGCAATTTGAAGAAAGTGGCGAATATTCGCTAATCCACGACGGAACGCACCTCGTGGACATTGTTCGATTTGTTTTGGGCGCGGAACTTTTTAATCCAAAAGTTGAAAGCGTTTTTAAGGACGACGAAGGAATCGTGCGGAATTTTACGGCGCGTTACGAAACGGAGCGAATTCCTGAAATTCTTATAACGATGAGCGGGCGAAGTCGATTTTTTTCGTTTGGAATCGACATTTTGGGAACGCTAGGTCGTATTTGTGTTGGAAACGGCTACGCAAAATTCTACGAACGAACGGAATCAAAATTGTATTCGGGATTTTATTCGCTTGAAAGCAAAGATATAAAATTGCCAAAAAAAACTGGATATTTTTCTGGAATGATTCAAAACGCGGTGGATTTTTTGGACGGCAAAGCGGATTTAAAAAGTCCGCTAGAAGAAGCAATCGCGGATTTGGTCGCGCTGGAAGAAATAAAAAAGAAATTGCAAAAATAAAAAAAACGGCGGTTTAGAATTGAAAACCGCCGTTTTTTTACGCAAACAAAAATCAAATTCTGTGCATCGCGCTAAAAACTTTTTCCGCCATTACGTTGATTTCAACGTGCATTTGTTTGCTCGTTTCGTTCATAAAATCGCGAAGAGCGTCAATCGTAATGTCCGAATTTGAAAGGTCAACCATCATCATCATCACAAAATTGCCCGACAAAATCGTTTGCGTAATGTCCACGATGTTCACTTTGTGTTTTGCCAAAAGCGCGCTCACTTCCGCGATGATTCCAACTTTGTCGCTTCCAACAACCGTTATAATTGCTTGCATTTTTTTATGCCTCCGATTTTTCGCCAGGGAATGGGAGAGAGTCGTATGGCGAGTTGTTTTTGTCCCACTCGCGCAATTCTTCTTTTGAGAATGAACCCAATCGAACCCCGTCTTTTTTGTACAAATCAAGATACGCCATGCTTCGTTTGCTCAATTCTTCGCGGCGTTCTTTGCAGAACGGAATGTTTCGCCAAAAAATTCCACGAAGTTCTTTTTCCAAAACTTGCGTTCCCGAATATTCCTTTGTGAACCAAGTAACATAATCGGCGATGAAAAGTTTTTTGGGGTCTGCCTTGATTTTTTTGGATTCCAAATATTGAAAATATTGTCCACAAAGTCCGTCGTTTGGGTCTGTCCAGTCCAACGCTTTTTCTTTTGCGTATTGCCAACGATAATCTGCCGCCGCCATCAAAATCGACGTTTTGAGATTTTTTGGATACATCGGAATTATTAGTCGTCCGCGACTAGTTGCACGATTTAAGCGGTCGAACGGTTGCCAACAAAATCCAAAATCGCCGTAAGTCGGAATCAAAAGAACGAACGGCAAAACGCGATTCGTGATTCCTTTGGATTTTTTGCGGAAAATCGAACGGTCGTTCATTTCAATCCAGCGCAAAATGTTGACGACTTCTTCGCGGAAGCCCGTGCCATGCGGCGGACAATGGTAAAATTCCCGCGTAAAAACAGGGAACGGATTTCCGCGCCTGCCACACGCCATTTTTACCATTTGCCGAATCGTGTCAAATTCGCTAGAAATCAGCGTGTTGTTGCCCGAAGATGACGACAATCCCGCCTTGCCGATTTTCTGCTCCAACGAAATGCCGATTTCCCTCGCCTCTTCCAAATCTCGCAAATACGCGGCGTAATCTTTGTCGATTTTTTGCAAACTTCGCAATCTTTCGTAGATTTCGGAAAAACTTTCTCTTTGCTGGTCGGTATATGATGCTGTAAGTCTATTATCGTGTCCCACCAATTTAGCGTGTTCGCAAAGTGCTTCCACAAGGCGTTGAACTTCATTTTCCACCATATTGCGCTCGTTTTGCTTTGAAGACGCAAATCCTTCCGCAGTTTGAAGTTTTCCGTCATTTTTTGCCTTTAATTGCATTAGACGCTGTTTTTCGCCACTTTCGCCACGTTGCGCACGCACATTTTTTTCGTCGGTTGCAGAAAGCGCGATGTGATTTTTGGAAATTTCTTCCAGCCATTCGTCAACGTAATAAACGGGTTCGCCCGTCGTGTTTTTAAAAAACGCCTTTGAAAACAAATCTTTCTGTTCTGGCGTAAAAAGCGACGGAAGCGCGACTCCAAAACGCATTAACATTCTCTTTGGAATCGGAAAATCTGCGTCGCAAACGTGTTTGCTAATCACGCCAACCAAATCCCACCACGCAATAGACATTGAAAGACGATACTGCGATTTTTCTTTTGGGTCTTGAGTCGTCAAATATCGCTTTAAAAGTTGATTTACTCTCTGACCTTGCTCGCCCTCGCCTTCTAGCGCGGTTTTGTAATAACTTCCATTTTCATAATTTTTATCGCTAAAAAAAGGCTGCGGCTCATCTTCCATGAGTTTTTTTACTTCTTTAATTCGCTCGCGCCGCGTGTCCACTCGCCATGGTTCAGCATTTACGTCCGCGCTAACCGTTTCTGCTTTTTTAATATTTTCCGTGGAAAAACCAAAATCTTCGTCGCTTAACGGAAAATCATCAAACGCAAGGTCGTCATCTGGCGACGAATCGTTTACGTCAGCAAGCATTGCCGCAATGGTCGGGTCAATGTCGCTATCAAATGTGTCGCTCATTTTCTTCTCCTAATAAAATAATGTTAAAAATCCCGTCATTATAACATAGAAATTCAAATCAACGAACA
>CAJOEO010000051.1:0-16354 GCA_905233535.1 uncultured Treponema sp.
TTCTCCAAAAAGATTCACAGAAAGAAAATTCCCGTCGCAATCCAACGGCATACAACCGTGATAAAGCAAATTTCCGTTGTAAACTTTATAAAGATTTCCAACGCGATACAAAAATCGAACGTGCCGCTGGAGTTTTTCGCAATGCGTAAACGAATAAACAAGTCGCGCCAAAACCGATTCTTCGTCCGCGCTAAGCGCAAGCGGGTTTTGTTTGTCAATCGTCGGCATATCAATCGAAAAATCGCGCACGTTCAAATTCCATTCTTTTCCGTCGATTTGTACTGTCTTTTTTTCAAAATCGATTTTGTCCAAAATCAAACGGTGATTCATTTCCAAAAATGGATTTTCTCGAATCAGCGCGTCTTCGAGTTTTAGTTGAATTATCAAAATCGCTCGATGAATCGCTTGCCTGTCCATTTTTCCGTAGGCTTTCATGCAAAACGTAACGAGCGGCGTGAGGTTGATTCCGTAACCTTCTTCCAAAACGTCCAAATTGTTGTAGCGAGCGCAAAGTCGAACGACGTTTGCAATGCAAACTTTGCTTCCAGCCGCCGCGCCCATCCAAACGATGTCGTGGTTTCCCCATTGAATGTCGAGAGAATGATAATCGAGAAGAGTGTCCAAAATTTGATGAGGACCTGGACCTCTGTCAAAAATGTCGCCGATTATGTGAAGATGGTCGATTACAAGGCATTGAATCATCGTACACAACGCTTCGATTAACGGTTCAGCCGCACCAATTCTGATGACGGTTTGCAAAATTTCGTTGTAATACGCTTGTTTATCTTTGACTTCTTCTTTTTCCGTGATGAGTTCTTCGATGACGTAGGCAAAATCTTCGGGCATTGTCTTTCGGATTTTGCTCCGCGTGTATTTTGACGAAACGCGCCTAAGCATTGCCACAAGACGATGAAGCGTAACCGTATACCAGTCGTTCATGTCGCTTTCTGTTTGGCGGACGATTTCTAACTTTTCGCGCGGATAATAAATCAACGTGGCAAGAGCGCGTTTTACGCTTGCCGTTTCCGTGTTTCCAAAAACCTCGTCGATTTTTGCGCGAATCGAACCAGAGCCGTTGCGAAGAACGTGGCTAAACTGCTCCGCTTCTCCGTGAATGTCGGTTAGAAAATGCTCCGTCCCCTTTGGAAGCGACAAAATCGCCTGCAGATTAACGATTTCCGTAATAACAGAACGCTCGCTTGAATATTGCCGCGCTAAAACCGAAAGATATTTTTCATGTTTCATTCAAAAATTATACCACGATTTTTTTTAAGTTGATTGAACAATCGAAATATTTGACAGAAGCAAAAGAGTGCAACATAATAAGGAAAAACGCATGCTGTTCGGCGTTTCCAAGCAGACAGATTGAAAAAAATACGCTCGTCATTTGCGGTAAAAAATGAATCGAAAAAATACGCCTGCTATGTAGCGTTTCTAAATAGCATAGATTGAGCGAAGGGTGTCTTATGACACCCTTTTTTTAGTAGAAAAAATATGACAGAACATTGTTTATTTATAGTAAAACAATCTTTTATTGATTTATTATCATCTTTGGGAAGTGAAATCGACACAGAAAAAGGTACAAAAAGACCAGTTTATTGTTGTTTAAAAGATTCTAAAATAAACGGACTTTATTGGGCTATTCCAACATCAGACCTTGCTCATCGCTCTCAAAAACAAATTGAAAAATATAATGACTATATAAATAAAGACAAAAATGACCTACGAAGTTGTTATTATCATATCGGACGAACGACAAAACCAGCACTTTTCAAGATAAGTTCATGCTTTCCAATTACAGAACAATATATTGACCACGAATATGTTTCTTGTGGAAAAGTCGTTGTTCTAAAAAATACAATTCTTGTTTCTGAATTGGAGCGAAAACTTCGAAAAATCTTGGCTTTTGAATCGACTCGTCCGAATTATTTTTCTCAACACATAACTAACATAAAAAACAAATTGTTGGAAAAGTCCACAACATAAAACCCTTACAACAAAAGCGTTTTTTTGACTTTGCCGCAAAGTTCCATGGACGCAAACGGCGACGACCTGCCTTTTGTTTTGAAATCGTTGGGGTTTACAATCCAGCGTTCTTCTGGGTCAACCAAAACGAATTTCGCGTCAAATCCGCGTTGCAAAAGTCCTTCGTTCAAATTCAAAATTTTTGCAGGATTTTCGCTCATCAATTTTGAAATTACGCGAAGTTGAACTTTTTGCGTTTCTTCTGGCGGAATCGAAGGATTTTTGAATCCAAGCGAATATAGCAAATTTCCAATTTCTATTTGTGAATTTGAATTCAAAACGCTAAACGCGGTTTCCAATCCTGGAAATCCTGGCGCACCCGCGGCTTTGTCGTTTTGCGTGTGGGGCGCGTGGTCGGTCGAAATGCAATCCACCGTGCCGTCGTTTATCGCGTTCAAAATTGCGTCCACGTCGATTTTTTGCCGAATCGGCGGATTCACAAGCGCGAAATCCGCAAACGGAAACTTGTCAAGCGACAACGCAACATGATGCGGCGTAACTTCGCACGTTACGCGCACGCCCGCTTTTTTTGCACGTCTAACCGCCTCCAAACTTTGCGCCGTGGAACAATGGCAAATGTGGATTTTACAACCAGCAACTTGCGCCAAACGCAAATTTCGTTCGGTGGCAACGTCTTCCGCCAACGCCAAAATCGAATGAGCCTTTGAAAAAAGTTCCTGCGCTTCTTTGATTTTTTCCGTGATTTTTCCGTTTTTTAGAAAATCTGGCGTTGCGTTTTCGTATTTTCCAAGAAAAATTCCTTCGTTTTTTAGAATCGAAATCGCGCTAGAACGAAGTTTTTTCGCTTCCGCCGCCAAATCAATGTCTTCGCAGTGGCACGCCACAATCGCGCCCACTTTTGCCGCCTTTTTCATCGCTTCAAGCATTATCGCGCTCGAACGAACATCGCGACCGTCTTCAGAAATCACGGGGATTTGCGAAGAATCCAACGAATCCAAATGGCTCGTGTCTTCGCCGCCAAAATCGCGCGTCAAACTGACGGTTTGAAAAACTTTCACTTTGGATTTTTGCGCCGCCTCGTCCATGATTTTTTTTGCAAGCGAAATTTCAGAAATCACGGGGGACGTGTTCGGCATCAAAACAACCGTGCCGAATCCGCCCGCCTCTGCCGCCAAAAGTCCGCTCTGCAAATCTTCTTTTTCCGTTTGACCAGGGTCGCGAAAATGCGCGTGCATATCAACGAACGCGGGCATCAAAACAAGTCCGTTCGCGTCAATCGTTTCCGCGCCCTCGCCTACTTCCACAATCGCGTCTTCTTTTTTTTGAACGTTCGGCAAAATCTGCACGATTCGCCCGCCTCGCGCCACAATCGCACCAAAAATTTCAGAATTTGCGTCCACAAGACGCGCATTAAAAATCACCGTAGTTTTCATGCTCAAAATTATAGTCGATTTTTTCAAAAAGTCGCACCATAAAAAAAGATGCCTGAAAAATCAGACATCTTTCTTCTTTTTTATTGCGCGTTATTTGTAAATGAAGGCTTCTTTTGGACCTTCGATTTTTACGTTGTTGAACTTCGCGCCAGGCGCGTTGAGAATTCTAAAACTCTTTTCCGTAACTACAGGAAGCCCGTAGAACATATCGCTGTTCATCGGAGATTCTGCGCTCGACTCGTCCGTTGAAAAATAGCAGTCGGAAATCTCCAAATTGTCGATTGGCATTTCGGGCAAACCCGCAATGAATCCCGCACTCGCTCGACAAGAAGTCGCTTTGATTCCGCTGATTTTTACGTCGTGAATCCGCGGAGTTTCCGCCGTAACGGGCTGTTTTTCCAAACTAAACAACGGTGATTTTGTATCGGTGATTCCGCATTTATAGTACATATTGAGAGCAATCGGACAAAGGTTGTTTTCCATTTTGAGATTTTTGAGTTCAATGTCAAAAATGTCGCCACCGCGTCCGCGCCTCGACTTAATTCTGATTCCGCGGTCCGTGCCATTAAGGTCGCAATCTTCCGCCAAAACGTGCCGAATTCCCGCAGCCGTTTCCGAACCCAAAACGATTCCGCCGTGCGC
This sequence comes from uncultured Treponema sp., assembly GCA_905233535.1. Lineage (GTDB taxonomy): Bacteria > Spirochaetota > Spirochaetia > Treponematales > Treponemataceae > Treponema_D. The sequence continues at coordinate 4,062 of CAJOEO010000051.1, forward strand.
GTTTCGCACCGTGCAACCGCGAATCACAACGCCGTCTGTTGGACGATTTACGCGGATTCCGTCAGGTCCAGAACCGCTTTTTAGACAAATGCCGTCGTCGCCAACAGAAACAAAACAATTTAGAATCTGCACGTCTTCGCAAGAATCCACGTCGATTCCGTCGGTGTTCGGCGCGTCGGCTGGATTTTCAATGTGCAAATCTTTCAAAACAAGATGTTTTGTGTAAAGTGGGTGAACAGTCCAAAACGGCGAATCCTTGATTTTTACGCCTTCGAGCGTAACGTTTTGACAATTCATAAATTCCACAAGGCTCGGTCGCAAAAATTGAATTTCTCGTCCGCCGCCACCGCCTGGCTGTTCAAGGTATCCAGGATTCATCATGGCGAGTAGTTTTTCGTATGGTTCTTCTGGACAATTTTGTCCGTTCGCTTTTTTTGTACGTTTCAATTCCCACCAAGATTTACCGTTTCCGTTAAGAGTGCCTTTTCCCTTTACAATAACATTTTTTTTGCCATTAGCATAAAGGAGCGGGTTCGGTCAAAAACGAAAGTTCCGCGCCTTCTTCAAGTTCAAGCGTCATGTCGCTTCCTAGCGAAATCGCGCCAACGCTCCACAAGCCAGACGGAACTTTGAGCGTGCCGCCTTCGTTTCGAGCAATTTCGGCGATTGCCATAGCAAAAGCGTTTGTGTTGTCAAAAGTTCCACCACTTTTTCCGCCAAAATCGGTAATCGAAAATTCTTTCATAAGATTCTCCAAAATCGTGATAAAAAATTATAGCATACGTCTTTTAAATCTGCCAAATTTTGTTGAATCCGTTGATTTACTTCAAAATTCTCATTTTCGGTGCTATTATTTTTTTATGGACGATTTTTTTGACAATCCAGGTCTTTCAATCGACACGGGAACGAGCCTTTTTAGTCGCGACGTGATGGTCGCCTACATGAACAAATTGATTTCCGTTGGAATTCCGTTTAGCATGGCGTTAGTTGACATCGACAACTTAAAATACGTCAACGATACATACGGACATATTGCGGGCGACAAAATAATCAGCGCGGTTGCCACTTCAATAAAAAAACAACTTGGAAACGACGGCGAAGTCGGGCGATTTGGTGGCGACGAATTCATAATTCTTCTAAAAGATACTGTAAATTACGATGAAATCTGGAAAATCTGCCACGAAATTCTTGTAAAGGTGAGCGAAATCGAAATCGCGGGGCTAGACCAACTTCACGTTACGATTACGATGGGAATTGCGCGTTTTCCCGAAAATGCAAAAAATTACGACAAATTGATTGAAGTTGCAGACAAAGCACTTTATCGCGGAAAAACAAAAGGTCGCAACTGTTTTATAATTTATTTGCCCGAAAAACACGCGAACATCGTTCTAAAAAAAGAAAAAGAAAAGCAACTTTCGTCGATGTATCTTCATTCGATTGTATTTAATAATCTGACAAAAGTTAGCGATTTAACGACTGGCATAAATAATTTGTTTGATTTTTTAAGTTCTTACTTTATGTTAGACCATATTTGTCTGCAAACAGAAAACGAAATGTTTTTTAACAAAGTTCACCCGCTTGCAAAAAACAAGGAATTTAAGCCGATTCCGCTTTCTTTAATCCGAAGCGACATAAATCGAACGGTGGAAATGTTTTACATGAACACGATAAAACAACTTCAACTTTCTGGAAGACACGATTTATATGACGAATTGCGTTCTCAAAAAATCTCTTCGACGTGTTTTGTGGATTTGGTCGCCAAAGGAAAATCTTTTGGAATGTTGCGTGCGGACATGACGGGCGGCGAAGATTCTTTTAGAATTTGGCAGTACGGCGACATGGACATTTTGCTGACGACTGGCAAAACAATCGCGCTAATTCTTGAATACACGGGACAAACTTTGGAAGCAATCGTAAAAAAATAAAAATCGGCAAACGGGAGGAAACTATGGACGATTTCTTCAAAATCGAACGGGCGCGGGACAATCTTACAGGACTTTACAGCCGCGAGGTGATTGTGGAATTTGCGGGAGAACTCGTTTCGCGTGGAGAACCTTTTAGTTTGGGGTTGATTGACATTGACAATTTCAAATACATAAACGATTCATACGGGCATATTGCTGGCGACAAAATTATAAAAACGGTTTCAAATAGAATCCAAGATATTTTGAGCGAACACGGCGCGGTTGGACGATTTGGTGGCGACGAATTCATTTTTATTCTTCAAGGAATGGTTGATTACGACGCGGTTTGGTCGATTTTGCGTTCGCTAAGAATCACGATGAACAACGGCGAAATCCCCGAATTTGAAGGGCTTTTTGTTACGGTAACGATGGGCGTTTCGCGTTTTCCAAAAAACGGCGCGACCTACGACGAAATTTTTGAAATGGCAGACAAGGCTCTTTATCGCGGAAAAACGAAAGGTCGCAACTGCTTTATAATTTATTTGCCAGAAAAACACGCGAGTTTGAATTTACATTCAGAAAACGATAAATCTCTGTCTTCCATGTATCTACATTCATTAGTTTTTAGACTTTTAACAATGGAAACTGGACTTTCAGATGGGATTCGTGCGTTATTTACATTCTTTAGTTCGTATCTTATGTTAGACCATATCTGTATTCAAACAAACGATAATAAAATTCACTTTGAAAAAACGCATGAACTTTCACGAAATCAATCGTTTAGAGCGATTGACCTTGCGTTGATTCGGAACAACATAAATTCTGCGAGCGATATTTTTTACACGAACAAGGCGCAAAATTTGGACAAGCAACAACAACCGCGCTTGCAAACAGAATACAAAGAACAAGGTATCCAATCCACGTTTAACTGCGAGATTTCGTGTCGCAACGTAAATTACGGAATGTTGCGCGTGGATTCCACGAGCGCGCGAATTTGGCAACGGTGCGACATGGACATTTTGATTACAGCCGCAAAAACAATCGCGCTGATGTTAAACGACTCAGGAAAAACAATCGATTCCATAGAAAATTGACGAGTAAACGCGGTGGTTTCGACTACGCTCTATCCAACGTGTTCTTATTCAAAATGATGAATGCAAAAACACGCGAGAAAATTGTTTTTTCAAAATTCCCGCGTGAATTGAGAGGTTCTTTATTTTGATTATGTCGTTTTTGCCACTATTTCAAACTCCACAACACTCTAACCATTTCGTCGATGTCTTCGGTGGTGTTGTAAACCGCAAGCGTCGGGCGCACCGTGCCTTCTAGTCCAAAATGACGCAAAATCGGCTGGGCGCAGTGATGCCCCGAACGCACGGCAATTCCGAACTTGTTAAGATACTCGCCGATTTCAAAAATGTCGTGTCCGTCCAGCACAAACGAAAGAACGCCCGCTTTTTCCGTCGCGTTTCCAACGATGTGCAGCCCTGGGATTTTTTTCATTTCGCCGAGCGCGTATTGCGTGAGTTCGTGTTCGTAGCGTCCAATTTCTGCAATTCCAATCGACGAAACATATTCCAACGCCGTTCCAAGTCCCACAATCTGCGCGATTGCCGCCGTTCCCGCTTCGAATTTCGCGGGGGCTTCGTTGTAAATCGTCCGTTCAAAAGTTACGTCCAAAATCATATTGCCACCGCCGTGATACGGACGAGCCGCTTCCAAAAGTTCCGACTTTCCGTAAACCACGCCGACTCCAGTGGGCGAATAGATTTTGTGTCCCGAAAACACGAAAAAATCCGCGTCGAGCGCACTCACATTCACGGGAATATGCGCCACGCTCTGCGCTCCGTCAATCAAAATCCGAACGCCGTGCCTGTGCGCAATATGAATCATCTCCGCGACTGGCGTAATCGTTCCGAGCGCGTTTGAAACTTGCGTCGCCGAAACGAATTTTGTGCGTGGCGAAAAAAGTTTTTCGTATTCGCGCAAAATTATTTGCCCGCTTTCGTCCACGGGCGCGACTTTGATTACCGCTCCCGTTTCTTGCGCGATTAACTGCCACGGAACGATGTTCGCGTGATGTTCCAAAATCGTCAAAATGATTTCGTCGCCAGGAGTCAAATATTGCTTGACATACGCATTCGCCACAAGATTTATCGCTTCGGTAGTTCCGCGCACAAAAACGATATTTTGCGCGCTCGGCGCACCGATAAAATCATAGTGCTTTGTTTTTTCTTTAAGCAGGTCGTCGTTTAAGTATAAATCAATAACATCGCCCTCGTTAACCGTCTGTTCGGTAGCGGAATAGATGGTTTTCTTGAAGATGCTGGGAATACGCAGCTTGTACTGCATCAAGTTCGTCGTCAGCATCAGCAGGTCCTGAGTGAAGCCCTGGAACTGGTACATATACGTCTGGACTTCCTGCACGGTCTTGCAGCGGCGGGTGATGCTCTTCTCGATTTCCTTGGTGAACGACTCGTCCATGCCTGCGCTTTTGAAACCACAATCGGAGCGCGAGGAGGCAAATTTTCAGATTTGGAATTCTGAAAATCGATTTTTGAGCCAGCGTAATTTTCAACGAGCGACTGAACGGCGTTTTCAAAATCGTCGTTCTGCAAAAAACGCGCGGATTTTTGCACCGCCCGCTCGATTACGAGCGCGTCGCCTTTTTCAAAAAAATCAGCGATTCCGTTCGCGCAAGATTCTGAATCAAAATCTGCAAAAAGATTTCCAGCCATCGCTTCGATTTCGCTTTCCGATGGAAGTCCAAGCGATTTTAGCGAAAAATCACTCGCCGTAATCATAGTAGTTACCTACTTCAACATCTTCGAGAACGGCAAGAGCGTCGTCTGCCAAAATTGCCGCCGAGCAGTAAAGCGAAAGCAAATACGAGGCAACGCCTTTGTCGTCGATTCCGCGGAAGCGCACGGAAAGTCCGCGGCTCGCTTCGTTTTTGAGATTCGCCTGAAAAAGCCCCACAACGCCGCGTTTCGCTTCTCCCGTGCGAACAAGAAGAATGTTCGTTTTTCCGCTTTTGCTTGTCGGTTTTTTAAGTCCGTCCACCAAAAGTTTGTCGGTCGGAACGATTGGAATTCCGCGCCAAGTAAGGAAAGTTCCGCCCGCAATGTTCGCCGTTACTGGAGGAACGCCGCGCCGCGTCGCTTCGCGCTCGAATGCCGCGATTGCCCGCGGGTGCGCCAAAAAGAAACTCGGCTCTTTCCACACTTTTGAAATCAATTCGTCCAAATCGTCGGGCGTTGGGCGACCGTCTTCGCGAATCGTCTGAATGCGTTGGCTTTCCGCGACATTTTTCAAAAGTCCGTAGTCGTCGTTGTTGATAAGTTGGCTTTCCTGACGCTCACGCAAAGACTCGATTGCAAGATTGAGTTGTTCTTTCACTTGGTCGTAAGGAGCAGAATAAACATCTTCGACAGCCGTATTCACATTCAAAATCGTAGAAATCGAATTGAGTATATATTCACGCGGCTTTTCTTCGTACTGCACAAAGCCTTGCGGAATGATGTCGCTTTTTTTTGTCGCGCTGCAAAGCACATCAAGCGGAGTTTCGCCTTCCACGACTTTGTTTACGCGATAAAGTCCAGTTTCCAAGCCTTTGAATTCCAAAAATCGAGTGAGCCATTTTGGCGTGAGTGCGCCGTACTGCGGCGCAGTTTTTGTAACATTCGCAAGATTGTACGCGGCATTCGCGCCGAGTGCGTTGATTTTTTCTTCTTCTGCCATTTTTTCCTCCTGTGGCATTTTTTCTTTTCAAACTTCGCGGTGATTTTTTGCAAAACTCGTGGCGATTTAGCGCATTTTTTCGTTCAGTGAGCAAACCGCGCTAGTATTGCGGGAACGACGGGTCTACATCGCGCGACCAGCCGTTGATTCCGTCTTTTAGGTTGAAGCACGCGCCTTTGTAGCCCGCTTCCAAAATCGTGCGAACTGCAAGAATGCTCCGCTTGCCTTCTTTGCAGATAAAAACGGTGTCCGCGCTAGAATCGAGTTCGTTCTGCCTGCGCGAGAGTTGCCCGATTGGAATTACAATCGCGTTCGGAAATTTGACGATTGCCCGCTCGTGCGGCTCGCGAATGTCAACGATGTTGATTTTTTCGCCCGCGTCAAGTCTGCGCTTTAATTCGCGCGGCTCGATTGCGTGAACCTGCTCGTCTTCCTGCTTTTTCTTTTTGAGTCCGCAGAATTCTTCGTAGTCGATTGAATCGAGTTTCGTAATCGTTGGATTTTTGCCGCAAATCGGACAGTCGGGATTTTTTTCGAGTTTGAGTTCGCGGAATTTCATATTCCAAGCGTCAAAATGCAAAAGCCGTCCCGTGAGCGTTTTTGCTCCGCCGATTATGAGTTTGATGATTTCAGTCGCTTGAATCGTGCCGATGATTCCTGGCAAAACGCCGATTACGCCACCTTCGCCGCAAGAAGGAACAAGCCCCGGTGGCGGCGGAGAGGGATAAACGCATCGATAGCACGGTCCGCGTTTTGCAAAATAAACGCTCGCCTGCCCTTCAAACTGATAAATCGCCGCCGAAACATTCGGCTTTCCAAGCAAAACGCACGCATCGTTTACCAAATACCGCGTGTTGTAATTGTCCGTTCCGTCTGCAATCACATCGTAGCGCGAAAAAAGTTCAAGCGCGTTTTCTTTTGTGAGCGCGAAATTGTGCATTTCCACATTCACATTCGGATTTATCCGCTTGATTGCGTCTCGCGCCGAAGCGACTTTCGGCCGCCCCACATCGCGCGTTCCGTGGATAATCTGCCTCTGCAAATTGGAAACTTCCACAGTGTCAAAATCCAAAAGTCCAAGCGTTCCGATTCCAGCCGCCGCCAAATATTGCGCAAGCGGCGCGCCAAGTCCGCCCAAACCCACGATTAGAACTTTTGCCGCCTTGATTTTTTCCTGACCGTCAACGCCCACTTCTGGAAGAAGAAGATGGCGCGAATAACGCTTGATTTCGTCGTTTGAAAGAGGTTTTGTCCGCTCGTCTTCGATTATGCTTTCGTCCATTAACGCCTCCCGCCCGCAATCGCAGGAATGAGCATTATCGTGTCGCCGTTTTTCGTTTCAGAATCAAGCCCGTTCAGATTTTTGATGTTCGTTTCGCCCAAAAAAACATTCACGAACGAACGCGGTTTTCCTTCCTCGTCAAAAAGCGATTTTTTTGAATCGGGGTACAGCGACACAAGATTCTGCAAAACCTTGCCGACCGTTTCGCCTTCAAGGTCGATTTCTGATTTTCTTTCCGTGTACGCCCTGAGCGTCGTTGGAATCAAAACTGTAACTGCCATTTTTTCCTCCTGTTTCTCGCGTTTCTCGCCCAATGTCCGTTGCGGCGGTTGAGCGCAATTTCTCGGCGGTTGAGCGTAGTCGAAACCTGAAAACGCTGAAACGTTTTCTGCGAGATTTTGCTTTCGCAAAATTCGTGGTATTAGTCGGACATTTCGAGAGCCTCAATATCCGCGTTTTTCGCCCAATGTCCGTTTTAAATTTCCTCGAAATCCTCGGCGACAAAAATGTTGTCGTTTTTTTCGCCGTTCCATTCGAGCGTCCAATTTTGAATGTCCGCGGCTTTTCCGCCCAAAATGCTCGTAATCAAATACGAATAAAGCGGAACGGCGTGGCTTCTGTCGTATTCGCTGGGAACGCTCGCGCAGTCGGGGTGCGAATGGTAAATCCCGACGATTTCAAAGCCGTGCTTTCGAGCGTAAAGTTCCGCTTTGAACATCTGTTCTTCGGTTATCAAAAATCGGTGGAATTTTTCGCCGTCGTCGAATTCGTTTTCGATTTTGCGGATTTCTGCCGCCGTTTTTATGCTCGATTTTCCGTCTTTGCCCGCTTCGTCAAGCGTGCCGAATACGATTCCGCAACATTCGTTCGGAAAAGTTTTTTCGCCGTGCGCTTTGATTTCGGAAATCAATTCTGAAGAAATGCGAATCATAGAAAATTCCCCCAAACGCCTTCGTCCAAATATCGATAGCCCGCGTCGCACAAAATCGTAACGATTAAAGAACCCGCGGGAGCGGTTTTTGCAATTTCCAGCGCGGCCGCCACATTCGCGCCTGAGCTGATTCCCGCCAAAATGCCTTCTTCGCGCGCCAAACGATGAACGATGTCGTACGCCGTTTCCGTCGCCACGGGAACGATTTTTTCCACAAGGCTGTCGTCAAAAATGCCTGGGCGTTCCGTTGTTTCAAGATGTTTGTTTCCTTCGATTCCGTGGAACGGTCCGTCGGGCTGCATCAAAATCGTGTGAATGTCGCTTTTGAGTTCGCGAAGCCGCCTGCTCGTTCCTGTAAAAGTTCCCGTCGTTCCGCCGCCAGTTACAAAATGCGTGATTTTGCCGTCGGTCTGCTTCCAAATTTCCTCGGCGGTCGTTTCGTAATGCGCTTTCCAGTTTGCAGGATTGTTGTATTGGTCGGGATAAAAATATTTTTCGGGATTTTTTGAAACGATGTCGCGAACCATAAAATACGCGCCGTCCGAACCTTCGAGCGGGTCGGATTCGATGATTTGGGCTCCGTAAGATTTCATCAGATTTTTTCTAAGACCGCTCACATTCGCGGGAATCACAAGGCACACGCGAAAACCGTAAAGCGCACCCAAAAACGAATACGCAATTCCCGTGTTTCCGCTCGTCGCGTCGATTAGAATCTTGTCCTTTGTGAGTTTGCCGCTTTTTAAGCCGTCCAAAACCATAGCTTTTGCCGCACGGTCTTTCACCGAGCCAGACGGATTGAAAAATTCCGCTTTCGCAAAAATTTTCACGCTTTCGTTCTGCGGATTCAATTTTTCAATCGGAATGAGCGGCGTATTTCCAACAAAATCTACGAGTTTCATAAAAACCTCTATTTTCTATCGGTATAGTAGGATATTAACATTTCCCACCTTTCTTGTCAACAATTCTTTCCGCTTTCTTTGGGGGAGGAACAACCCCTCTACTCAAAAGCGTGAACTGACCCCAAATTTTAGGACAGTTTAAGCAGCAACCTCGTTTGGAGTTTTCCAGCCAAGATTTTGCTTTCGCAAAACTCGTGGTAGTTGAGCGAAGCCGAAACTTCCGTCAAATCGAGTAGAACCAAGATTCGTCGAGTTCGGTGTTTGATACGATTTTTCGTCCTTCGTCAAAGCGCAGTTCTTGATTTTTTACGCTTACGCGCGTGTTCGGCGGAACGGATTTTGTGATAAAAACATTGCCGCCGATTACAGACCCCGCGCCGATTATCGTGTCGCCGCCCAAAATCGACGTGCCCGAATAAATCGTAACATTGTCTTCTATAGTAGGGTGCCGTTTTACGCCTTTCAGATTTCGCCCCGCCCGCGTTGAAAGCGCGCCGAGCGTTACGCCCTGATAGATTTTGACGTTTTCGCCGATTTCGCTCGTTTCGCCGATTACGATTCCCGTTCCGTGGTCAATAAAAAAATATCTGCCGATTTTCGCGCCTGGATTTATGTCGATTCCCGTCTGGCTGTGCGCGTATTCGCTCATAATCCGCGGAACGAGCGGAACGCAAAGCGCGTAAAGTTCGTGCGCAAGGCGATGAAGAGCCGTCGCGTAAAGTCCAGGATACGAAACGATGATTTCCGCCGCGTTTTCTGCCGCTGGGTCGCCGTCCAAAGCCGCCTGAACGTCCGTGTCAACAAGTTCGCGGATTTTTGGAATCGTTTTCAAAAAATCAAGCGTGATTTCTTCGGAAGCCTGGCACAATTTTTTTGCAGGAATTTCTTCGCCAGGGTGATAGCTTTTTAGCGCGAGCGAAATTTGTTTTTTTAGATTGATTGTAACATCTTCCAGCAATACAGCGAGTGAATTTTGCGGGCTAAAAACCTTAAAAACCGTGTTTTTATAATATCCAGGAAACAAAATCCGAATGAATTTTTCCGACAATTCCACAACTTCGTCGCGGTTCGGCTGGTCGTGGATTTCAAGATTGTCAATCGCGCGTCCTTTTGCATAATCAAACATTATTTTATGCGTGATTTCTTTGAGATTGTCAGAAAGCGTACCCGTCATTTTTTTTGTTCCTTTTTCCTAGCCTTTCTATAGGTTTTCTCAAAAATATCATGGCGATTTATTGTTGTCAAGCAAAATAAGTTTTTTCAAATATAATTTTCTGTTCAAAATTTCACAGAATTTTGTTTGAATTTTTGCAAAAATCGTTCGACGAGTTGACCAAGTTATCTAAAAACGGCTAAAATCGTTCTATCTTTTGTGAAAAAAATCACAGGAAATCAATTTAAATCAAAAACAGAGGTGAAAAATGTCAAGAGTTTATAATTTTTCGGCAGGTCCATCGTGTTTGCCAGAAGACGTTTTGAAAGAATGTGCCGCAGAGATGCTTGAATACGGCACGACTGGGCAAAGCGTTATGGAAATGAGCCATCGTTCAAAGGCGTTTGAACCGATTATTCAGGACGCGGAAGCGATGGTCAGAAAATTGATGAACGTTCCCGAAAATTACAAAATTCTTTTTGTTCAAGGTGGCGGTTCAACGCAATTTGCGATGGTCGCACAAAATCTTGGAATCAAACACAAAAAAGCGGCGTACATTGAAACGGGCGTTTGGGCAAAAAAAGCGGCCGCAGAAGCAAAACACCTCGGAATTAATGTTGACGTACTCGCGTCAAGTAAGGATAAGGGGTATTCATACATACCGCGTGTAGAAAAAATCGAAGGCGATTACGATTACGCATATATATGCCTTAATAATACCATTATGGGAACACATTACGAGTATTTGCCTGACACGGGAAACATTCCACTCGTTGCAGATATTTCGTCGTGCGTTCTTTCTGAGCCGTTGGACGTTTCAAAATTCGGGCTTTTGTTTGCGGGTGCGCAGAAAAATCTCGCGCCAGCGGGCGTTACACTCGTCATAATTCGAGAGGATTTGATTCAAGATGTGGAAAATTGTTTGCCAGGCACGCCGACAATGCTTTGCTACAAAACGCACGCAGACAACGGTTCAATGTACAATACACCTCCATGCTATACAATTTACGTCCTCGGAAAAGTTCTTCACTGGATTGAAAAGAACGGTGGCGCGGAAGGAATGGCGAAGCGCAATCGCGAGAAGGCGGAATACCTATACAATTTCTTGGATTCGTCGGATTTTTATCGCGCAACGGCAGAAAAAGGAAGTCGCTCACTTATGAACGTGCCGTTCCTCACAAAATACTCAACAGGTTCGACGGACGAGGCAGCAATCGCAAAGGAAAAGGAAATCAACGACAAATTCGTCAAAGAGGCTGCAAAAGCGGGACTCGTGAACCTCAAGGGGCATCGTTTGGTTGGCGGCATGCGAGCGTCGATTTATAACGCGATGTCGCTTGACGGCGTAAAAGCATTGGTCGAATTTATGAAAAAGTTTGCGGAAGAAAACAAATAAATCGTACTTCGACTTCGCTCATCGGTGGTTTCGACAAGCTCAACCACCGCGGAAAAATTCTGAAAAAAATGGAGAAAAAAATGTATAAGATTCAGACGTTGAATAAAATTAGCGCGATTGGTTTGGATAAATTGCCGCGCGACAATTACGAGGTGGCGACCGACATTAATAACGCGGACGCGATTCTTGTTCGTTCGGCGGATATGCACGAAATGGTTTTGCCGACGAGCGTAAAAGCGGTTGCGCGTGCGGGCGCGGGAACGAACAATATTCCGTGCGACAAACTCGCGGAAAAAGGCGTTGTCGTTTTTAATACGCCTGGCGCAAACGCGAACGCGGTCAAAGAACTCGTGATTTTGGCTCTTCTTTTGTCAAGTCGTCCTGCTCTTAGCGCGAACAAATGGGTCGAAACGGAATTAAAAGGAAAAGGCGACGAAATTCCAACGTTGGCGGAAAAAGGCAAATCAAAATTCGTCGGTCCTGAACTAAAAGGCAAAACGCTTGGCGTGGTTGGACTTGGCGCAATCGGCGCGCTTGTTGCAAACGCGGCAATCGACCTCGGAATGAACGTAATCGGCTACGACCCGTTCCTTTCTGTAAAAGCCGCGTGGAGTTTGAATCGCGACGTGAAATATTCTGAAACGTTGGAAGGAATCTACGCGAAGGCGGATTACATCACGCTCCACGTTCCGCAGACGAACGACACAAAGGGAATGATTAACGCTTCGTCGCTCAAAACGATGAAAGACGGAGTTCGAATCGTAAACTTTGCGCGTGGCGGATTGGTGAACAACGCGGACATTTTGCAAGCGATTGACGCGGGAAAAGTTGCGTCGTTCGTAACGGATTTTGCTGACGAGGCTCTTCTTTCAAATCCGAAAGTCATTTGCTTACCGCATTTGGGCGCGTCTACGCCAGAGGCGGAAGACAACTGCGCGATTATGGCGGTTAAAGAACTTCGCGACTTTTTGGAGGCAGTAGCATATG
>CAJOEO010000051.1:16510-17946 GCA_905233535.1 uncultured Treponema sp.
GGCGCACTAAACGCACTTGAAAGCGTAATCAACGTTCGCCCGATTTTCGCGTAATCGGCTTTTGAAAAAATCGTCTGCATTTGCGGACGATTTTTTTTTTTCGATTTTCTTCTATAATAAAGCCATGATTTTTTCTGTAGCATTTTCAAAACCCGTGTCGAACGTCGAAGAAATTTTGGGAAAACCGTTCGTTCGCATAAAAGTTAAAAAACTCGCCACGTCGGACGGCGATTATTTTTTGCAATCGTTCACAAAAACTCAAGTTTTTCACAAAAAAATCTCGCAAAGCGAACTTTTGGATTTTATAGAAAACCACGCAGGAAAAACTTTTCGCGCGTGTGTGATTTTGCGCGACGACGGCGAAACGCAAATTCTTGCGAACAAAAAAGGAAAAATCACGCGACTTGAAAAAAAACTCAAAAATCAAAATGTGAATTTCAAAAATATTTCGCAAAACGACAGACAAAAACGGCGGATTTTGAACGAAGGCGAGCCGATTCCGTTTTTGGTTCGGCTTGGAATTATGAGTGCGGACGGAAAAGTTATTGCGCAAAAATTCGACAAATTCCGTCAGATAAATCGATTTTTGGAAATTTTTAGCGACGTTCTCGGCGACGTTTTGAAAAAACGCGAAGAAAAAGGCGACAAAACGCCGCTTCGCATTTTGGATTTTGGCTCTGGAAAATCGTATTTGACTTTCGCCGTTCATTATTTTTTGAGCGAAATCAAAAAAATCGACTGCGAAGTTTTTGGACTCGACTTAAAAGCGGACGTAATCGATTTTTGTTCAAAAATGGCGAACGAAATGAATCTTTCCACGCTGAAATTTGGCGTTGGCGACATTGCGACGTTTTCCGCATTCGCGCCCGACATCGTGATTACGCTCCACGCTTGCGACACGGCGACCGATTACGCACTTTCGTACGCCGTAAAAAACGGCGCGAGCGCGATTTTGAGCGTGCCGTGCTGCCAACACGAAATAAACGCGCAACTTTCCAAATCGTCCGCCACGGAAATGAGCGCGTTTGAACCACTTTTGCGCTTTGGCATAATCAAAGAACGATTTTCCGCCCTTGCCACCGACGCTCTACGCGCAGAAATTTTGGAAAACGCGGGGTATCGCGTTCAGATTTTAGAGTTTGTAGATTTTGAAAACACGCCAAAAAATCTTTTGATTCGTGCGGTTTTAGACTCCCAAAAAACGAAATCCCAAAACGGCGCAAGCGAATTGATGAAAACGCTCGGCATAAAACAAACACTTTTCGACCTACTCGAAAAATAATCCACCGAACATTTGACAGACGAAAACGAAAGTCAAAGCCGCGCGTTTTTGAAAATTCGGTGGTGTTACGAAAGGTATGCTGGAAGAAGAAAAGTTTTATGATTAATGAAATACAAAGCAGAAATAAACGCTTTGAAATGATAAAACAACTTCT
>CAJOEO010000052.1:0-828 GCA_905233535.1 uncultured Treponema sp.
CGTTCCGCGAGTAATAAAAATGGTTATATCGCTAAAAAGCATTTGCTAAGCGGTAAAAATAAAGGATATACAAGAAGGAGTATACTTATGAGTCCGAATTTTTGGGGTTTTGTTGGTGCGGCGGTCGTAATGGGAATTGCTGCTATTGGTTCGGCGATTGGAATTGGTGCTGCAGGTCAGGGCGCAATTGGTGCTTGGAAGCGGTGCTATATGGCAAACAAACCTGCTCCATTCATTTTGACGGTTTTTGCAGGTGCGCCTTTGACCCAGACAATATACGGATTCTTGCTTATGAATTCGATGAAAGGCAAGGTCGAAGCGGGTGCGCTTGACCCAGCGTTCGCTCTTGGTCTTGGAATTGCGGCAGGTCTTGCGATGTGTTTTTCTGCGATTGCGCAGGGAAAAGCGGGTGCTGCGGGTTCTGATGCACTTGGCGAAACTGGCAAGGGCTTTTCGCAGTACATCATGGTCGTAGGTCTTTGTGAAACGGTTGCTCTTTTCGCAATGGTCTTCGGAATGATTCAGTAGTCGATGTTGTTGTGAAAAAAAATGCCTCCCTTTTGTGGAGGCGTTTTATGTTTATAGATAAAAGGAATTTTTTATGGGTGGACTTTTTGGTGTAGTATCAAAGGACGATTGCTCTCTTGACGTATTTTTCGGTGTTGATTATCACTCGCATTTGGGAACAAGGCGTGGAGGAATTGCGATTTGGCGGGAAGCTGGACATTTTCAGCGTGCAATTCACAACATTCAGAATTCTCCGTTCCGAACAAAGTTTGAAAATGACATTGCGGAGATGAAAGGTCAGATTGGAATTGGTTGTATTTC
>CAJOEO010000052.1:854-12876 GCA_905233535.1 uncultured Treponema sp.
CTGAATTGATGTCGGCTGGAAATGTTTTCCTTGAAATGAGCGGTGGCGAAATCAATCAAACGGAATTGATTTTGGCAATGTTGAATACACAAAATTCAATCGTTGACGGAATAAAATACGTTCAATCAAAAATCAAAGGTTCGATTACAATGCTAATCGCCACCCCAAAAGGAATTTACGGCGCACGCGACAAACTTGGACGAACACCTCTTCAAATTGGTATCAAAAAGGACGAATCAGGTTCTGTCGTTGCGCATTGTTTGAGTTTTGAAAACTTTGCCTATTCAAATCTTGGCTATACAGACGAACACGAACTTGGACCTGCGGAAATCGTTTTTGTAAGTGCAGACCAGTACGAGATTTTGCAACAACCTCAAAAAGAAATGAAAATCTGTACTTTCCTTTGGATTTATTACGGTTATCCGACAGCGACTTACGAAGGCGTGAATGTTGAAGTAATGCGCTATAACTGCGGTGCATACCTTGCAAAACGCGACAAAATTAACGAAATCCACCCCGATTGCGTTGCGGGTGTTCCCGATAGCGGAACGGCTCACGCGGTCGGTTATGCAAACGAGGCGGGCATTCCGTTTACACGTCCATTTATCAAGTATACGCCGACTTGGCCACGAAGTTTTATGCCCGTAAATCAAGAGCAACGGAATTTGATTGCGCACATGAAACTCATTCCCGTAACGCAACTCATCAAAAACAAAAGCATTCTTTTGATTGACGATTCGATTGTGCGAGGAACGCAACTTCGAGAAACTACTGATTTTTTGTATAAATCTGGTGCAAAGGAAGTACACGTTCGTCCCGCTTGTCCGCCAATCATGTTTGGTTGCAAGTATTTGAATTTCAGTCGTTCAAAAAGCGAGTTAGATTTGATTGCGCGTCGAGTTGTAAAACAGTTTGAAGGCGACGACGTAAAGCCAGAAACGCTTGCAAAATACTGCGACCCCAATACGCCAGAATACGAAAAAATGCAAGAAGAAATCCGAAAACAGTTGCATTTTACGACTCTTCGATTTCATCGGTTGGACGATATGTTGGATTCAACTGGACTTGAGCATTGCAAACTCTGCACATATTGTTGGAACGGTCAGGAATAATCGCGCTTTTAAGGAGCAGAAATGGCAAATGTTCAAAATTACCAATGCCTTGCATGTGGAGGACCTCTTGCTTTTGATGCAACGCTTGGAAAATTAAAATGCCCGTATTGCGACAGCGAGTTTTCGGCGGAAGAATTAGAAGCAGCACTTTCCGAAAAAAATGACGGCAAAGACTCCAAAAGCGAGTCGGAAGATTCCAACAATATTTGGGGGGACGATTCCGAGGGGTTAAAATCGTACTCTTGTCCGTCTTGCGGAGCAAACATTGTTTGTACACCGACGACTGCTTCTACTAGTTGCCCGTATTGCGATAATCCAACGATTGTGGAATCTCAATTTGCAGGTTCAAATCGTCCAGATTTAATAATTCCGTTCAAAATCGAAAAGAAAGTTGCAGTTGGTTCTCTCAAAGATTTTTACAAAGGAAAACCGCTTCTTCCAAACAAATTTTCGCAGTCGAATCATATTGAAGAAACGAAAGGCGTGTATGTTCCGTTTTATTTCTTCGACGGAAAAGCATCGGGGGACGCTGTTTTTAGAGCAACCAAAAGTAGTTCGCATAGAAGCGGAGACAAAACAGTAAGAATAACAAAACATTATGAATGTTCTCGTTCTGGTGAAATGGATTTTTCTATGGTGCCAGTTGACGCTTCAAAACAAATGGACAATGCGTTAATGGACAGCATTGAACCGTTTGATTATTCTGCGCTGTCTGATTTTTCGACGGGATTTTTGCCAGGATTTTTTGCGGATATTCCAGACGAAACACAAGACGATTGCCTTCCTCGTGCAAAAACTCGTTGTGAAAATTCAACGCTTCGCGCACTTGAAGATACGGTTCGTGGGTATTCTACAAAAAGCGTGCTTTCGACACGCGCTACGACGACAAAAAATTCACTTACGCGATAAATGGTCAAACGGGAAAAGTCGTTGGTGGGCTTCCGATTAGTACGCCAAAAGCTATTTTGCGATTTTTTATGCACTTAATAATTTCAGCGGTAGTCGTTGTTGTCGTCGGAATTATCTTAACATACCTTGAAGTTGAACTTCCGACCGAAAAAACGGAACTTGCGCTTTGGGGAGGCGGAATTTCGCTAATTGGCGCGATTTTCCTTCTCATGCGCGATTTTAAAAAGATGAAAACCGTCCACATTGCAGATTCTGCAAAAGATTATGCAAAAGACGGCGTTCGTCTTTCGTTTCAAAGCGATGACTTTAAGAGAGAGACGCGCGAAGTTATTGCGCATCAAAATAAATAAAGGGGGAAAAAATGGGATTAATTTCAGCAGGACTTGGAGCGATTAGCGGTACACTTGCAGACCAATGGAAAGAATTTTTCTACTGCGATTCGATTCCTGATGATACGCTCGTCGTAAAAGGCGAACATCGTGCAGGAAAACGCTCGTCAAATACAAAGGGAACAGACAACATAATTACAAAAGGTTCTGTCGTTGCGGTTGCGGACGGGCAGTGCATGATTATCGTTGACAACGGAAAAATTGCGGAATTGTGCGCAGAGCCAGGCGAATTTGTTTATGATTCTTCGACAGAGCCGTCGATTTTTGCAGGAAGTTTAGGTTCAAGCATTCTTGCAACGTTCAAAGAAATCGGAAAACGATTTACGTTCGGTGGCGAGCCACCAAAAGACCAGCGTGTTTACTATGTAAACACAAAGCACATCATGGGGAACAAATACGGAACTGCCGCTCCCGTTCCATTCCGCGTGGTTGATGAACGAGCGGGCATTGACATGGACATCGGAATAAAATGCTTTGGCGAATACGTTTACAAAATCGTGAATCCGATTTTGTTTTACACAAACGTTTGCGGAAACGTAACAGAACGCTACGAACGAAGCAACATCGACGGGCAACTAAAAAGCGAACTCTTAACCGCTCTACAACCCGCATTCGCTCGACTTTCAGAAAGAGGAATCCGATATTCCGCGCTTGTTGGACACACGACAGACATGGCGGACGCGCTAAACGCGGAACTTTCTTCAAAATGGCGAGACCTTCGCGGAATTGAAATCGTTTCGTTTGGCGTTTCTTCGCTAAAAGCGGACGAAGAAGACGAACGCGCAATAAAAGAAATGCAACGAAATGCGGCACTTCGCGACCCAACGTTGGCAGCGGCAACGCTTGCATCGGCTCAGGCGCAAGCAATGCGCGACGCGGCAAACAACAAAGGCGGCGCGATGACAGGTTTCATGGGCATGAACATGGCTTCTCAGGCGGGTGGATTTAACGTACAAAATTTGTACGCAATGGGACAACAACAAGCCGCCGCGCAAAGCCAACCGTCGCCCGCTCCAAAAGCGTCAGCGTCTTCTTGGAAATGCTCTTGCGGTGCTACCGCCGAAGGAAAATTCTGTCCAGAGTGCGGAAAACCGCGACCCGTCGCCTCGTCTTCTGAAGGGTGGACGTGCAGTTGTGGAGCAGTGAACAAAGGAAAATTCTGCGCAGAATGTGGAAAGAAAAAACCTGCGGGCGCACCGCTTTACCGTTGCGACAAATGCGGGTGGCAACCAGCAGACCCAACAAAACCACCAAAATTCTGTCCAGAATGTGGCGATGTATTCGATACTGGTGATATTATAGGCTAAAATATTATGCAAGCAGAAGAACGTGCAGAATTCGCTGCGTCTTGTAAAAAAAGTGGCGAATGTAACTGTTGTCAAGCGGTTATGCGAGCGTATTTTCCAGATATACCATTACAATTCGTTTCTGCGGGATTTGCAGGCGGAATGGGGTGCATGGAATCAACGTGTGGCGCGTTAATTGGCGCGTGCATGGTTTTGGGACTTTGCACGCAAGGAAATGGCACAGTTTCTTTGCGGAGAATTAAAAGGAATCAAAACGGGCAAAGTCCTTTGCGCTTGCGAAGACTGCGTGCGTAACGCCGTTCTTTCTTTGGAAGAGTTGCTTCCAAATTCTTAAAAAATCTAACAAAACGGGTGAGAAATCGCCCGTTTTCTTTTTAACTTGAAGATTATTAAAAAAATCAAAAAAAAATATTTGACAAATCAATAAAAGGGATAGATACTATAAAACATAAGTTACTGGTAAACATATATTGGAGTGTTACCGAAAGGGCATAACCAACTTTTACGCAGTTTCTTTATTGCAATCAACGTGCGCTTTGTATTTGAATGCGTAGAGTATGTGATAGAGAAAGTGCGCAGAAGTTGGTTTTTTTTGTGGATAAGGACGTTTTTATGAAAGTTTTGAAAGTAATAAACAACAATAATCTTTGCGTTCTTGATGATGACGGAAAAGAGCAAATCGTTTCTGGGAAAGGAATTGGATTTGGCAAAAAGTACGGAGACATCGTTGATTCCACAAATGTAACAAAAACGTATTTAATCACGGATTCGGAACTTCAAAAAAAGATGATTACGCTTTTGAAAGAAATTCCGCCAGAATATATGGAGTTTGCAAACGAAATGGTTGAACATATCCGCGCGACATATCCACATTCATTGAATGAATCTTTGTGCGTAACGTTGAGCGACCACATTGCAAACGCCATTGAACGAAAAAAGCAAGGCATTGAATTGATGAATCAACTTTTGGATTCGATTCAAGCGTCTTATCCGCGGGAACTTGCTCTTGGAGAATATTGCGTGGAGCAGTTGCGCGAGAAACTTGGCATTTCGATGACGCAAAACGAAGCGGGATTTATCGCAATGCACATTATAAACGCACGCGACGACGGCAAAATGAGCGAAATCAATGATATTTCCGCGTTGGTGAATGGTGTTTTGGACGTTGCAGAACATTTTTACGGCGTAACATTTGATAAAACGTCGGTTTTCTATTCCCGATTTGTTACACATTTGCGATTTTTGTGGCAAAGACTTTCCAAAAATGAGTTTACGAGGAAAGCCGTATTGAGCGAAGATTCTGTTTTTTTGACGATGTTGCAAAAAACGTACAATCAGCATTTTCAGTGTGCGCAACAGATTCGAGAATATATCCTTGACACTTATGACAAGGCAATCGATGACGACGAACTTATTTCGCTTGCCATTCATCTAAAAAAGATGAGCGACATTCAAAGTTCGATTTAACAATGATAATCTGCATATAGAGAACGCTAGCACTCTATGTGCAATTAAAAAAAGTCCAATAAAAATTGGGGGAAAAATTATGAGTATGAAAGACAATGTCTTTGGCGTGTTGCAGAGAGTAGGACGCTCGTTTATGCTTCCTATCGCTTTGCTTCCGATTGCGGGTTTGCTTTTGGGTATCGGCAGTTCGTTCACGAACGCGACGACTTTGGCAACGTATCATTTGACGGGTGTTATCCACGAGGGCAACTTCCTTTACACGTTGCTCGACGTAATGAGCCAGACGGGAAACGCCGTTTTTGCAAACCTTTCGCTTCTTTTTGCGATGGGCGTTGCAATCGGTATGGCAAAGAAAGAAAAGGAAGTTGCGGCTCTTGCGGGCGCAATCTCGTACATCATTATGAACACTGCGATTAGCGCGTTGATTACTGCGAAAGGTGGCGTTTCGGCTATGGCGGCGAACTCCACAACATCTGTTCTCGGTATTACGACGCTGCAAATGGGCGTTTTCGGCGGTATTCTCGTTGGATTGGGCGTTGCGGCTCTGCACAACAAATTCTACAACATTGAACTTCCGCAGGTTGTGGCGTTCTTTGGAGGCACTCGTTTTGTTCCGATTATTTGTAGCATCGCTTACCTTGTCGTTGGTGTAGTGATGTTCTATGTGTGGCCAATCATTCAGCTCGGCATTGCACAACTCGGTCAACTTGTTCTCGTTTCTGGCTACGCTGGAACTTGGATTTACGGAATCATCGAACGCGCACTCATTCCGTTTGGACTTCACCACGTATTCTATATGCCGTTCTGGCAGACTTCGCTTGGTGGAGAACTTATGATTGACGGCACACTCGTTCAGGGCGCGCAGAACATCTTCTTTGCAGAACTTGC
This sequence comes from uncultured Treponema sp., assembly GCA_905233535.1. Taxonomy (GTDB): domain Bacteria; phylum Spirochaetota; class Spirochaetia; order Treponematales; family Treponemataceae; genus Treponema_D. The sequence goes on from CAJOEO010000052.1 coordinate 6,927, forward strand.
TTCAAAGTCAACCGAAGTATTCTCTGTGTCTGCAACACGCTTTATGTCTGGAAAGTTCCCGTTTATGATTTTCGGTCTTCCTGCGGCGGCGTTCGCGATGTATCAAGCGGCACGCCCAGAGAAAAAGAAGGTTGTTGGAAGTATCCTTATTTCTGCGGGTATCACCTCTCTTTTGACAGGTATCACTGAGCCGATTGAATTCACGTTCTTGTTCGTTGCTCCAGTTATGTATGGTGTACACTGCGTTTTGGCTGGTCTTTCGTTTATGCTTATGCACATTTTCAACGTCGGCGTTGGAATGACGTTTTCGGGCGGTTTGATTGACCTTACGCTCTTTGGAATTTTGCAGGGCAATGCAAAAACGCACTGGATTTGGGTTGTTATCGTTGGTCTTGTGTATGCGGTCGTTTACTACTTTGTATTCTATACAATGATTGTAAAGATGAATCTAAAAACGCCTGGACGAGAAGCGGACGACGAAGAAACGAAACTTTACACACGAAAAGACGTGAATGCGCGAAAAGAAGCAAGTCAGACGAGCGCACTTGTTTTGGAAGGTTTGGGCGGCAAGAAGAACCTTTCTGACCTCGATTGCTGTGCGACACGCCTTCGCGTAACGGTCGTTGACCCGACTCTCGTTCGCGACGATGTGTTAAAGGCGAGCGGTGCAGCTGGCGTTATCCACAAGGGCAACGGCATTCAAGTTATCTACGGACCGCGCGTTGCAAACGTAAAATCGAACCTTGAACTTTTCCTTGAAACGCCAGAGGCTGACAAAATTGGTGCGGCAGAACCAAAAGCCCCAAATCAGAGGATTTTTGGCGCGTTTATGACTGGAACTGTCAAAGAATTAAAAGACGTTGAAGACGAAGCATTTTCGACGGGCGTTTTGGGGCAGGGCGTTGCAATCGAACCGACCGAAGGCAAACTTTTTGCTCCATGCGACGCAAAAGTCGATTTGGTGTTTGATACAAAACACGCAATTAACCTTGTAACCGCTGACGGAGTTGAGATTCTTCTTCACATTGGAATCGACACGATAAAACTCAACGGAAAATATTACGAAGCGCACGTTAAAAGTGGCGACAACGTAAAGAAAGGCGATTTGCTCGTAAGTTTTGACATTGACGGAATCAAAAAGGAAGGATACAAAACCACAACACCGATGATTATTTGCAACTCGGACGATTATTCTTCCATTAAGAGTGTTGCATCTGGCACAATAACACCAGGACAAAATATTTTGTCGGTTCAATAAAATACCGTAAAATAATGTAAAAAATCGGGCGGATTGAAAAATATTCACTGCCCGATTTTTTTGTCGATTTCGTGTTATAATCGCGTCATGGAAAAACAGTTCAAAATACCGCGAGAAATTTCAATCGGCGGAAATTCAGTAGAAAAGATTTTAATTGGCGCAAAAAATCCCGTAACGATTCAAACGATGTGGAAAGAAGGAATCGTTGGCGTGAAAGACGATTTTTCGCGCATGGATTCGATTTTGGAAAAAATTGCGCAATTAAAAACGCTTGGGTGCAACATAATTCGATTTGCCGTTCCAGACGAAAAAAGCGCGGAAAGTTTTGTGGAAATCTGCAAACGAACGAGCGTTCCTCTCGTTGCGGACATTCATTTTGACTACAGACTTGCACTAAAATGCCTCGAAGGTCCAGTCGCTGCAATCAGAATCAATCCAGGCAACATTGGTGCGCGGGAGCGCGTTCAAGCGGTCGTGTCGGGGTGCAAAGAAAAAGGCGTGGCAATCAGAATCGGCGTGAATTCTGGAAGTTTGCCACACGATTTGGCGGACGCAGTTGAAAACGGAAAAATCTCGCGTGCGACGGCTCTTTGCGAAACGGCGGCGCGTGAATCTGCGGTTTTTGACGAACTTGGATTTGACCAATTTATTGTTAGTATGAAAGCATCTAGCGTACAAGAAACAATCGATTCTAACGAAGAATTTGCAAGAAAATACGATATACCGCTACATATTGGCGTAACGGAAGCAGGTCCACTTATTACAGGAGTCGTAAAATCCACGCTTGCGTTCAGTCATCTTTTGCGCGAAGGAATCGGCTCGACGATTCGCGTTTCTTTGTCGTCTTCGCCAGAAAACGAAGTCGTTGCGGGGCTTGAAATTTTGCGCGAATGTGGACTTCGCAAAGGTGGCGTTACGCTCGTTTCTTGCCCGCGGTGCGGACGATTGGGCTTTGACGTTCACGGATTTATGGAAAAATGGCAAAACGAACTTCTTTCCATGAAAAAGGACATCACCGTGGCGGTCATGGGGTGCGTTGTGAATGGACCTGGAGAAGGAAAGCACGCCGACATTGGAATTGCAGGCGCGGGCGAAAAAGTAATCATATTCCGCAAAGGAAAAATTGTCCGAACGGTAGACGCTCAAGATGCCGATACTGAATTCAGAAAGGAATTGCAGAGTCTATGAAAATCGGTTTTAAATCAATCGCGTTTTCGCTAATTTTTGTAAGTTCGCTTGCGTCTGCGCAAAGTTCGCCAAAACGTCCCATTTCGGGCGATTATTCTTGGCGAATTTTGGAAAACGCTAATGTTGCGTTTGACACGGCGCGCTACGGCGAGGCAATGGATTTAGCGAATCGTGCAAAAGATAGCCGACGCGCAGAAATCGAGTGGGAAACATACGTTCTTGAAAGCGCGCTTTCTCCACTTGCAGTGCGTCGTGCTGGAGATGAGTTTAAGGAAGTTTTAAAAGTTTTGAATGAACGCGACGAAAAAGACGCGGTCGCGCTCGTAAATCGTTATTTAAAACTTCATGGCGAATCTTTTTTTAACGAATCCGTGTCGCGAATGGTTGAATGGGTAAAATCAAAAATCGTTTACCCAGAGGCAGATTTTTTAATCGGAAAAATCTACCAACTCGAAGGCGAGTACCCAATGGCGTATACATTCTACGAAAAGGCTCGTCGGGAACGCGAATTTTTGGATATTCCCGATATGCAGTACGAAATTTTGTACGCAATGGTAAATCTTGCGCGTGAATCTGGAAATTCCAAAGATTACGAGCAATCTTTGCGAATGGTTTTGGATAGCGATGGCAAAATTTTGGGCGCGGGGCGTGCGTCTTCTTACAGTGCAAGCGAAGATTACGAGCAGGCACTTCTTTTGATTTTGGACAGCGATTCAAAATACAAAGACGACGTTTTCAAAAGCGCGTTTTTGCGGATTTTGGACGCAAACAAATCAAGCGACGTTGACAGATTCTTTCTGCTTTTTCGAGCGGACGTTGTTGGTTCGCTTTCTGCGCTTTACGAATTGGGAAACGTTTATCAATCTCGCGGAAAAGAAGAGCAGGCGTTGGAATGTTCCGCGCTTGGTTCAATCGAAGCGTTTACGCATATCCATGAAACTTTGAGTGAACGCGATACAGATTACAAGTTTGAATCTTTTGCGGATTTTCTTTCGATGTGTGGAAGATATAACGACATTCTCGAATGGGGCGAACAGAATCACGTTTGGGAATTGATGTTTCAAATGGCAGACCGTTTGGAGCGTCGCGGAAAAAGCACGATTGCGCAAAGTTTTTTTGAAAAAATGGCAAAGTCCATGCCAGTCGAATATTGGCGAGCCGAGGCAGCAAGTCGTCTTAGAACTTAAATAAAAAAGCGGTGATTTCACCGCTTTTTTTTTGTTAATATTGTAAACCCACACCAATGTAAACTTCGTATGCTGAACCGCCGCTTCTCCAACTGTCATCGAATAACTTTGGAACGACTTTGTTTACTAGTTTTCTTCCAGCGTCGATTCCGAGCGAACCACGAACAACAATGCTTCGCCATTTTTTAGGAAAAACCAAAACTTCAATTCCGCCCGCGTACCAGCCATCTTTTATGGCGAACGCTTTTCCCGTAACTTCGTTGTGCGTTAGCGCAAGGTCGCCGAACGGTGCAATTTGAAGTTCAAAATCAAATGTTCGCATCCAGCCAAAATGTTCAGCCATCCAAGATTCTTCGCCAAAAATCTTTTTAATCCAACCTTCCCAATCTGTCGTAATAATGTGAATCGGAATGTCCAAACTTGCCACGATTGCCGCGTTCGTCGAAAGAGCCTTTTTGTCGAGGTCGGCGTATTTTTGATTTTTTCTGATTCCGCGAAGCATTGAACCGACGTTTTCGTTCGTGTTCATTGCGGCAAATGTGTAAATCCGCGCATTTACGCCCGCGTAACGAAACGCCTTGTACGCTTTGGCTTGAGCCGTAACTTTTGGCATATAATTTTCGCGCTGAAAATTGTACCCAACAGATTGTCCAAGTGACAATTCGATTCCATCGCGGAAATTTCCAACCCAGTTTACACGCCCCGTCGAAACTTCATGTCCAAAAGTGAGCGTTGGACTTGAAAGGTCGTCGTTTTTTTTGTCGATTCCGTCAAAATCATAATTCGCGACTACTTCTGTGTATGGTGTCCACTTTACGTCTGCCCAGTTGTCGATTCTTGCAACTGTAACGGGAATCGAAAGTTTTACGTCGCTCGTAGCGTATAGTTCGTCGTCGTATTTTGAATATTCTGTGTCCCTCGTCAAACTTTGGCTTACGTCCAACACAATCGAAAAATTGTCAAACGGCAATTCAAACGTAAAACCCGTTGTGGCATCGTATTCTGGCAAGGAATTTCCGATTGTCCAATTTATTCCAAAGTTATTGTTCCAAGACGATTTAAAAGGTCCAAGCGGAAACGGATAAGCGTAATCAAAATTGATTCCAAAAACCACGTTGTCTTTTGTTTCGTCTTCGTCGTCTGGTTCAATGGAAAAATCCAAATCGGCGGTTAAAGGACTCATCGTTCCGATAAAATTCATGTCCTTCATTTTGATTTTAAAATTAAAACCATCGCTTGAACTAAACTTTGGATACGGTACGATTAAAAGATGTTTTGAATCTTTTGCAACGACTTTTATACGCACAGGAATAATCGGCTCTATTTCGTCTTTGTCCAAATCGGTTGACGAAAGAGCCTCCGCAGATTCTTCAGATTTTTCCGTTTCCAAATCCGTTGTTTCCGTTGCGTCGCTTTCTTCCGTTTTCGCGATTTCCTCGCTCTCTGATTCTTCTTTATTTTCTTCTTCAATATGGACGGCACTCCAACTTACCGTTGCAGAATCAAAAACGCGCTCGTTCGTAAACTTTTTCTGCAAATCGTCCATGTACGAATTAAATTCTTCCGTGCTTTCAAAAACGCGCTTTGTGTCGATTTTTACCGCGTTTTCAACGGCGTATTGGCGCGTCTTTTCCAATTCGTAATCCGTGCCTTCGATTTTATATCGCTCCGCTTCCGCACTTGTCGCAAAAATCGCAAGTAGCGCAACCGTTATTTTTTTTTTCTTAAACATCAATACGCACCTTTTCCTTTTAAGACAACGTAAACCGTTTTGATTATTATCCAAAGGTCGAGCCAAACAGACCAGTTTTGAATATAGTAAGAATCGAGCGTGATTCGCTCCTCGTATCCCGTGTCGCTTCTGCCAGAAATTTGCCACATTCCGCTTAAACCTGGTTGAACGGACAAAATAAAATCGCGTTTTCGCCCGTACCTAGAAAGTTCCGATTCCGTAACTGGGCGAGGACCGATAAAACTCATTTCGCCCGAAAGAACGTTAAAAAACTGCGGGATTTCGTCGATGCTCGTTTTTCTTAAAATCTTACCGATTTTCGTAACGCGCGGGTCGTTCGTGAATTTTCTGTCTCTTTCCCATTCCGCCCGCATTTCTGGATTTTCCGCTAGAATTTTGTCGAGCATTTTGTCCGCGTTCATAACCATCGAACGAAATTTCCAACATTTGAATTCTTTTCCATTTTTACCTATTCGTTTGTGTCCATAAAAAACAGGACCTTCACTCGTCGCTTTTACGATTATGCTAACAATCGCCACAAGTGGAATCGTAATCGGTGAGGAAATCAAAAGAAGAAGCAAATCC
>CAJOEO010000053.1:0-12631 GCA_905233535.1 uncultured Treponema sp.
TTACAGGCGCAGGTTTTGGCGCGGCAGGTAACCGCGACGGAGGAATAGAAAATCCGCCAAGGCTTAAATTTTTCGCGTACTGCATGGCGGGGCTTTTCGCTTGAGAAAAATATCGCGCGTCTTCCATCGATTCGCGATATTCGCGCAATCGTCGCAACATTTCTTCATTCAATTCCGAAATTCGTTTTTCTGCGTCCAAAATCGATTTTTCTACGGAATTTTTCGCGTTTTCCAACGCTTTTAATTTGTCGTCGATTAACGAAAGGTCGCGAGCGGTAGCGCGATTTATTGCGTCGCTCATTTTTGACATTTCTTCACGAGTGGAAGAAATTATGTCGTCAGTCGAAAAAAGTCGCTTGAACTTTTTGAAAAAAATCAGCCAAGCGACGAGATTTAAAACAATTACAAAAACTGTAACGGCTACAGGCATTTCGTTTCCGCCTTAGAATTCAACATTTATTCGATTTCCGAGAAAAGACTCTCGAATTTCTGAAATTTGAGGCTGTTCGGGCGCGTCCTCGTTTTCTTCTTTCTTTTCCTTTTTTTGAGGAATCGGCGTTTCACTCCCGCCTCGTCGCCCGTCTTTTCCAACGACCATCGTTTTTGATTCGTTGTCAGCCGTCTTTTTTACTTGTTTGGCGCGCTCTGCGTCTTGCTGAATTCGGCGAGATTCTTGAAGTTGTTGCGAAAGTTGCGGACCGCTTTGTTGGTCAGCAACAACTTTCGCTAAATGCCCCATTTGGGCATACATCGTTTGTAAATCAATTGGAGCTATAGCCATCAGGTCCCCTCACGTCTGTTAAATCAGGGGCTTCGTACTTTCCGCGTTTTATAAAACGATTTTCGAGGTCGTAATAATAAACCGCCGCTTTTACGTCGGAACGAACTTCCTCTTTGTCGTCGCGAATGTAGATTTTTACGCCAGCAAATGCAGTTCCAGAAACGTATACTTTTCCGATGTTTCGCAATTCCTTTAATCGTTCTTGAATTTCTGAGATTTCACCGTTGTATGTATCGGTTTCTGCGAGAAGTCTGTCGCGTTCTCTATAGAAAGACTGCAAACTTTCTTCTTTGTCTTTTGGGAGCGAACGACGGCGTTTTTGTTGTTCTTCAAGCGATTTTATTTCCAACTCGATTTCGTCAAGTCTGTGCATATCTTCGCTCGAAAGTGCCTGGAGTTCCTCCAAACGATGTTTTGCTCGTGGATCAACGCCAACGGTCAATTCCGTTTCCGCACCGCCCGCACCGATATTTTTCGCGCTGATTATTTCCGTGGCAAACAATTTTCCGCCAACGATTTGCGCCTTTTTTCCCGTCAAAATGATTTTTTTCTGCGCCGAAACGTTGGAATTCATTATGGATTCTTGAACGACAACGTTTTCTTCTGCGTGGATTTCCGCACTTTCCACGAACCGCGCCCAAAGGCTTCCTTTGCAATCGATTCGTCCACTATCGCGTCCGATAATTCCCTGCGAAACAACGATGTCGCCTTCGCACGAAAGATTGCAACTTCCAACGTTGCCGAAAACTTCGATATTTCCACTCGCTTCCACAGAAAATCCGTCTTCGACGTTTCCTTTGACAATAACAGTTCCGAGGAATTTAATGTTTCCGCCAGTTTTAAGATTAACGCCAGCGACTTCCATAATCGGTTCAATGGAAACTTTGTCGTTTACGAGCATAACTTGCCCATTCATAGCCGCCAAAATCGTAAGTCCGTCTTCGCCGACTTTTACGTTTTTTCCAAGCGGAAGCGGAATGTCGCGTCCGTCCGATGCTTCCAAATACTTTGCAAAAAGCGTTTTTCCCGCCTTGCCTTTTTCCGCAGGAATTTTTCGCGCCAAAACCTGACCTTCTAGCCTGTTCTGAACGAGATTCGATTCTTTGAAGTTGATTTTTCCAGACGAATCTGATTCTTTTACTTTCAATTTTGAACGGTCTGTTTCAAATTCGTAGACGATATACGCATCTTTTCCGTTTATTGGCAACTGCGCCTCGGCGACCACAACAGGCGCGTTGTAAACGGGAGAATCCACGAGCGCGCTGATTTTTTCGTCAGAGATTCCCGCCAAAACGCCTTGCGTTTCGATTGCTTTTCTGATTTGGTCAGCCGAAACGTCCGCGCCGCCCATTCCTGGCGGATTTATTGTTGCAGTGGCGTTCATTTCGTTTTGTGCCACGTCGATTACGAAAATCGCGTCGTTAGACGGAACGTGATTGTAACTTCCAATCGTTTCGTATTTTCCGTTCGTTCCGCTTTTTGCAAGTTTTCGTACTCTCGCTTCATCGAATTTTACGGTGTCGGGTCGTTTTAGGTCGTTGATGATTTCATTTTCGTTTACGGGATTTCCGCCATTTTCTGGCAAAACGACTTTTAGAACGATGTCCGAACCAAAACGATGCACATAATATGCACCGTCAATTGGCACAATCTTCTCTTCCTCGTCTTCCTCGTTTTCTCCCTCAACCGAGCCAAACGCCCCGCCTGCTTTTTTGACGACCGTTTCTGGATTTTGATAAACGCGAATCGCCCAAGGCTTTTTTGCCAATCCAGCAATTCCCTTAAACCCTTTTTCCACGACTTCGTATTCAAGATTTCTAACCGAAGTGTCAAACTGCACGGCAGCGTCGGCAAGAGCCTCGTCAAGCGTATCCGCGCGAACTTCCACGCTCTGAATATTTCTATCCATTTTCAAAAGCGCATTCATGTCTTTTCTTATCTGTTCTAGCGTTACCATACAAAATCCTTTAGAAACGTTCAGCGAACGACGACTTTTTCTTTGATTTCGATTATCGGCAAAAAAACGCCGCGCCATAACGAATCGGCGCGGCGGAAATTTCGGTTAAAAAATACCTTTTCGGAAATTCGTGAGTTTTGCCCGTAAATGCAAATTCGCGTTTGAATGAAGTTGCGAAATTCGCGATTCCGAAACGTCCAAAACTTGCCCGATTTCCTTAAACGTCAAATCTTCGTGATAATAAAGAACGATTACCATTTTTTCTTTTTCGGGCAACTCGTTTATCGCTTGAATTATGACTTTTCGGATTTCTTCGCGTTCCACCAAAACGTCGGGATTCAAACTTTGCGGAGACTCAATCGAATCGCCAATCGAAACGTGGTCACTGTCATCGCCAGAATACCAAACGTCGTTCAACGAAAGAACGCTCGTTCCGCTTATTTTCATAAGCGTGTGCTGGTATTCTTCCTCGGACAAATTCATTTCTTTTGCAATTTCTGCGTCGGTTGCAGGTCGAGAAAGTTTTGATTCTAACTCGCTGATTGTGTCTTCGATTTCCCGCGTGCGCTGTCGAACGGAACGCGGAACCCAATCGAGTTGGCGCATTTCGTCAAAAATCGCACCGCGAATTCTCGTAACGGCGTAGGTTTTGAATTTTACCTTTTCCAACGAGGTCGTCGAACTCCATACTCGCTGGCAAACCTACAGACACTTTGCCCGCAACGTATTTCACCAATGGCATATATTTACGGATTATTTTGTCGCGCAGAGCGGGAGATTTATTTTTTGAAAACTCTTTCCAAAGCGCGTCCTCTTCCTCGTCGTTTATATATTGCGATTTTCCATTATCCATGAATACACACCTTTTTTATTTTTTTCAACTTTATTGTTGCTCTTTTTATTCATCATCTTGAGAAAGAGCGGTTCTAATTGCTTGCGCCATGACGCTTGCATTTTGGTCGAGCGTAATTTCTTTTTTTGCCGCCGAAGTCGTAGGAATATCCATAACCGTTTTCGATGCAAAATCGCTATCGCTTATATCCTCTTCATCAGATTTCGCTTGTCCAACGTTCAAATCTCCAATCTCTGGAAGAGTGTCAACGCCACTTGACGAAGATTTCACAGGACTTCCAAGCGACATCGGTTTAAACGACGTTTTTGCAGTTGCAGAACTTTCCGATTTTTCAGCCTCTTCATTAGAATCTTGAGAATTCTGAGAATCTCCATCTGAATTGATTATCTGCGAAATAGGAACGGAAGATTCTGTCGCACTCGGCGAATCGTTGTTTTTTGAAAGTTCGCCACCACCAAACGACGGACGATTTTTTGATACGGAAAATTTTGGAGCGGTATCTTCATCGGGAAGTACGTCGTCTTCAATCGTGATGTTCACAACACCACCACTAGAAGGAGTGCTTTGACTAACCGAAACAGACGAACTCTCGCTCTCGCCACTTGCCGAAGTCGAAACATCAAGAAATTTTTGAAAAACGATAGAAATTCCTGCCGCTGCTGCAGCAAAAATCAACGCAAATACAAAAGCGCGCAAAATAAGAGAAGAGAAAGCAACATGCGAAACCAACCCTATCAAAAAAGATAGAACAAATCCAACACCCGCTGCGATAGTTATAACTTTCGCATTCATATCTCCTCCCACATTTTTTCAGATTACGGCAAAAAATTCGTTCGGTCAAGTTTATTTGCGATGTAGAAACTTTTTGAGGAACGACGATACGCCCTCGGAATTTCCAACTTCTGTTTTATCAAGCCGTCCAATTATGTGCCTAATACATTGTGCAGGTTTACTCGTAGGATTTATTGCCAACGGACTTTGCAAAACTCCGCTGAAATTTCGGCGCGTCAATGAATGCCATGCTTTGACGGAAAGAATCTTCCCAACAGAAAATCGCTAGTTCGTCGGGAATCGCCAAAAGTTTGATGTTCATTTCTCTGTCAACGTATTCTGTCGTGATGATTTTTATAATGCCATAAGCATCTGTTATAGCAGTAGGTTCTGATGTTGTTACTACACAAACTTCATCTGCTGCGGCAACAAATTGCAATACGTTATTCGCAATTCCCGCACCCGTATCTATGATTATTATGTCCGCGTCAGAAAGTTTAGAAAATTGTTCCGCAAATCTGTCGAGTTGTTCCACAGAAAGATTCGCAATTTTAGAAAAACCGTTTGCACCCGCGATAAACTTAAATCCAAATTCCGTGGGCGTTACAATATCCTGCATTTCCTTTTGCTTATTGACAACTTGCATCAAATTATACTGCGGAACAGCATTCAAAAGTACGTTGATATTTGCAAGTCCCAAATCGCCGTCAATCAAAATGACTTTTTTTCCTTGCTGCGCGTACCCAATCGCCATATTCACCGAAATATTCGTTTTGCCGACTCCGCCTTTCCCGCTTGTAACCGCGATAATTCGCGTTTTATGGGGAGTCATCAACTCTCGGAGTTCCTGTGCTTGGTCTTCCATAATTCAACTTCCTTCCTTGTGGATTGCGCAGAATTCCCGCGCCACGAAATCAGGCTTAATTTTCGTCCCCGCTTTCTTCGTCAAACATCTCTTCAAAATGTTCTTTGTCTACTGAAAATCCGTTTAGTTTTCTAAGACATTCAACTTTAGATGCTCGTTTTATTTCTCGCGGAACTCTTTGTCCATTCGTTATATACGCGATTGATTTTTGTTTTTCGGCAAGAACAGAAAGAACATTTCCAACCGCGCTTGTTTCGTCCCATTTTGTAATAATAACAGATTCGTAATCGAACTGCTCGTAAACTTTGATTATCGAAACGAGGTCGCTCGCCTTAACAGAAGCCGTTATCGCAAGATAAACGTCTTTGTTCATTCCTGGGATTCCCAAAATCTCGCGCATTTTTCCGATATTCGCAAAATCGTTCGGACTAAATCCAGGCGTGTCGATAAACAAAACGTCAAGCGATTTTTTATAATCGTCAAAAATCTGCTTTACCTCAGCCGCGCTTTTTGCATTGTCAAGCGGAATGTCCATGATTTTTGCGAGTTTGCGAAGTTGGTCTTCCGCACCAACGCGAGTATTGTCAATCGTAATCATGCGAACATTCGGAAGAGGCTGTCCTTTATTTTGCGCCTCCACGATTAATTGTCCTGCAAGTTTTGCAATCGTGGTTGTTTTTCCAACCCCCGTCGGTCCAACAAGAATCACAACGTGTGGCGGTCGCATTGGACGAATGTTTCGGATTTGAATGGAATCTCCTATCCAGCCAAAAACCGTTTTCTGCACCGATTCGTAATCGTCAAGACTCTCCGCCGAAAGTTCAGAACGCAATCTTCTTGTAATCGAATTTATAAACGAAAGCGAAAATTCATTTTGCGTAAGGAGATTTTCGATTTTTACAATCGATGGGTGTTTTCCTTCCACTGGAATTTGCAAATTCGAAAGTTTTTCTTCCAAAAGTCGTTTTACATCTTCGATTTTTTCATCGATTATAACGGCTTGTCTGTACGTTTTTGAATCCGCGCCATTTCTCTCCAAAATCGCTTTTCGACTGTCTTCAAAAGATTGTTTTGGCGTTACTTCTGGCGGTCGAACAATGTAACGAACTTGGTAAAACTCTTTCTGCCCCAATCCAAGAAATCCGCCTTTCAGAACGACTTTATCGCTCAAGATTTCATAATGAGTTTTATATTTTTCGTACAATGCTTTTACACATTCCTCTTTTGTTCTGCGTTCAATAACGCGCGCCTCATTATCACGAGCCTTTATAATGTCAGAAAGAGGATTTGTGTCGCTGACTTCTCCCATAGTTCCGTCTTTATACATTTATTTCCCCAAGAATTTCTAGGCTGATATTTTTTCCAGCTTCCATGACTTCGCCAATCGAAAGGACGACCGTTCCAGGAAGTTCTCGCTCGATAGAAGCACGAACGAGATAACGAACTTCGCCCGCACACAATATAATCGGAAGATAATTTCGTTCTCTAACCGCAGTGATTGACGAACTGACCGCTCCAATCCACTGCCGTCCATCCGATGGACTAAACGCAACGTAAGGCTCGCTTCCGTCGCTCGGAGAAACGGTGTGCTGCAAGATTTTTTCGGACGCACTTTGAGAAAGTTGCAAAACGCTCAACTTTCTGTCTGCGTCAACGTACTGCAAACAGATTTGAAGACCTAACGTCTCGCGGACTTTCTCCGTAAGGATTCTTGCATTATGCGGATACATTCCATTGTTTGCAAGCGTTTCCAAAATAGCAACAATATTTCGTATTGAAACCTGTTCGCGAAGAAGATTTTGCAAAACCTTTTCGATTTCGCCATAAGTATACTTGTAAGTTGTAAGAACTTCGTCCACAACAACGGGATTCGTTTCTTTGACTTTGGAAATTATCGCAGAAACCGCCTGTCTGTTTAAGATTTCCGCAGCGTGAGAACGGATAATTTCCGTAATGTGTGTCGCGATAATCGTCGGAGAATCGACGACGGCATATCCTGCGCGTTCCGCTTCAGTGCGCTGTTCTTCACCGACCCAAACCGCAGGAACGCCAAACGTCGGGTCTGTCGTCGGCTCTCCATGCACTTTTTGCGTAACTGCGCCCGTGTCCATGCACATATAGTAGCCAGGCTTGATTTTTCCACGCCCCGCTTCGATTCCTCGAATTTTAAAACTGTATTCGTTTGAATCGAGTTGCATATTATCAACGATGTGGATTTTTGGAACGACAAGTCCCAAATCAAGTCCCGCCTCTCGTCTAATTCGTTTTACGCGCTCCAAAAGTTCCGCGCCATTTTTCTTTTCGACGAGAGAAATGAGCGCGAATCCAAGTTCAAGCGAAAGTTCGTCGAGCGGAACGACGGGAGAAACTTCCTCGCTTCCACCACCTTGTTGTTTTTCTTTTTCTTTTTTTCCTTCTTCGAGTTTTTTCTGAAAAGAAAGTTTTTCGGTGCGAACCATTTTTACGCCAAAGAAAATGAGCAAACCGCCCATAAACAAAAGCAAATACCACGGAAATCCAGGAATAAGCGCGAGTAGCGCGATAACCGCACCCGTAATAATGTAAACGTACCCACTCTTTGTGAATTGTTTTCTAAGTTGCTCGGAAAGAGCTTCGTCTGAACTATTACCCGTTACGATTAAGCCCGTTGCAAACGAAAGAAGAAGTGATGGAAGTTGTCCCAAAAGACCGTCGCCAATCGTTAGCCTTGAATAAACGCCAGCCGCGTCTTGAAACTTCATACTTCCAAGAACCATGCCAACGACGATTCCTGCGATTAAATCGATAACGGTAATAAAAATCGCCGCTTTGACGTTTCCGCTAACAAATTTAGACGCACCGTCCATCGAAGAATAAAAATCTATGTCGCGCTGAATCGAAGCCTTTTTCTCTCGAGCCTGCTCGTCCGTGATGTAGCCAGAGTTTAATTCAGAATCAACCGCAAAGAATTTGTTGTTCATCGCGTCCAAAGAAAAACGCGCCGCAACTTCAGAAACACGTGTCGCACCTTTTGTTATAACAATAACTTGTATGATTATAAGGATAACAAATATAACCATACCAACGACAAGTCCCGTTCCGTCTTTTGAACCACCAGTAACAACGGACGAAAACGCTTTTAGCATTTGTCCAGGAAAATTGTCGTAACTCGGAGCGGGAATCTGATTTTTGTTCGCAAAATAAGAAAGAATAAGACGAGTTGAACAAACGTTTAATGCAAGTCCGTAGAGTGTTGCAAACAAAATTACTCGTGGAAACGAAGAAAAATCGCTTGCTTTGGGCGTGTACAAAACAACCAAAAGAACAACAACGGATAACGCGATGTTCAAAATCATCAGCGCGTCCAAAACTGCTCCTGGTACAGGAATCAAAAGCATTAGAATGACTAATATTGCCGCTGCAGATACCGCGTGGTCTTGGATTCCTTTCAAGTATGTACCTAAACGACCTGCCATCTTCCCCCCACCCAAATTAGCGTTCGCTTACGTTTATAAGATATGACTTTTCAGCGATTGTAGCACAGAATCGAAGAAATGGGAATCGTCTTCGACGAACTGAAATCTTACGCTCTGTGTTTGTTCATGTAATCTATTTGCATATAAATCGTTGCAATCGCACTAATAAATTCAACTGGAATCATATCGCCAACTTCACAAGAAGAGTACAAAGAACGCGCAAGTGGTCGATTTTCCACAACGGGAACGTCGTTTTCTCGCGCAATCGAACGGATTTTTAGAGCGAGCGCGTCCATTCCTTTTGCAACAACTTGCGGAGCATCCATTACGTCTTTTTCGTATTTTAAAGCGACTGCAAAATGCGTCGGGTTTGCAATAACAACGTCACTTTCTGCAACCATTCGTGGCATATTTCGCGTCAAAAGGTCGCGTTGCGCTTGGTCTAATTTTGCTTTAACTTCGGGGTCGCCTTCCATTTCTTTAAATTCTTGTTTGACTTCTTGCTTTGTCATTTTCATGCTTTCCAAAAATTGTTTTTTCTGCACAAAATAATCGCCAACGGCAATCGCAATAAAAAAAACGGAACACGAAACGAGAATTTTCGCGGCACTCCAAGCGACCGCTCCAACGGCAAGCATAATATCTGGCACGAACAAAAACTGAAGAAAGATTTTTCTGTCGGCGTTTACAATCGCATAAGCAATCGCAGAAACGACAGCGACTTTTAAAAACGATTTTAGAACGTTGAATCCACCCTCAAACGAAAAAATAGTCTTTTTTAGATACTGTCCGATTTTTGGCGTGATTTTTGAAAATTGTGGCGTAATCGGTTTTAACGTAAAAATAAAACCGCGATTTTGAACGATATTCGCAAGAACCGCAGCCGCAATTCCAGCAACCGCCATCGGAAGAACCATTCTTGCAAGCGAGCGAATGAACATTAAAAAGAAACTTCCGCCCGAAATCGAAAGTTCCGCGCTTCTCGTAAAATAAAAAATCATCAACTCGGCGCAAGAACGCATTAAAAATCCGCCGAATGCAACCAAAACGAGAACGGTTATAAACATCACAATCGAAGACGCGAGTTCGCCACTTTTTGGAACACGCCCTTCTTCGTCGCGAGCCTTTTTTAATTTGTAATCGCTTGGGTCTTCTGTTCGTCCTTCGTCTTCTGCCGCAAACCACTGAAGGTCGATTTCGTCAAAATTCATTACGCGCCTCCAAGTCGTGCAAAAAGTCGCCCGATTTCTCGAACGCCAGAAAGGAACGACCTGTCAAAGAACGAGATAAAATCACTCATAAGAGTCCAAATCGTCAAAAATGAAAGCAAAATCATCACAGGGAATCCTTCGGACAAAAGATTCATTTGCGGTGCGGCTTTTGAAAGAATGCCCATCGTTACGGAAATTAGCAAAAGTGTTCCTATTAATGGAAGAGAAATTAAAAATGCGTCGGAAAAAAGATGCGTAAGTCCGCCAAGCAAAAACCGAATGATTCTTTCGCGTTCCGAAACCAAAACAAGCGCGTTCATCGATTTGAAACTTTCTTCAAGTCCATGCGAAAAAACGAGTTGCGCCCAATCGTTTTGCAAAAAAACAAGCATCGCCACAAGATTGAAAAATTGTCCCATAAGCGGATTTTCGACTTGCGAAAGTGCGTCGTAAACTTCGCTTGCGGAAAATCCCATTTGGAACGAAAAAAATTGTCCCGCGGAACTAAACGCCGCAAAAAGAATCGCAACGAAAAGCCCCAAAATGAGTCCGATTATGCCCTCGCCGACCAAAAGCAAAACGAACGAAAGCGAAAAATCTCCCGTGGGAGAAATAAATTGAGAATACGCGGAAAAATCAACGTGCGGAAAAACCAAAAAAGCAAGATAGCCCGAAAATCCAACCTTTACGATTCGTGGAAAAGTTCGCGCAGAAAAAAACGGCATCGTCATAATAAGCGCGAAACACCGAACAGCAACGAGAAGATACGTTGGAGCATTTTGAACGACTTGCTCGATTAGAGAAGTTTGAGGCATAGGCTATCTTGCCAAATTCGGTATTTGCATAAAAACGTTCAGCGCGAAAACTTCCATTCTTGAAAACATCCACCCGCCTAAAATCGCAATCGCCAAAAGAATTACGACCATTTTTGGCAAAAACGTAAGCGTCTGTTCTTGAATTGAAGTTACCGCCTGAAAAATTGCAACGATTAGACCAACCACTAGCGCAGTTCCCAAAACGGGAGCGCACAATTTTAGAACAAGAAAAACACCTTCTCGCATAAGCGACATTATTGCGTCAAGTTCCATTTTTTCCTCCCGTTAGCGAAGAACTGAATTGAATAATTGCGTCGTCAAAAGTCCCCAACCGTCAACCAAAACAAAAAGCATTAGTTTAAACGGCATTGAAATTTGAACAGGCGGAAGCATCATCATGCCCATACTCATCAAAATAGAAGCAACCACCATATCTATGACGATGAACGGAATGTAAAGATAAACGCCAATTTTAAATGCAACCGTCAATTCGTTCAAAATGTACGCAGGAATTAAAACGTAAGTCGGCACTTCCGAAAGATTTGCAGGTCGCGGAAGTTTTGCCATTTTCATAAACTCGCCAATGTACTTTAAGCGATTTCCACGCGACATTTGACTGTACATAAACGAACGAATAGGAGTTTCTGCTTCGCGGTACGCTTGTTCCATCGTGATTTCGCCGTCAGAAAGCGGTTTGAAACTATTTGAATAAACCTGCTGAAAAACAGGCCACATCACAAAAAGCGTCATAAAAAGCGCGATTCCGTTCAAAACGGCAGTCGGCGGAACTTGTTGCAACGAAAGCGAACGTTTTATGAAATCCAAAACAATCGAAAATCGCAAAAAACAAGTACACAAAATCAAAAGACTCGGCGCAAGCGTCAAAAGCGTAAGCATAACAAGAAGTTGCACGCTAAACGCGATTTGATTTCCCGTAGTTGGTTGCGTAATATTCACGTCAATATTCGGAATCGAAGGCAAATGCGTCGTTCCGTTCATTTGAGTGTTTCCGCTAAAATTTGTGGATTGCGACGAAACAGAAAACGAACAAATCGAAAAAATAACCGCGACAAAAAGAATCTTCAAAAATTTTCCTTTGAAAAAGGACCGCATTTTATTCCCCCCTTCCGTCGCGTTCGCCAAAACGCTCTCTTTGTTTTTGAAGCGAGGACGCGGCACTTTCCGCACTTGAAGAAAACACGCTCGTATTTTTTGAACTCGAAGGCATAAACATATCCAAAACGTCAGCAAACGAACGCGGTTTTGACGTTTTATCGTGTTTGTCCGCGTACAAATTCATAGAATCCACGAGTTCCCGATTTCCAACTTCGGCAATAAGATTCACACTGTTGTCTGTGATTCCTAAAATATAGGCTTTATCAACAAGCGAAACGACGCGCACACTTTTTCCAGGTCCAAGCGACAAATGTGCAACTTGGCGCAAAAATGGGTCGTTCGATTGCGCAATTCCATTCGCGTTTTTTCTTAAAAAGATGAAAATCGCATAAATGCAAAGCGCGACCACAACAAGCGCGATTACCATTTTCAGAAAAAGCCAAATCGACGAAGACGTAGAAACGCTTGGCAAAGTAGAAGATTCACCGCTTTCGTCGCCCCAATCGAATTGCGTTTCAGTTTCAGAATTGCTTTGAAACTCAGAAGATTCTTGAGAATAAAGCGCAAATGGCAAAAGTAAAACAAAAATAGCCACAAAAATTGTGCAAATTTTAGATTTCATTGTCCCACCCAAAAAAAATTTGGCATCTGCAACAAACTCGTTCGCAGATGCCTTGAAAAAAATGCACCAAAGCTTCCGCAAAATTAGTGCATATCGCTGACGCGCTCCATCGGAGAAAGAATTTCCGTAACGCGCACGCCGAAATTTTCGTCGATAACAACGACCTCGCCTTTCGCAATCGGCTT
>CAJOEO010000053.1:12651-13163 GCA_905233535.1 uncultured Treponema sp.
AGAATTTCCTTGATTTGCTTTTTAGTGCGACCAAGTTCTACGGTCATCTCCATGAAAACGTCCATGATAAGACCGATGTTTCCTTGCTCACCCGCAGGAACTCCTCCCATCAAGGACGGATACTGAACCGCTTGCACATTTGGAGTTCCGCCTGGCATTCCCATCATAGGCTGTTGCATTGGCATTCCTCCTCCCATTTGCATTCCCATCATCGGTTGTTGCATTCCGCCCATCATTGGCTGCCCCATCGACATTCCTCCCATTTGTGGCATAGCCCCCCCCATTGGAGACGCACCACTAGCCGCAGGAGCGGGTGCGGGTTTTGAACCTCCTCCGAGAGCAGACGCAGACGCAGTACATTTTTCTCGGACAGACCCATATATCTGCCGAAAGATTCCGCTTCCGCCGCAATTTCATCTATCCGGTGTTCACTGCCGGTGAGCGTAATTTCTTTTGATGCAGCCATAGTTACTCCTTATTATATTATTATATTATTAAATTATTAAATTGTT
>CAJOEO010000054.1:0-8533 GCA_905233535.1 uncultured Treponema sp.
AACGCCTTGTGGCATAAACTCGTTCCACGAAAGGTCGTCCACAAGGTCGGTGAAGTTGTCGATTGTGAGCGGCTCTTCGCTTCCGTCGATGTTCTTGTTCAAGTCTGCCCCGTAAATCATCAGCGGCATACGGATTGAAATACCGCGCAAAATGCTCACGGCAGCGTCCCTGTTCTTTTTGGCTTCTGCGAGTTTCTCAAGTTGTCTTTTCTCTTCTTCTGAAAGTTCCCGCTTTTCTTTTGGGTTCGCCTTCTTGCCCAGCTGCTCATATTCTTCTTCGGTGAAGCCAAGCGCATTTATGTTGATGTCGCCTGTTTTCGCCATTGCTTTTGTAGTTCCGATTATCTTTTTGAGAGAGTCGAATTCATCGAGCGCAACGCTGTCGAGCTTCATCAGTTCATCGTTGTAAAGATATGAATCTTCAAAGCCGTTTTTGACGACACGCTCAACGTAAACCTTTTTGAGCTGTCCGAGCATTTTCTCTGTGTCGTAGGCTTTCATTTTGCTTCCGTCAAAGCCGATTATCGGGCAGAAGTTCAAGAAGTCGCCCAAAATCGCACGGTCGCTTTGGCTTGTCTTTCCTGCCTTCGAGCTGATTTTCGCCGTTTCTGCGATGACTTTGAGAGTTCTGTCTGGAGCAAAGTCGAACACAAAACATTCTTGTTTTTGCTTGCCTCCGATAACAGCAGGTGTCTGCACTCGGAAAATGGTCTGCATATACACGCTTGCTGCTGTGTTGTAACTGCCCGAAAGCATAAAGCACGCTGTCCACGGCTTAACGCTTACTCCTGTTGTCAGTCTTCCGCAAGAAAGCGTGATAGAATAACTTTCCTCTGGCTTTTCGCCTATTGCTTTTTGCACCAAAGAAAGAGCGTCATTGCTTCCGACTTCTTCATCTCCGTCGCCTGCAACATTTGCGATATTGAACTGGCTGAAAATGTCGTGTTCGTGAAGCATTTTGCTCAATGCTCTTGCTTCTTTCACGCCAGGAATAACCCAAAGCGAATGGCGGAAGTTCTCGCGGTATTCTTTTGTTGAATACGGATAATTGCTTTCAGAGTCTTCTTTTGTGAGCAAGTCCAGAAACTGCCTGACGTTTATTTTGTGTACAAACTCGCCGTTTTCATCAACGCGGAAGAACTCGCGGAAGTTGAAAGCAATTTCTGAATCAACGTATTCAGGATACAGTTTTCCAAGGTTGTATGTAAAAATGTTGAGTTTTGGAAGCGATGCGTAAGGGTTCGGGTCGCCTTGGTGCGTTTTGTCCCATTCGGCTTTTGCCCTCTGTTCCATAACGTAATCCCAAGTGTAGATTTCATCTTCCTTAAAGTCATTCATCAAATTGAACGGAGTCCCGCTCAAATGCAGAACTCTTGTATTTTCTTTTTTGCATTTTGAAAGAACAGCCTTTCCCAATTCGGTCTGTGTTCCTTCGTGAGCTTCGTCAATAATGATTAAATCCCAATCAATATTGAAAACATCTTCATTTTTGGCAAACTTTCCGCCAACCAGTTCAGAACCGCGCATATCCTGAAT
Organism: uncultured Treponema sp.; assembly: GCA_905233535.1. Taxonomy (GTDB): domain Bacteria; phylum Spirochaetota; class Spirochaetia; order Treponematales; family Treponemataceae; genus Treponema_D. Next base: position 1,537 of record CAJOEO010000054.1, read on the forward strand.
AGACGCAAAATAAATGAAATGATAATCATTCAAGCCATTTTTATTGGCATTATGAATCATATCGTGAAAGTTCTCTTCTTCTTTTGGGTCGCCACCGTTCTTCTTTGAAAAATAATAGAAATCATCTCTGTCATAAAAGATTTTGGAATAATCCTCAAACCAACCGCTGTCAACGACAGGGCGATGTGTGAGAATAAGAGTTCTGTTGTAGTTCATTCTCTTGACGACTTCAAGTGTCGAAAGCGTCTTTCCGAAGCGCATTTTTGCGTTCCAAAGCATTTGATGACTGCCTGAAGATTTCTTGAACTGCTTTATCGTTTTCTCGATGGCTTCAGTCTGTTCAGGGCGGAAAACAACAGGATTATTTTCTTTTGTAATTTCACTTGCATTTAGAGAGCTTCTGCCTTCTTTTACGGCTGCTATCGCTTTTTTGACGGTTTCAAGGTCTGTGTAAAACCACTCGTTTGCTTTATGTCCGTTTGAGTCCGTATCAAAGTATTTGTGCTTTATTCCAGAGCGTTCAAGAACGCTGTGAACTTCGTGGTCCTGGAACACGACAAGATTTTTTCCTTTCATATATGCTGTTGCTTCTGTGTACAAAAGGTCAAATCTTATTCCAGCAGTCTGTGTTTGGTGTCTTATGCGCTCTTTTGCGGCGTCGTTCAGCTCTTTGCAATTTGGCTCAAAAGCAAAATAATTCATACCCGCATGACAAGATGCTTCACCAATCTTCAAAATTCCCTCGTGGTCAGCATCATTTATTCTATAAACATAAATGAGTTTCTGCTCAAATGCCTGATTAAAAATCTCTGCCATCTATTCTTCCTCCGTTCTCACGTTTTATTTCACTTTTGAGCCATTCCGTCAGTTTTTCCTCACTCGGCAGATTCAACTTGTACTTTTGGACAAACAGATTTTCATCTATTCCTTCTGTAGCATATTGCACCAACTCTTTTCCTGCCTCTGTACACATCAAAATCCCAACAGGCAGATTATCATCTTTTTGCATTACATTATGCTTATAATATGCCAAATACATATTCATCTGCGCGATATCGTCATACTTTATTTTGCGAGCCTTCAAGTCAATGAGAACATGGCATTTCAAAATACGATGATAGAAAACCAAGTCGCAAAAATAATAATCATCGTCAACAAGCATTCTTTTTTGCCTAGCCTCAAAGCAAAATCCGTTTCCAAGCTCCAGCATAAAATCTTCAAGATGATTTATCAAAGCCTGCTCCAAGTCAGCTTCTTCCACAACTTCTCTGTCTTTTAAGCCCAAAAACTCATACACATACGGCGTTTTTCCAAGTTCTGCAAGTTGCATTTTTTCAGAACCAGATTGAACAAAATTGCTCATCTTTTCAGGGTTTTGGCTTATCGCGCTTCTCTCAAAATAATTCGTGTTTATCTGCCGCTTCAGCTCACGCACAGACCAAACGCCTTTTATCGTTTCAAGCTCATAAAACACTCTTGCAAGAGGATTTTTTACACCCATAATCAGCGTAAAATGCGAAAACGAAAGCTGAGAAAACATCTTTTCAGGAGCAATCTGCAAATCTTTTTCCGCAAACTTGAATTGGGCAGACACTGTTTGCCCAATTTCACTACTATTGTTTGGTAAAAGTTTTGCGCTATTTGGCAACAATTTTTCTTCGTTTCTAAACTCGTTCAAAACATAATCAAAAATCGGCTTTTCGAGCAATGAAAACTCTTTGAAAAATTGTCTGTACAACTTCAAATTCCTGTACGACAATGACTTCTTATTCAATCGTTCCGAGAGCATTTGCAAAGTTTTTTCACCATAAGAAGCCCTGTCTTTGCCGTTCTGTTCATAATTCACGATGTAAAAGCCAATCAGCCAGTTTCGTGCTGTAACATTCTTATTTATTGCCTTTACGGTGTTTTCCTCAAAAGCACTGTTCAATCTGCCAACTCTTATTTCAAGTTCTTCAAAATCCATCTATTCTTCCTAAACCCTTTATTTTTCAAAACAAATCCACAAATCTGACTTTTTTGTGCTTTTCCCAATCCATTATGCAGCAGTAAATTCCGTTGTGCTTTTTGTTGTCGCCTTTCAAGCACCCCTCGCAAGGTTTTGCAACAACACGACTTTCAAACAAATCTTGCTCGACAATCTCTTTTGTGCAGCAACTGTTCGGAACAACAAACTTCAAGCCGTCCATCTGCCATATGTTCCACGAAATCACCTTTGCAAAATCTGCCAAATCTTCAGCCTCAAGACTTTCTCCAAATTTATCCTCATAATGCTCTGCTACAGTAAAAAGCACATTTTTTCTTGCAATCAAAACATTGTCGCCCTGCCAATCATAGCCATACACACTTTGCACCGCCTTTTTTGCCCAAAAGAGCCAGTCTTTTATATTCTCAGCATTTTCACTAACAACGCGCAATTTTCTATCCAGCAATCCGACTCTATTTTTTACGGCAATATATTCACCAGAAACCGCGTCGTATCTGCTCGTGATATACGGCGCTTCCCCGCACGAAATTTCTAGCCGCTTTGCTCTAATATAATCTTTCCACGACCTACCTTTTTCATCAGAAAAGTGAATGTTCTCGCTTCTCGTTTCCCACGATTTTTCTTTTTCGCTGTTAAAAACCTCTTTTCGACCAAACCAGTTTTCGTCGATTACATTATTTTGTCTGTTACAAATCCAACTCGGCGTAAAAACTTCGGCATTGTTCCGCACACGCTTCAACTGCTCTTCTTTTGATTTTTCGTTACGCGGTTTAATAATTGCACCACGTTTTCCAAAAATAAAATTGATTTTTATTTCTTTTTCCGCAGAATAGGTTTCGTTGTATTTTCTATAAATGTCCGTCGCCCAAATTATATTTTTTTTCGTCGTTTTATCTTTTAAGAGAATAGAAATAATCTCTGAAGAAAACACCGTCGAAAATTCTTCTTCAAAATTAAACAAAATCGCCCTCCGCTTGCACATTTTAGTAGCGCGCAAACCTCTTTTCAATTCTTGATTCTCCAAAAAAAATCTCGTTTCTTTCCATTGTTTCTGCTACAATTTATTTTTTAGTTTGGAGAATTTTATTTTATGGAAGAAAACAAAATCAATTTGAATGGCGCGGATTCTTCGCCTTACGATTTTAGATTCGAGGAAAACGGATTTTATAGAAATCAAAATGGACTTACAGCGGAAATCGTTTCTAAACTTTCTGACGACAAAAATGACCCCGATTGGATGCGCGAATTTCGGCAGAACGCACTTAAAATCTACAATGAATTAAAAGTTCCCGAATGGGGACCTGACATTTCGGCTTTGAATATCGACGAAATCGCGACGTATGTTCGACCAAACACAAAAATGCAAACAAAATGGGAGGACGTTCCAGAAGAAATTAAAGAAACGTTCGACAAATTGGGAATCCCAGAAGCAGAACGCACAAGTTTGGCGGGCGTTGGCGCGCAGTACGATAGCGAACTCGTTTATCATAATTTGCAAGATGAAGTTGCAAAACTCGGCGTAATTTACACAGATTTTGAAAGTTCGCTCAAAGGTGAATACGCCGAAATGGTAAAAGAACATTTTATGCAACTCGTAAAGCCAAACGACCACAAATTCGCCGCTCTTCACGGTGCAGTTTGGTCAGGCGGAAGTTTTGTTTACGTTCCAAAAGGCGTAAAAGTCGAAGTTCCGCTTCAGTCGTATTTTCGTTTGAACGCAAAAGGCGCAGGACAATTTGAACACACGCTGATTATCGTGGACGAAGGCGCGGACGTTCATTTTATAGAAGGTTGTTCTGCTCCAAAATACAACGTGGCGAATTTGCACGCAGGTTGCGTGGAACTTTACGTCAAAAAAGGCGCGCATTTGCGATATTCCACGGTAGAAAATTGGTCAAAAAATATGTACAACTTGAACACAAAACGTGCGCGCGTGGAAGAAGGCGGTTCAATCGAATGGGTTTCGGGTTCGTTTGGAAGCCACATTTCGTATTTGTATCCCGAAAGCGATTTAGTTGGACGCGGTGCGCGAGCAGAATTTACGGGCGTTACTTTTGCAGGTGAAGGACAAAACTTGGACACGGGCGCGAAAATGGTTCACCTTGCGCCAGAAACAAAAAGCATCATCACAACAAAATCGCTTTGCAAATCGGGCGGAATCTCAACGTACAGAAGTGCGGTCTACATCGACAAAAAAGCAAAAGGCAGCCGCGCAAGCGTTTCGTGCGATTCGTTAATGCTCGACAATATTTCGCGAAGCGACACGATTCCCGCAATGGACGTTCACACAGACGATTGCGATGTTGGACACGAAGCGAAAATCGGGCGCATTTCAAATGACGCAGTTTTTTACCTTATGAGCCGCGGAATCAGCGAAGAAGAAGCGCGGACTATGATTGTTTCGGGTTTTGCAAATCCTGTTTCAAAAGAACTTCCGCTAGAATACGCCGTGGAAATGAACAATTTAATTCGCTTGGAAATGAAAGGCAGTCTTTAATTTTTCAAAAAATCAAAAAAGGAGAAAAAAAATGAAAAACGAACGCTGGATTTTTTACAAAGACGCAAAAGAAGAAAACGCTGGAAACGGCGTTATTCGCAAAGTTCTTGCGTACAGCGACGACCTAATGTGCGTTGAAAACACGTTCCAAAAAGGTGCGATTGGTTCTCTGCACAGCCACCCGAACACGCAAATTACATACGTCGTTAGTGGGAAATTCGAGTTTGAAATTGACGGCGTAAAAAAAATCGTTCAAAAAGGCGATACAATGCTAAAAAAAGACGGCGTAATTCACGGATGCGTTTGTTTGGAAGACGGAATTTTGCTGGATATTTTCACACCGTATAGGAAGGATTTTGTAAATGACTAATACATTTAAATATACGAACATAAATCAGATTCCATCGCTGACGTGGAATTGGCTTAAAATGAATCGTGCGACGTTGGAAATCGCGCGGGACGAAAACGTTTGTGAGTTCAACGTTAGAAATTTGACGGACGACGTTTTGTTTACAAAAGACGGAACGCAAATCAAAAAATCGCTCCCCGAAATGAAAAGCGGAATCGGAAGCGACGCGCAAAAAATTCTTTCCGATTTTAACGTCGTTCCATCGGCGTTCGTTCTAAAAGCGGGCAAAAAAATCGCGCCAATCGTTTTTGAATTTGACGCGACGGCGCAAAAAAGCAGTTTGAGCGAGCAGATTTTTGTGGCAGAAGAAAATTCCAATTTGAACGTGATTTTTGTATACTCGTCGCAAAAAAACGCAGGCGGATTTTTTGGAACGCAAACGAAAATTTGGGTCAAACAAAACGCAAAAGTCCACGTCGCAAAAGTGAATCTTTTGGGCGACAATTTTACACGCTTTGACGAAACGTTGTTTTTTTGCGAAGACGGCGCAAAGGCGGAAATTTCGCAAATCGAACTTGGCGGAAAACGCAATTTTGTGGCGCAAAGCACGATTTTGCAAGGATTCAATTCGAGTTTTAAAAGCGACAGCGCGTACCATACAAAGAATGACCAACTACTTGACATGAATTACGTCGTTCTACACAAAGGCGAAAAAACAGACACGCAAATCATCGCGAAAGGCGTAATGGCAGACGAATCGACGAAAATTTATCGCGGAACGATTGATTTTGAACGCGGTTGCGAAGGCGCGACGGGCAACGAGCAAGAAGAAACGCTTTTGCTTTCGCCTGCCGTCGTGAACAAATCTCTGCCCGTTCTTTTGTGCAACGAAGAAGACGTTTCTGGAACGCACGGCGCAACAATCGGAAAAATCGGCGAAGACGAACTTTTTTATATGCAAAGTCGCGGAATCGGGAAAAGTCAAGCGGAAAAAATTTTGTCGCAAGCAAAAATTTTGGAAGTTTCGCACAAAATCGACGACGAAAAAACACAAAAATCGATTTTGGATTTTCTTGGAATTTTAGACGAATAATAAAAAAAACGGACGTTCTAAAAAAGCGTCCGTTTTTTATATTACTGAACTTCCAGCGAAATCTTGTTGTTATCAAGGAACAAAACTTTAAGGTCAAATCGCTCGCCAGTTTCTGCGTCTTGCAAAGTGAAAGTCGAACCTTGCGAAATATAATAGGTGTAACTTTCAACTGTGTGGCTTCGCCAATCGTCGCCAACAATCAAATGATGATGCAATTCAAGTTCTCCAGGAACTTGTTCCAAAGAACCGCGGATTCGTGCAATCGTGCAGTAAGATTCGATTCGTGGCTCGCTGTACTGGTCGGTCATAACATCAACGGGCAAAAATTCCATTGATTTTTCGCCAGCAACATAATTCAAGACATCTGTCTTTTTCATAAATTCTCCTTAAAAAAGTTTTAATTTTCAAAAAGCACGACAAAGAATGGCTCATTTTATCCTTACAATTTCTTAGCGTCAACGGTGCAACTATTCATTTTGTGGTTGAAAACACGTCTTTGTGCTACGATTTTCGCTTTGAGGCGCAAAATGAGTTTGAACAAATTTCGTGCAGATTTTCCGGTCTTATTTATTTTGATACGGCGGCAACGAGTCAACGTCCGTTTATTGTTCTTGACGCGATGTCGCATTTTTACGCGCGACAAAACGCAAATCCTTTGCGCGGACTTTATTCTTTGAGCGAACGCGCAACAAAAGCATACGAAGACGCTCGAAAAGTCGTGGCGAATTTTGTGGGCGCAGAAAACGAAAACGAAATCATTTTTACAAGAAACACAACGGAATCTTTGAATCTTGTTGCGTATTCTTGGGCAATGGAAAACGTAAACGAAGGCGACGAAATCGCCGTTTCGATAATGGAACACCATTCAAATATTTTGCCATGGCAATTTGTTTGTCAAAAAAAAGGCGCGAAACTCGTTTTTTTTGACGTTGATTCAAAAACGGGCGAAATTCCACTCGACGAATTCGACAAAAAAATCAACAAAAATACAAAAATCGTTTCGATTACACACGTTTCAAACGTTCTCGGAACAAAAAATCCGATTTCTTTAATCGCGAAAAAAGCGCACGC
>CAJOEO010000054.1:8539-17050 GCA_905233535.1 uncultured Treponema sp.
CGCCGCACATCAAAATCGACGTAAAAGAAATAGGCGCGGATTTTTTTGCGTTGAGCGGACACAAACTTTGCGGTCCAATGGGAATCGGTGCGCTATACGGAAGAATGGAACTTTTGGAAAAAATGCAACCGTTTTTGCGCGGTGGCGAAATGATTGAATACGTTACAAAAGACAGCGCAACATGGGCAGAAGTTCCGCATAAATTTGAAGCGGGAACGGTAAGCGCAGGCGACGCAGTTGGAATGGCGGCGGCGATTCGCTACATTCAATCGGTTGGACTCGACACAATCGAAAAAACTGACGCACAACTTTCAGAAAAAATGGTTGACGGAATCAAAAAGATTCCGCACGTCAACTTGGTCGGAAACGACGACGGAAAAAAACGAAACGGCATCATCACGTTTACGATTGACGGCGTTCACCCACATGACATTGCGACGTTGCTTTCCGACGAAAACATCGCGATTCGCGCGGGGCATCACTGCGCACAGCCGCTCCAGCAATTTTTGGGGATTCCCGCAAGTGCGCGCGCAAGCCTTTATTTTTACAACACGGAAGAAGAAGTCGATTTCTTTTTGGAAAAATTAAAAATGGTCAGAAAATGGAGCGGATTTTCCGCAGATTGATTTTTCAAAAATCCATTTTTTACGATAAAAAAGCAAACAAGACAAAGCGTTTTTTTTATGCTAAAATCGCACATTCAAAAACGTTTTTAGACGAGGTTTTTTAGATGAAAGAAATTTCAAAACTCATTGATTATCGACCAGAAATCAAAGTTGTGGACGCAACTCTTCGCGACGGCGGACTTGTAAACGATTTTTATTTTCCGAACGGATTTGCAAAGGCTCTTTACGATGCGAACGTCAAAGCGGGCGTAGATTACATGGAATTTGGCTACAAAGCGACAAAAGATATGTTCGACGTTTCAAAATTTGGACCGAGCAAATTTAGCGATGACGACTACATTCGTTCGATTGTTGGCGAAAACAACACGAATCTAAAAATTGCGGTTATGGCTGACGTTGGACGAACAAATTTCCGAGAGGATATTCACCCAAAGGCAGAATCTCCCGTGGATTTGATTCGCGTTGCGACGTATCTTCATCAGATTCCAGGCGCAATCGAAATGATTGAAGACGCGCACAAAAAAGGCTACGAAACAAGTTGCAATATCATGGCGATTTCTACGGCGCAAGACGGCGACATTCGCGCGGCGTTGGACATGATTGGAAAATCGAGCGTGGACGTGATTTACATCGTGGATTCTTACGGTTCGATTTATCCTGAACAAATGGCGAGAATTGCTGACCTTTACGGCGAGTTTGGCGCAAAGTACGGCAAAAAAATCGGAATTCACGCGCATAACAATCAGCAACTTGCGTTTGCAAACACAATCGAAGCGTGTGGCGACGGCGTGGATTTTTTGGACGCGACTTACGCGGAAATGGGACGCGGAGCGGGCAACTGCGCAATGGAACTTCTTTTGGGATTTTTGAAAAATCCAAAGTACAACATTTATCCCGTTTTGGATTTCATCGAAAAGCAAATGAGACCGCTCAAAGATTCTGGCGTTCGTTGGGGCTACGACATTCAATATCTTTTGACTGGACTTTTCAATCAGCACCCGCGAACGGCGATTGCGTTCACAAAAGAAGGTCGCAAAGATTACACAGAATATTTTAAGGAAATCACTTCGCAAGAATAATTTTCTAAAACATTCGGTTTTAAAAGCGCACATTTCGTGCGCTTTTTTGATTTCAAAATTAAAACGAGGAAGAAAATGGAAGTCAAAGAACTATACAGAGAGATTTTGAACGAACACAATGTAAACCCCACGCACAAAACGGCAGTTGACGGCGCAACGGTGGAACTTCAAGGCGTGAATCCAAGTTGTGGCGACAACATCACGCTTTTTCTTCGCGTACAAGATGGAAAAATCGCGGACGGCGGCTTTACAGGGTCGGGTTGCGCAATCAGCCAAGCAAGCGTTGACATGATGCTCGACCTTGTAATCGGAAAAAAATCCGACGATGCGATTCATCTTGCGGATTCGTTTTTGAAAATGATTCGCGGAGAAGCGAGCGACGACGAAATCGAAGAATTGGACGAAGCGGGCGCGTTAAAAGACATTTCGCATATGCCCGCTCGTGTAAAATGCGCGCTTTTGGGCTGGCGAACTCTACGCGAGATTTTTGAAATCAAAGGCGACGGAATCAAAATGGGCAGCAAAACGCAAGCGCACGAAGAATGTTTGACAAAATGAAACGCGACGTTTCAGAGTCGATTCCCGTCGCGCTTCTGCTCGCTCTTTCGGGCGGATTTTTTGACGCATACACGTTTACTTGTCGCGACGGCGTTTTTGCAAACGCTCAAACGGGAAACATCGTCATGCTTGGAATCAGCCTTGCAAAGTTGAATTTTCACGCGGTCGCGCTTTACGCCGTGCCGATTTTTGCGTTTGTTTTTGGCGTTCTTTTAACGGAACGTCTAAAACGCGCAAAGAATTTCCAAAGAAACGCGCTTTTTCTCGAAATCGTCGTTTTGATTTTCGTTTCGATTATTCCGATTCAATTCAATCAAGCGGCAAACGCTCTAATTTCGTTTGTTTGCGCGATTCAAGTTGACGCTTTTAGAACTTGGCACGGACATAATTTTGCTACCACGATGTGTACTGGAAATTTGCGTAGTGCAACCGCGCTTTTGGAAGAAGCGGCAGAAAAACGCGCACTTGCCCCACTTTTTCGTTCGTTCGGATATTTTTTGGTGATTGCCGTTTTTATCGCGGGCGCGGCGACGGGATTTTTGTTCACGACGCACTTTGGAATAAAATCGATTTTGGCGGGAATTTTTCCCGTTCTCGCGGTTTTAATAATCGTGATTCTTGCAAAAAAATGACAAACGACGCATAAGAATTCGTTAATAAAAAACCACAAAAAAGCCGTATTTTAAACTCCAATTCACATAATTCCGAAAATCTAAAGAGGATTTTGAGGTGTTTAGAAAATGACAGGGTTTATCAAAATTTTATTCGTTTGTTCAAAAAATATTTCGCTTTCGCCAATGGCGGCGCAGATTTTTCTTGAAATGCTAAAGAAGAAAAAAATTGCAGAACATTTTTCTGTAGATTCTGCGGCGATTGATTTTAGAGCGGATACAGGTTTGTGGCTTGAACCTGGAGCAAAAGACTGTCTTGTAAAAGCAGGCATCGACGTTGGCGAACACACGTCGCGTCTTTTAGAGGCTTCCGAAGCAGAAAATTACGATTGGATTATTTGTATGTCTGCAAAATGGCGCAGACGATGTTTTGATATTTTTCAAAACAATGCCGTTTACGTTACACCGCGCGACGTTCGGCGCGTTTTTAAAATGGACCCGTCTTCGCCGTTTTCGTTTAATGGAATGGTAAAACCGCGCGTTTGTTGCCTAATGGATTTTACGGAAGACCCGCACGACATTATTGACCCAGCGGACACAGGCGAAAACGATTGGCGATTCGCCTACCGAGAACTTTCCGAGGGCTGTTCCGCTCTCGTTTCGCTGTCGCCTTTTGTGCTTTCGCGTTGATTTTCTTTTTCCGCGTCTTTTGGGCGCGGAATTTTTTTTAGCGTTCCCGAAACTTTTAAAATCCCGTTTTTAATTTTGAATTTTAAAATTCCCGAATAGATTTTTTGCAGATTTTCGTTTGGAATTTCAGATTCAAATTTTACAAGCGACGAATCGAATTTTCCGTCAGACAAAAATTCTTCCTTTGTAGAAAAAATTCCGTCCGAATTTTCTTTTATAGTCGCGCAAAAAAAATCTTTCCAAACGTCCGCGTTTCCGTTTTCGTCCGTAACGATTTTGTACGCTTTTCCGCGATGAAAAAATGAAATCAAAATCCGCCCACCGTTTTCCGAAACAAAAAATTCGTCTTTTGAAAGAAAATCTTGACTACTAGTCGAAAATAAAAGCAAAGATTTTAACGATTCAGGAAAAATCGGATTTGCACCATCAAATTGCGCATTTCTAAGCGTTTTTATAGCGTGATTTTCGCTTGCCCCAGAAATCGCGTCAAACTTAGAACAGAATTTCTCCGTTTGTTTACTAGTTTTTTTTGTTTTATCCGCGTCCGTTTTTTTCACAAATTCAAGAAAATTCTTTCCGTCATCAAAAATCGTGTTCAATCGCATTTCAATTTTCAGCGAATCGGAAAACGCAAACGATTTCAAAAAAATCAACGCAAACAAAACAAAATGGATTTTCATGCAAAAATCATAGCATATTTTTGGTCGGCAACCTTAGTGTTTTCCCCTCCCCCAACTCAAAAAAATCTGATAAAATCAAAAAATCATGAAGACAGAACTTATAAAAGACATACTTACTTCCGCACCCGACGGGCGCACGGTTACAGTTTGCGGTTGGGTTAGAACGATGCGCGATTCCAAAAACCTCGTTTTTGTACAAGTAAACGACGGTTCATGTTTCGCGTCAATTCAACTTACATTTGACAGGGCAAATCCGCGAGCGAATGCAAAAATCGACGCAATCGAAAGCGCGATTTCGCAGATTTCCACGGGCGCGAGCGTTCGCGCGACGGGTTCGCTTGTAGAATCTCCCGCGAGCGGACAAAGCGTGGAAGTCGTTTTGGAAACGCTTTCTGTTTTGGGACAATGCCCAGGAGATTCGTATCCTCTGCAAAAAAAGGCGACTTCGTTTGAGTTTTTGCGAGAAAATGCGCATTTGCGCGCGCGAAGCAACACGTTTGGCGCGGTTTTCAGAATGAGAAGTCAAATGGCGTTTGCTCTGCACACGTTTTTTCAGGAACGCGGATTTTTTTATGTAAACACTCCAGAAATCACCGCTTCCGATTGCGAAGGCGCAGGCGAAATGTTCCAAATCACGACTCTTTCGCTTGAAAAAATTGCGCGACTTGGAATCGAAAAAGGCGCGAAAGGAATGAAAGCCGAAGACGCGGAAAAACTCGTCGATTATTCAAAAGATTTCTTTGGAAAACAAGCGAATCTTACGGTTTCGGGGCAACTTGAGGCGGAAACGCTTGCGACGGCGTTGGGGCGCGTTTACACGTTTGGACCGACTTTCCGCGCAGAAAACTCGAACACCACGCGACATTTGGCGGAATTTTGGATGTGCGAACCAGAAATGGCGTTCTTCGATTTGGAAGACGACATGGACATTCAGGAACAAGCGGATTCAGCCAGGCGTTATCGACACGTTGCGACACGTCGTCGAAACTCCATTCAAGCGCGTATCGTATACAGAAGCAATCGCCGAACTCGAAAAACACGCAGACGCATTTGAGTTCAAGCCGTATTGGGGTTGCGATTTGCAGACAGAACACGAACGATATTTGACAGAAACAATCTACAAATGTCCAGTTATGGTTTACAATTATCCCAAAGAAATCAAAGCGTTCTACATGAAATTGAACGACGACGGAAAAACCGTAAAAGCCGTGGACGTTTTAGTTCCAGGACTTGGCGAAATAATCGGCGGAAGCGAACGCGAAGAAAGTTACGACAAACTTCTTTCGCGCATAAACGAACTCGGCTTAAAAGCAACCGATTACGATTGGTATTTGGATTTGCGAAAATTTGGAAGCGTGCCACATTCAGGATTTGGACTAGGATTTGAGCGGCTTTTGCTTTACGTTACGGGTATGGCAAACATACGCGATGTTATTCCGTTCCCACGCGCACCAAAATTGGCAGACTTTTAACATAAAATCGCAGTAAAATTCACGTTATCATAAGGAGAAATCCATGAACGAAATTGTAGCGCGTAACGATGCCGTATCAGATAAAAGCCGACTTGCAACTTTGCTTTTCTGCTTTTTTTTGGGGTGGCTTGGAGTTCACAGATTTTACGTCGGAAAAATCGGCACGGGAATCATAATGATTTGCCTTTGTTGGTGCGGAATTTCTGAAATTTGGGCGTTAATCGATTTTATTTTGATAGTCGCAGGTTCGTTCAAAGACAAACAAGGACGCAGAATCACCGATTGGCAAATTTGATTTTGTAAAAAATCCCGAAAGATTGTTTCTTTTGGGATTTTTTTTTGCGTTTTTTGATAAAATCGAACGATGAAAAACAAAAAATGCAGAAAACTTACGCTTGTTACTTTTTCACAAAGCGTTTTTCTAAACGTCAAATTCTTTTTGCAAAACCGACTTCTTTCTTACGCGGGCGCGTGTTCGTTCAGTTTTCTTTTTTCGTTCATTCCAGTTTTACTACTAATAATTATAGTTCTTGTACGAATTTTACACGCCTCGCCCGAAACGGTTACTTCGATTTTTAAGGAAATACCCGAATTATCCAATATGCCAAGTGAATCTATAATAAAAAACGTGCAAGCCGTTCATACAATCGGTATATTTGAACTGTTAATAGGTGCATTTGTCTTTTGGATGGCTAGAAGATTTTTTGCTTCCATATTTGATTCTATGCAGAATATATTTCATACACAGGCAAAACGTAAGGCAATGCAAAGCCAAATACTAACATTAGGTGTAGAAGTTATTAGCGTATGTGTTGTTGCCGCGGTAATCTTTGCATATATATCGCTATCTACACTTTTGGAAATGCCACTACTCGCACCGTTTTTTCGCAAAATCCCTGCCCTTTCGTTTTTTTTCAACGGAATTTTTCTTGCAACGTTCATAAAAAATCTGCCAGACATTTTGATTTTTGCAGTCGTTTTGACGATGTACAAAACCGCGTCAGGCACAAAACCACGCTTCAGACTTTGTATACTTGCCGCGTTTTTATGCACGTTTTCGTTTGGAATTTTCAGAAATATTTTGCACTTATTTTTAAATTCAAATAATTATAATCTAATATATGGTATGTTAGGACAAGTAATTATTACGTTTATGGACATATTTTTCTTTTTTACGTTTTTTCTCTTTTTTGCTCAATATATTTTTACTTGTCAATTTTTTGATGAATTGCTTTTGGGCGAACTTTATCTTCTTCCAAAAAAAGAAGGCGCGAACAAATTTACGACGGCAAAACTTTTGCTTTTTATTCGTCCAGATTTTCTGCTCGCCGAAAACGAGGACGTTTTGACGCTACAAGCGGGGCAAACGCTTTTTGAGGCGGGCGAAAAATCGGATTGCGCGTTTTACGTTGTAAACGGCGATACGCGCGCGGGGATTTTTTAGGCGAAGTCGGTTGCGTTTTGGGAAAAAACAGAAATTCCAAAGCAGTCGCAAAAGAAGACACGCGACTAGTAAAAATTGACGCGCAAACGTTTCAAATTCTTGCAAAACAAAATTCCGAAATCGCGCACAGAATTTTGGGGCGCATAAGCACGCATTTTGAATCGTTTACGTTGGAAAACGAATGATTTTTTGCGTTGATTAAAACTCAACTTTGTTCTATTATTTTCCGCATGAAATTTATTTGCGCATTGCTTTTACTATTTTCGATTCTCGATTTTTGAAAAAGCAAAGGCGTGAAATTCTATTTTTGGTAAATACGACCTATTGCTTTTGCAATGGGTCTTTTTATTTTACAAGGAGTGAAAAATGAACGCAAAAAAATACCGTCCGTTTTCGGGTGCGCCACTTACAAATCGAACTTGGACAAACAAACGAATCGAAAAAGCACCGATTTGGTGTTCCGTGGATTTGCGCGACGGAAATCAAGCGTTAATCGACCCAATGGGAATCGACACGAAAATAAAATATTTTGATTTGCTCGTAAAAATCGGTTTTAAGGAAATCGAAATTTGTTTTCCGAGTGCAAGCGACACGGAATTCGATTTTTGTCGTCGTTTAATCGAAGAAAATCACATTCCGTCAGACGTTACGATTCAAGTTCTTTGTCAAGCGCGCGAACATTTGATTCGTCGCACGATGCAAGCGATTAAAGGTGCGCCAAACGTGATTTTTCACATTTACAATTCGACTTCGCCCGCGCAACGAAAATATACATTCGGTAAAACAAAGGAAGAAATCATCAAAATCGCAACGGACGGCGTAAAGTGCATAAAAGAGTGCATGAAAGATTTGAGCGAAGACGAAAGAAAACGGATTCGACTTGAATATTCGCCAGAAAGTTTTTCGATGACGGAAATCGAATACGCGCTCGAAATCTGCGAAGCGGTAAAAGCGGAATGGGGAACTTCGAGCGAAAACAAAATCATTTTTAATTTGCCGTCAACCGTGGAATGTTACACGCCAAACGTTTACGCAGACAGAATCGAATGGTTCTGCCAAAACGTTTCTGACCGCGAAAACGTTATAATTTCGACGCATTGCCACAACGACCGTGGAACAGGCGTGGCTTCGTGCGAACTTGGACTTTTGGCGGGCGCAGACCGCGTGGAAGGTTGTCTTTTTGGAAACGGCGAACGCACGGGAAATTTGGACATTGTAACGGTTGCTCTCAATATGTTTAGCGAGGGAGTTGACCCGTGTCTTGATTTTTCAAATCTTCCAGAAATCGCGGATTTGTACCAAGAATTTACAAAAGACCGAACGAAATAATAACAGATTTGCCAAATGAAAG
>CAJOEO010000055.1 GCA_905233535.1 uncultured Treponema sp.
CCAAATATAGAAATAAAAAAAGAGATTTAGAAAAATATATTTTCCTAAATCTCTTTTTTTATTTCTAAACTGCTGCCCTTTTGAACGCGCAAATCGCTCCGCCTTCGCCCCAGCCCAAAATCGCCCGCCCGCCTTGTTGCCAAAGGTCAGTT
Source organism: uncultured Treponema sp. (assembly GCA_905233535.1). GTDB lineage: Bacteria > Spirochaetota > Spirochaetia > Treponematales > Treponemataceae > Treponema_D. The sequence continues at coordinate 153 of CAJOEO010000055.1, forward strand.
AGGCGCACATTTTTTGCCGTGTACAAAAAACAACCTCGCGCACGACGAACCGTGCCGTAACGCGCAGTCATGTTAGAAATCAAGATTTTAGAAAATTGTTCGGACATAAAGCCGATTATAGAAGATTTTTGTTGAATTGGAAATCGGCATAAAAAAAGACCCGAAAAATCGGGTCTAAGCGGGAAATGGGAATTGAACCCACGACATCCACCTTGGCAAGGTGGCGCACTACCACTGTGCTATTCCCGCACGTTGAGCGACCGGGGGTTCGAACCCCGGACCCACAGATTAAGAGTCTGTTGCTCTACCAGCTGAGCTAGTCGCCCGTTACAGAAAACCATTATTTCATAAACGGGCTGACGTGTCAAGCGTGCGAAACGAAAACCTCTTCAAAAACTCTAAAATTTTCTACATCGCGTGAAGAACAGTATACAGCGAATTCGATTTTTGAAAACGAACGACTAAAATCTACAAGTTCTTCTTTGAAAACTTCGGCTACAATTTGTGGCGAATTTCCAAACGCACCACAACCGAACGCCCCCAAAACGAGAGCGTCGCATTTATTTTTTTCGGCAACCAAAAGAATCCGACGAATCCGCGAACGGAACAAATCTCGAAGAAAATCGTCCGAAATATCAAAAGAATCGTACAAATCAGGAGCGGCACACGTCAAAACGTCCGCGCAAAACCACTCGTCTTGCGGAAGGAGCGTGGGCGCGTCCGTGTCACTTTTAAAAACGACGACGTTCGGCGTAAAAATCACGTCGTCGTTGGCAAGCGAATTTTGTTCTTTGCGATGCGGCGCGTAAAAAGCGCGAAATGCCTGGTCAGAAGAAATCGCGTCGTAAAGCGTGGAAACGCGACAAAGACATTCTTCTTGCGCACGCGCCCCGTGAATCACGCCTCCGCCTGGACAAAAACTGTTTGCAAAATTCAAAACGCACGTTTTTAGCCCCGCCCGCGCGTAATCGGCAGCCGCTTCAAAAGTTCGTTTTTTTGAAACGACGATTTGAAAATCGCAATCAAATCGAGCGTCTTCTTTTTGAATCTCGTCGTTTGAAAGGTAAATTTTTTGTTCTTTTTTTGATTTTTGGCACGCCAAAACGAGTTTTTCGTTCGTTTTGTAAAGGTTTTGCGTATCCGCAAAAATGCTCGCAAGTAAATTTTTATTCATATTATTCATAAAAAAATTCTAGGTGAAAAGAATTGAATCGTCAAATCGAATTTTCAAAAAATCGCGAAATTGAAATGTCGTTTTTTGGAAGTTTTTTCAAATCGAAAATCGAAATCGCTTCACAAAGTTCAAGTGGACAAGGTTTTTCCAAAAATCCACAAAGATGAAGAATTTTCCCGACAATTTGTTTTGCGTCAAACTTTTCGCGCAAAAATCCAAAATCTAAATCGCGCTCGCGCTTTGAAAGTCGTCGCCCGTCTTCGGAAACTAGCAGAGGAATGTGCGCATACTGGGGCGGGGTAAAATTTAGAACGCGATACAAAAAAAGTTGCTGATGCGTTGACGTTAAAAGGTCGCGCCCGCGCATAATTTGCACAACGTGAGAATCCGCGTCGTCAACGCAAACGGCGAGTTGATAAGAAAAATTCCCGTCGGCACGACGCACAATAAAATCGCCCGCATCTTTTTGCAAATCGATTTTTTGAAATCCGTAATGCTCGTCAAAAAAAGTCGATTCGCCAAAAACTTTTACGCGATAAGACGGACGGCGAATTTTTGAAAGTTCCGCGATTTTTTCCGCGCAAAAATTGCGACACGTTCCCGCGTAAACGAGATTTTCGTGCGGAGCGGACGAGGCGAGAATGTCAGCGCGGCGACAAAAACACGGATACAAAAGCCCCGCGTCAAAAAGGCGGTCGAACGCTTTTTTGTAAAAATCGGTTCGTTTTGATTGCCATACGATTTCGCCGTCCCCGTTCATTCTTTTTTACAACGTTGTTTGTCCAAATCTTCAATGCGAACAAGCCAGCGTTTTCCGCTTTTTCGCGCGTAAAGCCACGACAAAAGAGCAGTATACACGTTTCCCAAGTGCATTCGCCCGCTCGGACTTGGCGCAAATCGGGCATTTTCAAATTCAGAATTTTCCATGATTACGTTCGTTCAAAAAACAATTTTTGAATATTTTTATCGACGATTTCGCTTAGATTTTCTGCAGAAATCGAGCGAGCGTCCGCGATAAAACGAAAAACCGTTTCCACTAAAATCGGCGTGTTCGTTTGTCCGCGAAACGGAACGGGCGCAAGATACGGCGCGTCGGTTTCCAAAAGAATCATGTCGTCGGGGACAAAACGCAAAAGTTCTTTCATTTCGTCCATTTTGGATTTTTTTGCGTAAGTCGTCGCGCCTCCAAACGCAATGTGCCAACCCAAATCAAGAAAAATCCGCGCTTCCTTAATTCCGTAAGAAAAACAATGAATCACGCCACAATTCCAGCCGACGTTTCGAATCGAATCCACCGTTCCGTCAAACGCCTCGCGACTGTGAATCACGACGGGAAGATTTTTTTCGCGCGCAAACGAAAGTTGCATTTCAAAAAGTTCGCTCTCCCCTTTTAGCGTTTTTTCGTCGAATTCATTTTGAATCCAATGATGGTCGAGTCCACATTCGCCAATCGCAACGATTTTTTCGCCAGATTTTTCAAAACGCGCAATTTTTCCCGTCAAAATATTCACGCGCTCTTCTCGTTCTGCGATTTCTTCCTCCGACGGCCAAATTCCCGCAGAATAATGCAAAAATCGCTTTGCCTTTGATTTTTCGTCGTCCGAAAGTTTTTCCAAAGCGTCCAAAATAAAACTGTGCCGTTCGATTAGGTCGTCCGCCTCCGTTCCAATGTCCAACGCAAAAAACGTGTTTCGTTCCGCGAGTGCAGAAAGAATTTTCGTGCCGTCAAGTCCGCGGTCTCTTACAATGTGCCTAAAATGAAAATGCGTATCAGAAAACATGAGAAAATTGTAGCAGATTTTTGAAAAATAGCGCACATCTTGAATACTCAAAAAAAATCTTGTATAATGCTTAGAGTCATGTCGGAATGGTGGAATTGGTAGACACAAGGGACTTAAAATCCCTCGACATTCAAAACGTCGTGCCGGTTCGATTCCGGTTTCCGGCAATCCTCGAGAAATCGAGGATTTTTTTTTGCACAAAAAAAGGACGGATTTTAAGCCGTCCTTTAGATAAACTCTTCTCCGACTCCGCGGAAAATAAAACAATTTAACGAACTTGACTAAAAAGACTCGCGATTTTGTTTCTCCAATCAAGTCGATTTTCTCGATTTTCCCATTCAATCGTTTTTCTAATCGAGAATTTTCGTAAATCATGCGGATTTACAAAAGTCAAAACGGCAAACTTTCCTTGCCCGATATACGTTACGCGCTCGTTTGCTTTTAACTGCTCGCGTTCTGTCAACTGTTTCAAAACGCAATCAAAATGAACGGGATTTTCCGAATCATGTTTTGCAAACGCGCTTTCAATATCCTCCGCCGAAATCTGCCGACCGCAAATCTCGCACGTCCAAACATTTTCGCGGAATTCCCGAATCGCGGTTTCGTTTTCCGCCGAAACTTTTTGCAAAATCCGCTGAATTTCTCGTTGAATTCCACGCTGACCGCCATTTTTCTTGGAATCTCGCTCGCGATAATTGCGTCGCTCTCGAGAATCCCGCGCGTGTTGTCCGTTTCGATTTTCCCGAGAATGTCCTTGCCGTTCGTTTCGTCTGCGATTTCTTCGACGATTACTAGAATAACTGTCATTTCTGTTCATATTCGCCCCATTGCAATCGTTGTTCGTCCCCCTCCACAATTTTACGGCTCAAAACCTGTGCAATCCGCTGAATTGCGAAATCCAAATAATCAGGATTTCGAATTTTTTCGCGCAACTCCAATATGCGCGGCGGCAAATTTTCGTCTTCAGACGATGCCACAGATTTTGATGAAACTGTCATACGAACTCCGCAAAAGCATCTTGAATATGATACACAGGCGAAAATTCGGGCATATCTACGACCAGTACATCAAACCGAACTTTGCTGTTACTATATTTTCGATTACTCAAAAGAAAAAATTGAGCCGTTTCAATGATTCTCTTTTGTTTCCTTTTGTCCAATTCGTGCGAAAGCGTTTCAAGATTTCCGCTAGGAAGCGTTTTTACTTCCGCAAAAACTAAAACTCCGTCTTTTTCTGCAATTATATCTATTTCTCCGCCTCGCGTCCTCCAATTTCGCTCGACAATCTCAAATCCATTTTCGACCAAAAAATCCGCTGCTTTTTTCTCCCCCGCGTCCCCAATTTTTTTCGTTGATTTTTTACTATACACAGGCAACAGATTTTAGTTCCTCGTTGTTTTTTTCTGTAAACTCTGGGATTTCTTCAACTTCCTCAACATCTTCTTCCTCTTGTGGAGCTTCAATTTCGTCTAGGTTTTCAATGTCTTCAAAATCATCGTCTGTAATTATATGACCAAACGTCAAAAGTTCTTTGATATTCCAACGTGCAAGCGCAACGATGTGATATTGCTTAACGGCTCTTTCTTCTGCCAAAAACATATTTTCCCCATCGTCAAAAAAAACAGGTGCAGAAAAACGCATTCCAAGTCTGATTTCGTTACTGTCAATCTTATTAAAATCTCTCATAAAGCCCCCTCCAAGCAATTTTCCCAACCTATTATAGATTATACCACGTCAATAAAAATTTGGTAGAAAATTTTGTACAATAACGATATTTTCTTTAATTTTTCCAATGCGAATTATAAAAATCTCCAAAATCTCCATTTTTTCGGAAAAAAAATAAAAAAATCGCCCAAATTTTTTGGACGATTTTCGATTTTCAGAAAAAATGAAAATTATTTTTTCGCTGCTGCAGATTTTTCTGCTGCAATTTCCGCTTTTTCCTCAGCGTTGATTTTTGCCTCAAGAGCCTCGGCAGCCTTTGTCATGCCACGCGACCATTTGAGGTATTCAACCGCTTTTTGTCCAACAAGTTCCTTGACTTTCGCGCCTTTGCCAACCTTGTCGCGAATATAGTAGAGTTTTGAGCGGCGAACTTTTCCAACACGCACAACGTCAACTTTAATAACGCGCGGGCTGTAAACAGGGAATACGCGCTCAACACCAACACCATAAGAAATTTTACGAACGGTAAATGTTTTTCTAACGCCACTGCCTTTTATTGCAATAACAAGTCCCTCGTAAATCTGGATTCGCTTTGTTTTTCCTTCGATGATTTCAAAGTGAACTTTTACAGTATCGCCAACTTTGTAATTGAGAGCGTGTTCGTTTTTCTGTCGCTCTTCGATTGTTTTAATCAAATCCATTATTTTCTTCCTTTGTAAAATTTTTTGCGATTATGCTTTGCAAAACACTGTTCCGTTATTTCTTCAATCATCTTTTCGATTTCAGAAGAAACGCCGTTCATTCGCGCCAAAGCAATCAAATCTGGTCTATTCGCAAGCGTCTTTGCAATTCGCTTTTTTAACCGCCATTTCCGAATCAACTCGTGATTTCCACTCGTCAAAACGTCAGGAACTTCCAAGCCTTGATAAATCGCGGGTCGCATGTACTGCGGATATTCCAAAAGTCCGTCGGAATAACTTTCTTCGTCCAACCGCATCGACGATAACAGTCGCCGCAACTTCTCCGCTCGACATTACGAAATCCCCGATTGAGATTTCGTCATCAACATACAAGTCGATTATTCTTTGGTCAATTCCTTCGTATCGCCCGCAAACCAAAACGATTTCGTCTTTTTGGCTTAAAATCCGCGCCTTTTCTTGCGTGAACGGCTTTCCAGAAGGTGTAACGTATACAACGTATTTTTTATACGCCTTTACGCTGTCCAAAGCACGCCCAAGCGGTTCTGGCATCAAAAGTTGCCCTGCTCCACCACCGTAAGGTTTGTCGTCGCAAGAACGATGTTTGTCAAAAGCAAAATCCCGAATGTTCACCAAATCGTAAGCAATGATTCCCCGTTCAACCGCTTTCGCCATAATTGAATTTTCAAAAAAGGCTCGCGGAATTTCAGGAAATAAGGTCAGCACAGTAAATTTCATGGATTTACTCCAGAATCCAGAGGTGCATTAACTCGATTTTCTTGTTTTTAACGTCGATTTTGCCAATAAATCCAGCCTCTTTTTTTAGCGGAACGTAAACGGTCCGTGCAATTTTTGAGCCGTCTTTTGCAATTTCAACATTTTCACGAAGAATCTCGCAGTTCTCGGCAAGAACAACCTCCAAGAGGTCGCCTGAGCCGCCTTCCATTACGTCTGTAACAACTCCAACAACAACGGGATTTTTGCCCCCGTAAACAAGAGAGCAACCTTTTAAGTCTTCAATGTACCACTCGTCTTTGCCCAACGGGCAAGCGTTTTCTCGCGGAACAACAATTTCCCACTGAACGAATTTTTTTGCGCTTTCAGGAGAATCAATCCCCGCAAGTTTCATGTACAAATCTTGACTTGAAAAATCTACACGCTCCACTTTAAACGAACGCGCTTCGCCAGTTTTGCCGTTTTTCAAAACGACTTCGCGCATCGACGCAAAATGCTCGTACTTTCCAGACGTGCTTTCAACTTTGAATTCGCCCGAAATTCCGTGGGAAGAACGGACAAATCCCACAACGAACTGCTCTAACACTTCGATTTTTAATCCAAAATCTCAAGGCTACAGTGCCGTCCATCTTTGTTTGTAGACGCACTAAGCACAGTTCGCAACGCCTTCGCAATTCGCCCGTACTTGCCGATGACCTTGCCAATATCCCCAGGAGCAACGCGAAGTTCCAAAACGCTACCGCGCTCCCCTTCGGTTTCGTTCACCGAGACTGCATCTGGTTCATCGACCAATGATTTTGCAATGTATTCAATCAGGTCTTTTTCCACAGTAGCCTCCTATTTTTGAACTATTTGTTCGCGAAACCTTTTTTGTTGAAAATCTTGCGAACGGTATCAGTCGGTTGCGCACCAACGCCAATCCAATACTTTGCGCGCTCTTCGTTGAACGAAATTTGCGCATCGCTAGCAGCAATTGGCTGGTAATATCCCAATTCTTCGATTGTAGTGCCGTCGCGTGGTTTGCGCGCATCTTGAACCACAATTCGATATGTTGGGCGAGCCTTTGTGCCGAACCTCTTGAGTCTAATTTTGACCATAAATCCTCCAAATGAAAGCAGAATCTTCTGCTTTCAGCAATGAAGTTCTACTATATATTTTTTTAGCGTACTCGTCAACGTTGGATTTTTTATCGTTTAAAAATCCCCAATCAATCGAATAAAAAATGCCTTCTTGAATCCTAGAATTTTCTTGTGGTAAAATCTCCGAATGGATTTTTCGACCCCTTTTTTGACGGAGCAACTCATCGCGTATATTGGAAACAAGCGCAAACTTTTGCCGCTCATTTTTAACGCGATAAAATCTACGGGCTTGCCGATTGTTCCTGGGTTAAAATTCTTTGACGTTTTTTCTGGAAGTGGCGTTGTTTCAAGGCTCGCAAAATCTTTGGGATTTGAACTTTTTGTAAACGATTGGGAATTTTACGCAAACGTTATAAGTCATGGTTACATTGGAACGGACGAATGTGAAATCGAACATTTGTTTGGAAACGAGGAAAATTTTTGCAAACTTATTGAAAAAATCAACGCGCTGCCCGCGCCAAAAGAAAACGAACAATATATTGCAAAATATTACGCACCGCGCGAAATCGACGAAGAAAAAGCGGATTGGAAAACGGAGCGTCTTTTTTACACGCGAAAAAACGCGCTTGCAATCGACAAAATTCGCAATTATATAGAAGAAAATTTTTCGTCGAATCCAAAAATCAAAAATCTTTTGGTTGCAAATCTCGTTTATGAATCGTCCACGCACACAAACACGTCGGGCGTTTTTAAGGCGTTTCACAAAGGTTTTGGCGGACACGGAAAAGACGCGCTCAGGCGGATTTTGGCAGAAATCAAATTGAATCGACCAGTTTTGATAAATTCGCGTGCGCCATACCAACGGCGAAAATATTTTTCAGCGCGGGGTTCGCGGCGTATAAAATCTTCCATTTCGTCACGAGTGAAAAGATAATTGCCGTCGTCGATAGGTTTGTTGCCGATACCGATAGCGGGTACGAAGTCTTGAAGGTGTGTCGGTCGGCTCTCAACAAAAATATTGGGCGCGTCGAGCAGATAGGCGTTGATGTTGCTCGCGATAATTTTTTTGTCGCCGTCGAAAATAATTTTGGGCAAAACACATTCTTGTAAGTTACAGCACGGACGGCATCATTTCGTTTGAAAAAATGCGCGAAATCTGTATGAAAAAAGGCAGACTTTCAATCGTTACAAACGAATACACGACGTATCGTGGCGGAAAAAAAAGCAACGCACGCAAAAACACGAACATCGAATTTATTTTGTGCATCGACACGCAGAAAAAAAACGACAAAGAATCGCTTGCAAAACTCGACGCGGTTTTGGCACGAAGGCGACTTTTGCTTCTTTTTAAGCAGACTTTTTGCGAAAAAAAAATCCGCGCGGCGATTCGCCATTTTGTTCCAAAAGAAAACGGTTTTATTCGCGAGGCGAAAATCGCGCAATCCACAAAAACGCGAAAATCAGCCGAACAGTCGATTTTTTTCACGATTGACGAAAAACAAATCGAAATCCGCACAAAACAATTTTTTCAACTTGCAACAAACGACGACGTTTCCGCGCTATCGACGGACGCACTTTGCGAAATTCACGCGCTTCTTTTTCCGTGTGCTTGCCAAACAAAAGAAGACGAACTTTCTGAACTCATTTTAAAAGCAAAAAAAGACGAAATTTCGCCCGCGCTTTTGAAAAAAATTCCGTCAACGCTCAAAAATCTTGCGCACAAAAAAAACAAAAAATCGTTTCAAAAATGGCTCAAAAAAATCGAGCAGATTGAACAAATTTCTCCAAAAAATTACGAAAAAATCAAAGAAAAATTGGAAATCGTAAAAAATTTGGCGAATCTGCGTTTTTCAACGTGAATTTTCAAAGGACGAAAAATGAAAAAAATCTTCGAATTTGATGGCGAAAAAAGTCGGCTTGACGTTTTTTTGAGAAAAAATCTTCCAAAAATCGTCGGCGAAATTTCAAATTCAAAAGTGCGCAGGCTAATCGTTTGCGGAGAAGTGCGCGTGAACAAAAATCAGGTGCGTTTTCCGTCGTTTGAACTTCGTGGCAACGAAAAAATTTTTGTGCAGATTGACGACGAAAAACTTTTTGCGCAAAAATCGACGAACGATATAAAATTCGACTTAACAAACAACGAGATTTTGTTTGAAGACGAAAAAATCATCGCCGTGAACAAGCCCGCACATTTTCCGACGGAGGGAACATTTGTGGAAAGTCGCGACAATCTTTGTGCGGCGGTCAAACGATTTTTGTTTGAACGACAAAAAATCGAACGTCCAAATGCAAAAAATCCGCCATACGTCGGAATAGTTCACAGACTAGACAGAGATACGAGCGGCGTGATTGTTTTTGCGAAAACTCGCGACGCAAATAAGGAAATGCACGCTCTTTTTGAAAATCGCACAACTAAAAAAACGTATAGGGCAGTTGTTTTGGCGAAAAGAAACGTACCTTCTGAATTTTTTGTGGAATTTCCAATGGGCAGAATCAGCAAAAAAGGCGAAGCGGCAAAATGGGGGCGCGTTGAAGAAAATGCTGGTGGCGTTTTTTCGCGAACAGAATTTTCTGTTTTGGAAGAAAAAACACTTGACAAAACAAGAGTTTTGATTTTGGAATGTCGTCCGATTACGGGAAGAACGCACCAAATCCGCGTTCACTTAGCTTCGCTTAAAATGCCGATTGTGGGCGATACACGCTACGGCGGTTTGCCATACTCACGTATGCTATTACACGCGCACACGCTCGCCATTCCCTACCCGACTTCGCAAAAAATTCTCAAAATCGTCGCCCCAATTCCAAAGATGATTGAATAAATACGAAAAACCTCCAAAATGTCAAAAAAATATCTGCCCAAGCAGACAAAAAATGACTACAATAAAAGTAAGGGGAACGTGATGAAAACTTTGAAAATCGCATTTTTCGATACAAAATCACACGAGCGCGATATTTTTAATAAAATAGCGACGCGCATTGCAGAAGAAACGGCAGAAGAAACGGCAGAAGAAACGGCAGAAGAAACGGCAGAAGAAACGGCAGAAGAAACGGCAGGTTTTAAATTTAAACTTGATTTTTTTTCTGACCATTTAAATATGACAACTGTTGAAGTATGCGCGGGACATGATGCTATATGTATATTTGCTAACGACCAAATTACATTGCAAATAGCAACAAGACTTTCAGAACTTGGCATAAAATTAATTGCGCTGCGTTCTGTGGGGTACAACAATGTTGACATAAAAGCGTGTTCTTCCGTTGGGATAAACGTTGTTCATGTAGACGAATATTCGCCTCATGCCACAGCGGAATATGCTGTTGCATTATTGCAGACGTTAAATCGCAAGATTCATTCTGCTTATATACGAACACGAGATAAGGATTTTCGTACAGAAGAATACGTCGGCACGGAAATATACGGCAAAACCGTTGGAATCGTGGGCGCGGGAAAAGTCGGAAAAATCGCAGCAAAAATTTTCTGCGGATACGGCGCGCGCGTTCTTTTGAACGCAACTCACCCGAACAGCGAGTTCAGCCGAAACATTGGCGCAGAATACGTTAATCTGACTGAAATATTCAGAAATTCGGATATTGTAATGCTTTTCTGCCCTCTCGTAAACGAAACTCGTAATATCATAAATGAAAACTGTATTTCTTTAATGAAAAAAGGCGTTTTTATCGTGAACACGGGTCGAACGAGTTTAATCGATTCTAACGCGCTTTTGGACGCTTTGAAAACGGGGCGTGTTAAAGGCGTGGCGTTCGACATTTTTGAAGAGGACAAACAGAACCTTTACGGCGACGAGTGGTCTGACAAACCGATTCAAAACGAGGATTTTGAGCAGTTTTTGAAAGTTCCGAACGCGCTCATAACGTACCATCAGGCGTATTTGACGAGTGAAAATCTTACGCACGTTGCCGAAGTTACACTCGAAAATATTTACAATGTTCTAACAAAGAAACAGTGTAAAAACATCATTTATTCGTAAAATTCAATATAATCTTGTGTTCTATGAGGGCGAAATATGGCGGGAAACACAATCGGCACGATTTTTAAGGTTACGACTTTTGGCGAAAGCCACGGCGCAGCGTTGGGGTGCGTTGTGGACGGCGTTTGTGCGGGCTTAAAAATCGACGAGGAAAAAATCCGTAACGTCGCGAAAAGAAGATGACAAAGCGGAAATTCTTTCGGGGATTTTTGAAGGCAAAGCCGAAGGTACGCCTATCGCGATTTTGATTCGGAACACAAGCCAACGAAGTCGCGATTACGGAAATCTCGCAACAACGTTTCGCCCTGGACACGCAGATTTTTCGTATTTTGAAAAATACGGCGTTCGCGATTATCGCGGAGGCGGTCGTTCTAGCGGACGCGAAACTGCCGCTCGCGTGGCGGCTGGAGAAATTGCGCGTCAACTTTTGTGCGCGCTTTATCCGAACGTAAAAATTACGGCGTACACGGAACGCGCCGCTGGAATTTCAATCGAAAGCGTGGATTTTGACGAAATCGAAAAAAATCCACTGCGCACGCCTGACAAAAACGCGGCTGAAAAAATGCAAAAAAGAATTGAAGAGTTGCGGAAAAACGGCGACAGCGCGGGCGGAATCGTAACGTGCGTAATAGACGGAATTGGGGCGGGTTTGGGTGAGCCTGTGTTTTCAAAACTCGACGCGGAGTTGGCGAAGGCGATTCTTTCAATCGGAGCGGTAAAAGGAATCGAGTTTGGCGCGGGGTTCGACGCGGCGGACAAAACGGGAAGCGAAAACAACGATGAGATGCGCCTTGACGGCGACGCGGTGCGTTTCTGCACGAACAACGCGGGCGGAATTTTGGGCGGAATCTCGAACGGGAACTCGATAATTTTTAGAGTTGCAATTAAGCCTGTTCCGTCGATTTTTCAAAAACAAAAAACGCTTTGCACAACGGAAAATAGTTTTGAGGAAACTGACCTTGTAATCGAGGGGCGACACGACGTTTGTCTGTGTCCGCGAATTGTGCCTGTAATCGAAGCGATGGCGGCAATCGTTCTTGCGGATTTTGCTCTTCAAAATCGAGCGGCAAAAATCTAAAAATCGAAAATTATTTTTTTAAGAGGTCGCGGATTTCTTCGAGAAGTTTCGCTTCTTCGCTTTTTTTGGGCGGAGTCGGCGGATTTGCTGGAGTTTTCTTTTTGAATCGCTCGATTACGCGGACGACGATGAAAATACAAATCGCGATGACCAAAAAATCCACGATAGATTGGAGAAATTTGCCGTACGCGATGACGCTTTCGCCGATTTGCAAACTAAGCGACTTGAAGTCAAGCCCACCAAGAGCCACGCCAACAAGTGGCATAACGATGTCGTTCACGAGGCTCGTAACTATTTTTCCAAATGCACCACCGACAATCACGCCCACCGCCATATCGACGACGTTCCCGCGCGAAACGAATTTTTTGAACGCGCCAAGTTCTTCTTTCGCGCCTTTTTTTATGTTTGCCATTTTTCCTCCAAAAAATTTGATTCAAAAAAGACGACGAAAAATCTCTTTCCGCCGTCTTTTCAAATTCGCGATTATTTCAAGTTGATGATGCTCTTGTCGTAATCTGTCGGCGGAACATAGCCCATAAGCGTCATAAGCGTTGCAGGCCAAGAAGAAATGCCCAAGCCTTCGTTGAGCTTCTCTGTGTCATACTCGCCCTTGTACTCTGGGTCGTAGATAATGCCAGGAACTGGGTTCAAGCTATGAGAAGTCTTTGCCTTTGGCTCGCCTGACTTGTCCTTTTTCACAGAACCGTCTTTTGCGTGCTCGTACATATCGTCGCTGTTGCCGTGGTCTGCTGTCAAGCACAAGATACCGCCAGCCTCGTCGATTGCAGCCTTGAGGCGACCGAGCTGCAAATCCATACCCTCCATTGAGCAAACAACCGCATTGAAAACGCCCGTGTGTCCAACCATATCGCCATTCGGGAAGTTAAGGCGAATGTGGTCGTATTTGCCAGACTTAATCGCCTCAATAACCTTGTCGGTAATCTCTGCGCACTTCATCCACGGGCGCTGTTCGAACGGCACAACGTCAGAAGGCACTTCGATATAATCTTCGAGCTTCTCATCGAATTTGCCCTGCTTGTTGCCGTTGAAGAAGTAGGTAACGTGTCCGTATTTCTGTGTCTCAGAGATAGCGAGGAGCTTAACGCCTGTCTTTGTGAGATACTCGCCCATTGTTCTGTCGATTGAAGGCGGGTTCACGAGGTACTGTGCTGGAACGTGCGCGTCGCCGTCGTACTCCATCATGCCTGCATACTCAACGCTTGGAACTCTCTTTCTGTCGAATGGCAAATCGCCGCCCTTTGGTGTCTCGAATGCGCGAGTCATCTCAAGAGCGCGGTCGCCGCGGAAGTTGAAATAAAGCATATCCTGGTCAAGAATGCCAGGGACTTCTGCGCGGTATGTCTCGATAGCCTTTGTCGCGCTCTCAAACTGACGACCTTCGCCCAAAACGTGAGCCTTCCAGCCACGCTCAACCATTGACCAGTCTGCATTGTATCTGTCCATCGTAAGATACATACGACCGCCGCCAGAGGCTATTCTGTAATCAACGCCACTGAACGAAGCGAGGAACTCCTCGAGCGGAGTGATGTAGTTCAAAGCTGAAGTCGGGTCAACGTCGCGACCGTCGAGAAGCGCATGCACGCGCAAGCGTTTTACGCCGTCCTTGCTTGCCTGCGTAACCATCGCTTTGAGGTGGTCGATGTGTGAGTGAACATTTCCGTCAGAAACCAAGCCGATGAAGTGCAATGTGCTTGACTTGTCGTTTACGTTCTTGATGAGCTTTTTCCAAGTGTCAGCGGCGAACATTGAGCCGTTCGCGATTGACTCGCCGACGAGTTTGGCTCCTTGAGCAAACACGCGACCGCAGCCCATTGCGTTGTGACCGACTTCGCTGTTTCCCATATCGTCATCGCTCGGAAGCCCCACGGCAGTTCCGTGCGCCTTGAGACGAGTGTACGGGCAGTTCGCTGTGAACCAGTCGAGATACTTCATCTTTGAAGCCTTCACCGCGTCGCCTTCTTCGTACTTGCCGTATCCCACGCCGTCCATAATCACGAGGACGACAGGACCGCGACGCCCCTTCCAAGCAGGATTTTTTTCCAATGCTCTCATTGTGTCAGCCATTTATTTCTCCTAACAAAAGATTTATTTCGATTTTTCGATTATAGAAGAATCCTTAAAATAAAAAAAGCGAGCCAGATGATTTCGTTCGATTTAGATTTACATTAGAGAAATGATTTCGGGCGTAGAAAAATGAATGCTTGAACGGCTAACTACAAACGCGATTCCTGCGGAAAATGCCAAAAAAGCAAGAACAAAAATCGCGCGCAAAAATTCTGCGTCTAGCGTTTGCAAAAACAGCGGAAGTTTTGAAAATGCGTAAGGCGCAACAAACCAGCCTGCAATCGCGCACGAAATCGGCACGATAAACGATAAAATGCCGTGAATCGCACGCGAAATTCGCGGCAAACCGATTCTTACGGCGCAACCTTTTCGCAATTTAAAATTCGCGCTGTTTTTTACAAGAAACGGTTTTCCTTGTCGCAAACACCCCGTTCTGCATTTTAAGCACGCCATCGTTAGCATTGGAAGAACGTAGATTTGTTCGCTGTCGTCGGAATTTTTTTTGAGTTCTTTTACGATTGCAAATTCTCTCATTCTTTCCTCCGCTTTTTCGTCTATTCGCTTTGAGTCGCTTTGATTAAACGCATTTGTTCGGCACAGCGTTCTTTTCCCGCTGTGTTTCCCAACTCGTCATAAGTATCGCGCAAATTAAAAAGCGCGTCGTAATAATACGGATTTAGCGTTACCGCGTGTTCAAAAGATTCACACGCAAGGTCTAAAGCGTCTTTTTTAAAATAAAGAACTCCAAACGTATTCCACAATCTTGGATTCAATTCATTTTTGGAAAGTCCTTCGGCGCAAAGCGAAAGCGCGCTATCCAAATCGCCGTCGTTCATGCAAGCGATTGCAAGCGCGTCCAAAATTTCTTCGTCGTCTTCGTTTAAATCGTGGGCGCGTTGAAGCGTGGCACGCGACTGCGAAATCTCGCCAATATCGCGCAAAGTAATTCCAAAATTAAACCAAATCAAATGATTTTCAGGCTCAAGCGTAAGCGCGCGTTTAAAACACGCAATCGATTCTTCGATTTGCCCGCCTTGAAAAAGAGAAAGCGCGTGATTGTTTAATTTTTCTGCGGATTCTGTCATTTTTTTAACGTAGAAAATAATTCATAAATCAAAATCGACGCACGACTTTTTCCAAAAAGATTCACGAGTTCAGCGGTTTTCGTTTCGATTAATTTTCGACCTTCTTCAAACGCCTTTTTTATCGAACCGCTTTTTGTAAGCAATTCAATCGCTTCTTCCACCGCTTTAGATTCGATGCCCTCTTGACGCGCACGCGAAACCAAACCCGCCAATTCTGTTGCGTCGTTCGGACATTCAAGCAAATGAAGAAGAACTGGAAGACTTTTTTTGCCTTCAACGATGTCATCGCCGCGTTTTTTTCCAGGATTTCCGTCGGTAAGATTTTTTACGTCGTCCAAAATCTGAAATCCCGTTCCAATGTCCTCGGCGATTTTTCCCGCTTTTTTGCAAAGTTCTTCGTCGCCACCGCCCGCAACGATTCCAGTTTTTACGGCAAGACGAACGAGCGTTCCCGTTTTGTTTCTGACCATCGAAATGTATTCCGCGGTCGTCGGAATCAAACTCGGATTTTTGTGCCAAAGAATGTCCATCGCCTGCCCCAAATGAAGTCGGCGCAATTCTTGATTAAAAAGTTCGAACAAAATCAATCGTTCCGTGTCAAAAATCGGCGCGGACGAAATGCACGTTGACGCTTGAAAATAAAGCCAACTCGCAGAATTTAACGCAACGTCAAGACCAAAAGAAATGTGCGCCGCAACTTTTCCGCGTCGCTCGTCAGAATTATCCTCGATGTCGTCGTGAATCAAACTCGCCGTGTGCGCAAGTTCCACAAGCGGCGCAAGCGCGAACGCCGCGTCGTTCGATTTTCCGCAAACCGCTTCCGAACAAAGAACAAGTAAAAGCGGTCGCCATCGCTTGCCGCCGTTTTCCACAAGATAACGCGCAGGCGCAATCAACGTGTCGAATTGTTTTTCGCTTGCAAAAACTCCATTTTTTCCAAAAGAGTCGCAAATCCATTCTGAATTTGGATTTTTGGGAAGCAATTTATAAATCATCGATTCTATTTGTTTTAATCGCAAAGAAAATTCAGTTTGAAAATCCAATTTTTCCATATCGTTCGATTATAAACACAAGCAAAAAAATCTGCTATCATTTTTTTTATGGCGAATTTGCTTGAAAATGCTGCAAAAGGTCAAATTTTTTCCGTGATTTTATTGATTCTTGCAGTCGTCGGAATTATTTTGATTTTTAGCGCATTTGCATTTTTTTTGGGGCAAGCAAGCGTAAAACATTTTTCGATTAGAAATCTAAAAAAACGAATCGCAAAAGAACGAAAAGAAGCCGTAAAACGAAGTCGCGCCGTGATTGGCGGACAAGTAAGCGAGCAAATCGCGCCGTTTTTGCCGAATTTTCCGTGCAATCCTGGCGACGTTAGATTTGTAGGAAAACCGATAGATTTTGTAGGTTTTCCAGGGGCTGCCGAAGGGAAACCTATAAAGGAAGTTCTTTTAATCGAAGTAAAAACAGGGCGGTCGCAACTTTCGCAACGAGAAAAGGAAATAAAAGCCGCCGTTGACGCTGGAAAAGTTCGCTATGTGGTTTGGCGTGCAAACGGTCAACCGTAAACGCAAAATTATGGTATAATTTTGTGTTTTGTAAAATCATAAGGAGAACAAAATGATTGCTGTAATTTTTGGAATTATACTATTTGCGTTTACCGTATTTTCGTGTCTTCCAAAAGAATTTTTCGGGCTTGGCTGGAGCGGCGATGTTCTGCTCGTTCTAAAAGGCGCGTCGCCTGTAATTGCGTTTATCGTGGGCGTATTTTCAATTATGGTTGGCATTGCCGACGTTCGCGACAAACGCGAAGCAAAACGCGATGAAGAAGAAGCGCGCCTTGCAGAAGAAGAACAATCTCGCAAAAAAAATGTCGAAGAAAAGCAAAAAAGTGAAAAAAAGAAATCATAACGAAAAAACAGAATCTAATATTTTTTTATCACAAAATAAAATCTGCTATATTATTTAACTCATATAAAAAAGGAAATTTTACAAAAGAAATCGACAACAGAATATTTGTCTACATTTTGCCATTGTATACTCTAAAAACTTTAGGTTGACCAATTCCTCAAAAAAATTTATAGTGAACGTCCCCGTACATTTTGCTCAAAAGAAAGATGCGTCTTTTGAGCAAGAACTTTTTACAAACAAAATGCAAGGTACACAAATGAAAACCATTTTTATCAAAGACGCTGAACAGAAGCGGGATTGGTACATTATCGACGCTGCAGGAAAACCGCTCGGTCGTGTGGCTGCAAAAGCCGCTGCGATTCTTCGTGGAAAAAACAAGGCATCGTTTACGCCAAATCAAGAAATGGGCGATTACGTTGTCATAATCAACGCGGAGAAAGTCGCGGTTTCTGGAAACAAACGAAGCGACAAACTTTATCGCCACTACACAGGATTTGTTCGTGGACTTCGTTCGTACACTTTTGAAAAACTCCTCGAACGAAAACCAACAGAGCCACTCATTCGTACAATCAACGGAATGTTGCCAAGCGGTCGGCTCGGTCGCAAAATCGCGGGCAATCTAAAAGTTTACGCGGGTTCTGAGCACCCTTACAAAGCGCAAAACCCAAAAACAATTGAGTTGTAAATCGAGGTCGAATCATGGCAGTTAAAAACATCGCAATCGGAACAGGAAGAAGAAAAACATCGGTCGCGCGCGTGTTCGTCCGCGAAGGTTCAGGAAAAATCGTTGTGAACGGAAAAGACATCGCAGAATATTTCCCAACGGAAGCGTCTGTCAAAGTCGTTCATCAGCCACTTCTCGTAACAAATTACGAAAACAAATATGACATTTTGATTAGCGTAGTCGGCGGCGGAGTTAAAGGACAGGCTGGCGCGTGCCTTCATGGAATTGCGCGAGCGTTGCTCCAAATTGACCCAGACGTTCGAGCATCGCTCAAAGCGAACGGATTTCTTACACGCGATTCTCGCATGGTTGAACGCAAAAAGTACGGTCAGCGTGGTGCGCGTCGCAGATTCCAGTTCAGCAAGCGTTAATTTGCGCATTTTCGCCGTATGCAAAACGAGTTTTTTCAAAAGTTCGGCAACGACGGCGAAGAAAGTCGGCTGACGTTAGATTCACTGAAAGTCGTTTCGCCTTTTATGGATTTTTCTTCGGTCGATTTGTTGGAAAACGCAGAAAAAGCGGTTGAAAGAATCGAACAAATAGAACGGACTTCGCCCGACGGTCTTGTTGCAGAACTTGGCTCGTCGGGCGGGTCTGTTTTTTTTATCCGAACGAAATATTTGAAAACGATTTCGTTTGTGCAAATTGCAAAAAAGATTTTTGAAAACACGAGCGCACAATTCGACGAAATCGAATCGGCGGATATAATTTTTGCGTTTGGCGCGTTCGGCGCGGAAAAAAAGGCGTTAAAAACATTGGAACGCGGCGAAAATTCAAAATTTCTGCTTTTACAAAAACTTCAAAACAAAGGATTCGGGCGGGAAAACGCAAAAGTCGCGCTAGATTTTTTGGAATCAAAAGGATATTTGGACGACGCGAGGTTTGCAAAAGTTTGGCTTCGTTCGCATTGTGCCACAAAAGCGCAAGGTCGCACTCGCCTACTTTTAGAACTTCGTTCGCGTGGAATTTCTAAAGAAACGGCGGAAAATACCGTAAACGAATATTTTGAAACCACGGACGAAACGGAAGAATGTATGCGCGCCGCAAAAAAAGCCGCGCTTCACAAAAAATCAGGTGAAAAACTAATAAAATATTTAATTGACGCAGGATTTCCATATAAAATGGCGGTTTATACATCAAAAGCAATAGAATCTACGAATAAAATCTAAAAGTTCAATTTTGAAAATCTAAATCACTTCGTCTTTTAAAATGTCGGTTTTATAATAGAGATGTTCGGAAACTTCAGTTTCCGAATCATCAACTTTAAAGAAGTCAGTTTTCGCAAGGCTTTAGCCTTGCGAAAACTGATTGACCTGTGAGGAAATGACTGATTTCCGAACAGGTCTAATAATTCACATCAAAAAATAATTTTAACAAACATATTTTTGAGAATTCTACAAAAACAATCGAAAAAAAACGAAAATTCGGATATAATGGGGCGAAAAATTTGCGCATGACAACGAAGGTACTGCATGAAACAAAATGACGAAAAACTGACCGTTTTTTCGGCGATGGAAGTCGCAAAAATTTGCGGAGTCGTCAATCAAACTGCCATAAATTGGATTAAAAACGGTGCTTTAAAGGCGTACTCCACGCCTGGAAAGCAGTATCGTGTTTATCCCGACGACCTCGTTTCTCTTATGGTACGCAAAAACATGAACGTTCCAAACGAGATTTTGTCGCTATGCAAACGTCGTCCTGCCGAAACAAAACGCCTTTTGATTGTGGACGACGACAAGGGACTGAATACTGTATTAAAAATGTATATACAAAAAAGAATAACGGGGCTTTCGGTCTTTCAAGCATTTGACGGTTTTGAAGCGGGTGCGCTTTTGGTTGAAAAACAGCCACAATGTTTGATTCTTGACCTTGACCTTCCAGGAATCGATGGATTTGGACTTTGTAAAAAAATCAGCGAAGCGGAAGTTTACGGAAATCCGTCGATTATCGTTGTAACCGCTTTGGAAAATGGAAATTTGGAAAGCGAAGTAATGTCGCTAGGCGTGAAACGCTTTTTCAAAAAACCTCTAAATCTTCTTTCGCTCGTGGACAGCGTAACAGAATATCTTTAGTTATGCAAAAAACGATTTTCTTAATTTGTTTAATTTTTGCATTTGTTTCGTCCGCGTTTGCGCAAAAAACGGCGAAAGCGGTCGCGGAGGAAGCAACGCGAAAAAGAACTCTCACGGAATCCGTGGAGTATCTGAAAAACGCAATCGAACAGTTGTCTGGCGCGGAAAAGCGTTCGGCGACGGCATTTTTGGCGAGTATTCAAGAGCAGATGGGAAAATACGCAGACGCGCAACAATATTACGAGCAAGCAGCGGCGATTAACGCGAAAGACGCTTCTGGTATGCCGAAAAAATCCACAGAACAGTTGACATTAGACGCGATTCGCTGCGCACTTTCGCTTGGAGATTCGGCGGCGGCGGACGAACTGCTCAATTCAAACATCAAAAAATCCAAAGATTCTAAAATAATTGCGTATACTAAACTATACGAACAATGGAGCGTTTTGTGTAAAGCGCAAAACGAAAAAGAAACGCGGGGCGCGGTCAGTGCGCTAAAGGAGTATTCGACGCAAGATTCGATGAAAGAAGTTGCGCCGTCGATTTTATTGACACTTTGGCACATTACAGGCGACGAGTCATGGGCAACAAATCTCAAAAAATCGTACCCAAAAAGCATTGAAGCGGGAATTGTAAAAGGCACGGTGCAGCAGTTGCCAACTCCGTTTTGGTATTTTGTTCCAAGAATTGGCGCGGATATTCCAGAAATCGAAAGCGAGGACAACGTTGAAATCCAAAAAACGTCTTCCGTTCCGCAACAAATTGCAACAAAACAGCAACTTGGACTTTTCCGAGACGAAGAAAACGCAAAACGTCTTGTGGAAAAATTAAAAGCGAGCGGATTTTCTGCAAAAATCGACGTGGAACAACGACCAACTGGCATGAAATATTATTTGGTTTACGTTCCAGAAAAAGCAGACGGCTCTGTCGGCGAACTTTTGCGAGCAGCGGGCTTTGAATGTTACCCGCTTTTTGAATAAAAAATCCCGCGGTTTTCGCGGGATTTTTTTTACGCTAGAACGACGAAATCGTGCGCTCAAGCCGATTCAAAGAACAAGAATCGAGCCGATGAGCGGAGGTGAAACGCGACTTCCAGTTACAGCAAGGCGAATCGGCATCATAAAATCGCCGAGTTTGATTCCGAGTTTTTCCGCAGTGGATTTTGCAAACGCTTCCGCGTCGTCGTGACTCGCTTCAAAAATCTTCGCGATAAAATCCCTCGCGTTTTCCAAAACCTCTTTCGTTTTCGCTTCGTCGAGTTTCTTCGGAATTATCTGCTCTTTCGGCAAAACAGCAGGCTCAGAGAACATAAAATGCACCATCTCCGCCGCCTCGGTCAAAAACTTCAAGCGTTCTTTGATGAGCGGCATAAGTCCCAAAAGCGTCTTTTTGATTTCATCGCTCGTCATCTGCAAAGAAGAATCCGTACATTCCAAATCGCCGTTTTCTTTCATACGAACGCCAGAAAATTCAGGTCCGACTTTCGGCTTAGGCTGCGGATTTTCGGGATTGATTTCGAGCGTCGCGTCTCCCGTTCCAGTGATGAACGGAAGCGTCCATTTGTATAGTTCTTCGTCCGAAAGCATACGAATGTAGTTTGAATTGTAGAATTCCAACTTTTTGTAATCAAAAACCGCGGGCGATTTGTTCAAATGCTCAAGGCTGAATTTCTGCGCAAGTTCCTCAAGCGTGTAGAATTCCTTGCCTTCCTCGTAGGAACAGCCCAAAAGCGCGACATAATTGACGATTGCCTTAGGCAAATAGCCGCGTGCGCGGAATTCGTTCAGAGAAGTCGAGCCGTGGCGTTTGGAAAGTTTTTTTCCGTCCGCGCCGTTTACCATCGGCAAATGGCAGACTTCAGGCGGATTCCAGCCGAACGAGCGGTACATCTGAACGTGGAGCGGCGTTGACGGAATCCACTCCTGCGCGCGCATTACATGGCTGATTTTCATCAAATGGTCGTCCACGATGTTCGCAAGGTGATAAGTCGGAAAACCGTCACTTTTCAAAAGAACGGGGTCAGGCGAAATCGCCTCGTTTTCCCATTCGATGTCGCCCAAAATGTGGTCGTGAAAAACGGTTTTTCCTTCAAGCGGAACTTTCAAACGAATGACGAACGGTTTTCCCGCATCAAGATTCGCTTTTACCTCTTCAGGCGTAAGGTGTCGGCAATTTCTGTCGTAGCCTGGAGCCATTTTATTTTCGGTCTGGATTTTTCGGATTCGCTCCAATCTCTCCGCGTCGCAAAAACAATAATACGCCTCGCCGTTTTCTATCAATTTGTGTGCATATTCTTTGTATAGTTCAAATCGTTCCGACTGAACATAAGGACCAAAATTTCCGCCTTTGTCGCCGCCCTCGTCCCAATCGATTCCGAGCCATTCAAGCGTATCGTAGAGATTTTTGACATATTTTTCATCGAATCGCGTTCGGTCTGTGTCTTCAAGGCGCAGAATGAATTTTCCGCCCTGCGAGCGCGCGTAAAGATAATTGAAAAGAGCCGTGCGCACGCCGCCGATGTGCTGCATTCCCGTAGGACTTGGCGCGTAGCGCACCCGAACTTCCTTAATGTTTTCCATAAAATTCCTCGAATCTTTTTGATTTTTTAAGTTTATTGTAAACGCGCCTTTTCGGAAAGATTCAAAACCGCGTAAGTTGCGCAAAGTCAAAAACGCGAAAATCTAAAATTTCAAAATGAAATTCGATAAAATCGAAAAAATGAAAAAAATCTTAATTTTTCTCGCGCTTTTTGCGGGATTTTTTGCAAAAACTTTTGCGGACGACACCGAAGAAAAGCCGTCAAAAATCCAAAAAGCAAAGGAACTTTATTCCGAGTACCGCGAAAAAAGCGACGAAGTCCACGATTCCCAAAAGATTTCAGGCGTTCAGCTGGTGGCGGATTTTATCACCGACAAACTGCCGCTCACGCTCGATTTGGGCGCAGAGCCTGGCGAAAACGGCAGCACGATTTTTGGAATTCTGCAATACGACTGGACGGAACATTTTTCGAGCCGAATAAAACTCGAATACGATTCTCGCTCGACTTCGCGCAAAACGGATTCTACGCTGATTTTTTCGTCAAAGCAAATCGGCGTTACTATTCTTCCGTATATGCGATATTTTGGCGACGACGACAACAACGCAAAAACTCCGCTTTTTTGGGTCGGCGGCGGCGCGTTTTACGCTTTCAACTGGGGAAAAATCGACATTTTTCAATCGCAGACGCAATATTTTCTTTTTGGAACGATTGATTTTCGATACCACATTTTTGGACCTGTGGCGCAAGGCGGCATAAAATTGCCACTCGGACGCGCTTTCGTTTTGTGCGCGGAAGCGTCGTACCGCCCGATTAGCCGAATCGTTCAAGCGATTTCGCTTGACGGCTACACGACGGGCTTTGAAGAAAATTCAAAGGAAATTGCAGACACGCCGTTTTCTCAGGCTTCCCAAACTTCAACTTGGAGTCAGCCATACATTTATCAAGCGGTGATGCTGGACATTTTTTCGTATTTCAGAATAAAAACATCGCTGGAATATAATCGGCTTGTGCTTCAGCAACGCGAGCAGAACAGCGACGGCACGCTTTCTGGCGACGACGAAACGCAGGAAACTCTTTCATGGCGAATCGGAACGGAAATCGTTTTGCCATCGTCGAACAAAACGCGGAAGAAAAATTCGCATTTGTGGGCGGGCGTTTACTATGAATCTGAATGGCAGAAAAACACAAAAAACGACTCGTCAAACACAACGCGCACGGGAAAAATTCTTTTCTGCTTTGGAAAATGATTTTTCTTTTCCAAGAAATCAAAATCCACTTTCTTTATTTTTCATGGACGTAAATAAAATCCTGTGTTACAATTTTTTTTCAAAAAAAGGAGATGAACTATGTTAAAAAAAATCATAGCAACGTTTATCTTTGTTTTGTCGTTGACGACCGCAACATTTGCGGCAAAACCCAAAACAAAATCCACAGGTCTAAACGACGAGAACTATACTTGGTACGAGTTCAAAGCGAAAGTTTTTGGTGTTAGTTACAATTTTGTAGCATTCAAAACGGAAACCCAGCGCGACAATTTGGCTCTTCAACTTATAAATACGGGTTTTGGCGTTACGCCAACGGAAACAATCACGGAGTTTTTCAACGAAGGCGCGTATGAAAAAACGGTTCTTTACAACGAGGAATTAAAGCCCACCATGAAAGATAAAGGCTACAAATATGCGTTTACGACGTATAAAAAGACCACAAAAGACAATACAACGCTTTATCTTAAAACATTTTTGTACGACGATAGAACGGACACGCTTTACGTTCAAACGTCAATGAAATAAGAAAAATGCGAAAATTACCGCCCGCAAAACGCGGGCGTTTTTTTTATGTAAACGGAGGAAAAATGAACGATTTTACGCAAAAAATGCTCGACTTTATAAACGAAAGTCCAACGTGTTTTCAAGCGGTTCAAAACATTGCGCAAAAATTGCAAAAAGACGGATTTTGCGAATTGAACGAACGAAAAAAATGGAAAATCGAAGCGGGAAAAAAATATTTTGTAAAACGAAACGCATCTTCGATTATCGCGTTTGCGATTCCAAAGGAAGATTTTTGCGGTTTTTCGATGGTGGCAAGCCATTCCGATTCTCCGCTATTCAAAATTAAAGAAAACCCAAATCAAACGGAAGCGGGCGTTGTGCGTTTGAACGCGGAAAAATACGGCGGAATGTTGCTTTTTCCATGGTTTGACCGCCCGCTCAGCGTAGCTGGACGAGTTGCGGTTTTTGACGAAAACGCGCCTGGAAAAATCGCGTCGCGCCTTGTAGATTTGAAAAAAAACGTCGCGCTAATTCCAAATCTTGCGATTCATTTTGACAGAACGGCAAACGACGGACGAAAAATCGACGTTCAAAATGAAATGCAAAGCGTGATTTCTTTGGAAAACGGCGAATCGATTTTGTCGCTCGTTTCAAAATCGCTAAAAATCGACGAATCGAAAATTCTTTCCACGGATTTGTTTCTTTACAACGCACAAAACGGCACATTCTTTGGAACAAATGACGAGTTCATAACTTCGCCACGCTTGGACGATTTGGAATGTGTTTGGACGACGCTTTTGGGATTTTTGGATTCGCTAAAATCTTTGGAAAAAATGCAAAACGTCCCGATTTTTGCGGTTTTTGACAACGAAGAAGTCGGAAGCGGAACTCGGCAGGGAGCGGCTTCCACGTTTCTTTTGGAAACGTTAAAGCGCGTTTCGATGAATTGCAAAAAAGACGAAGAATCGTTTTTTGTTTCGCTTGCAAATTCATTTTTGGTGAGCGCGGACAACGCGCACGCAATTCACCCCGCGCACACAAAATCTTCAGACCCCGTAAACGCGCCAAAAATTAACGCAGGTCCAGTCATAAAATTGAGCGCGGCACAAAAATACACAACGGACGCTATTTCGTTTGCGGTTTTTAGGCGAGCGTGCGAAAACGCAAACGTTCCGTTCCAAGTTTTCACGAACAATTCAAACGTGGCAGGCGGTTCAACGCTAGGAAATATAAGCCAAACGCACGTTTCAGTGCGCAGCGTGGACGTTGGACTTTCGCAGTGGGCAATGCACTCGCCTATGGAAAGCGCAGGCGCACACGACCCGCAATTACTCTACAAATCAATAGAAGAATTTTACAAAATCGAAGAATTCCCAGAAGATTGATTTTCAAAAAAATCAATCTTTTCGTGGAAGAGCAAAAATTGTGGTATAATTTTTGAACAAAAATTCAAAAGGAGAATTTAATGGCAATTTCTTGGGAAAATCTCGACACGCTTTCGTCGTTCAAAAAACTTCAATCGCTAAAAGGCGCGGTTTCTGTAAAAACGGCACTTTCTGCGCCAGACGCGGCAAAGCGCGTTCAAGAATACGATATTCCGATGGGCGGCGGGCTTTCTTACAATTTTGCGGCAAAGCAAGTTGACGAAAAAGTTCTTTCGGTTTTGAGTGAACTTTCGGAAGAATCGCAACTTTTGGACAAATTCGCCGCTCTTTATAACGGCGAAGTCGTGAACACGGGAGAAAAACGCCTCGTTCTTCATCATCTTACGCGCGGACAACTTGGAAACGCGGTGAACGCTGACGGTGGCGACAAGCGCGAATTCTACGTCAAAGAACAAAAAAGAATCGCGGATTTTGCAAACGACGTTCACAGCGGAAAAATCGCGAATGCATCTGGCGAAAAATTCACTACGGTCGTTCAAATCGGAATCGGCGGAAGCGATTTAGGTCCACGCGCAATGTATCTTGCTCTTGAAAACTGGGCAAAAAAAGAAGGCACGTTCAAAATGGAAGCGAAATTCATTTCGAACGTTGACCCAGACGACGCGACGGCGGTTCTAAAATCGATTGACCTACCCCACTCGCTTTTCATTCTTGTTTCAAAATCAGGCACTACGCTTGAAACGTTGACAAACGAATCGTTTGTGAAAGACGCTCTCAAAAAAGCGGGTTTGAATCCAGCAAAACACATGATTGCCGTTACAAGCGAAACGTCGCCTTTGGCGCACAACGCAGATTATCTTGCGGCGTTCTACATGGACGATTACATTGGCGGACGATATTCGTCAACGAGCGGCGTGGGTGGCGCGGTTTTGTCGCTTGCGTTTGGCGCGGACGTTTTTGCGCAATTTTTGGAAGGCGCGGCGGAAGAAGACAAACTTTCCACGAACCGCGACATCAAGAAAAATCCCGCACTTTTGGACGCGCTTATTGGCGTTTACGAGCGAAACGTGCAAGGCTATCCTTCGACGGCGGTTCTTCCGTATTCGCAAGCACTTTCGCGTTTCCCTGCGCATTTGCAACAACTCGACATGGAATCGAACGGAAAAAGCGTGAATCGTTTTGGCGGGAAAATCGCCTACGCAACAGGTCCAGTTCTTTTTGGAGAGCCAGGCACGAACGGACAACATTCGTTCTATCAACTTCTTCATCAGGGAACGGACACAGTTCCGCTTCAATTCATTGCGTTCAAGGAAAATCAAACGGGCAACGACGTGGAAATTGAAAATTCCACGAGCCAGAAAAAACTCGGCGCGAACGTTACGGCGCAAATCATGGCGTTTGCGTGCGGAAAAGACAACGACGACCCGAACAAATTTTTTGCGGGAAATCGTCCGTCAAGTTTGATTCACGGCGACCGCTTAACGCCAAAATCGCTTGGCGCACTTCTTGCGCATTTTGAAAACAAAGTCATGTTCCAGGGATTCGTTTGGAACGTGAACAGTTTTGACCAAGAGGGCGTGCAACTCGGCAAAGTTTTGGCGAAAACCGTTTTGTCGGGCAAAGCGGACGGTGCGCTAAAAGCATACACGAATCTTTTGGGAATCTAAACTTTCGTCGATTTTGAAAGTCTAAATTTTCAAAAAACGCGGGGAAACGAAAAAATCTCCGCGTTTTTTCATTTTGTCGAAAAATCGCGTAGGATTGAAAATCATTCAGAAAAAGCGGTAAAATACGGAAAAAAATCAAGGCGTAAAAGGGAAAAGCCAGTTTCAAAATCTGAAACTGGCTTAATTTTAATTAGGCAATTTTGGGAAAAATATGAGCAAATTCATTCTTGTTACGAGTGGCGTGTGTTCTGGGCTTGGCAAAGGCGTTGCGACTGCGACGATTGGAAGTCTGCTTGAATCTGGCGGGCTAAAAATCGCGATGATAAAATGCGACCCTTATATCAACATTGACGCGGGAACGATTAGCCCGTATCAGCAAGGCGAAGTTTTTGTTACGGAAGACGGCGCGGAAACGGATTCCGACCTCGGAAATTATGCGCGTTTTACGAGCGTAAAATTGAACACGGACAATTTAATCACAATCGGCAAAGTTTACGATTGCGTGATTCGTAACGAGAGGGCGGGACGATACAACGGGCGAACGGTGCAAGTGATTCCGCACATCACGGACGAAATCAAACGACGAATTATGGCGATGGGCGCGAAAACGGGCGCGGACGTTGTAATCGTGGAAATTGGTGGCACGGTTGGCGACATCGAATCGATTCCGTTTTTGGAAGTGGCGCGTCAACTTGCGCGAGAACTCGGAAAAACGAATTGCCTTACTATTCATTTGACGTTGATTCCAACGATAATCGGCGGGGAATTAAAAACGAAGCCGACTCAGCAATCCGTAAAAAAATTGCAAGAAACTGGAATCCAGCCAGACATTCTACTTTGCAGATGCGACAGAATGTTGGACGAAAACAATCGACAAAAAATCGCAATGTTTTGCAACGTTGGCAAAGGCTCGGTCTTTACGTCAACGGACATCGACAAATCGGTTTACGAACTTCCGATTCTTTTTCACGAACAAGGAATCGACGCGAAAATCCTCGAAAAACTCAAACTCAACGAAATCAAAACGAACGTTATCGGCTGGAAATCGTTTATTCAAAAACTCAATTCGCCGATTTCGCGCGGGCGAAAACTGGCGATTGCGATGGTCGGAAAAAAAGATTATCTCGACGATTGTTTTAAAAGCGTGCGCGAAAGCCTTTTTCACGCGGCGGTTACGGGATTCAACGCGGAGTTTGAAATCAAAAAAATCGACGCGGAAAGTCTTGAAGAAACGAACGACATTTCGCCGATTTTTGCGGGAATCGACGCGATTGTGATTCCTGGAAATTACGGACAACGCGGATTTTTGGGGCTTTTGCAAACCGTAAAATACGCGCGCGAAAACAAAATTCCGTTTTTGGGAATCGATTTGGGAATGCAACTTATGGCGATTGAAACGGCGAGGTCGCTTTTGCAGTGGAAAGACGCGGATTCGACCGAGTTTATTCAAAATTCCGCGCACGCGCTTATTTCGCTTCCCGAAGAGCAGACGGGACAACTTTCTTCTGGAATTATGAAACTTGGCGCGAGCAACGTTAAAATCAAAGAAGATTCCAAACTCAAAGAAATTTACGGCGCGCAAATCGTCAGCGAACGACATCGTTCAAAATACACGTTTGACAAAAAATACGCGACGGCATTGGAAGAAAAAGGGCTTTTTACCATGGGGAATTGGCGTTCAATATCACCCAGAATTTCTTTCAAGCCCGTCAAAACCGCACCCGATTTTTACGGCGTTCATTGGCGCAGCCCTCAGCCAAAAAAAATGAATTTAATGGAAGAAAAATGAAAAAAATCGCCGTTTTTTTTGTTCCGATTCTTTTTTCGTGTTCGCTCAATTACGAAAAAGAAAAAAATCCCGAAAGCACAACGCCCGAATTCGTTTTTACGAATGCGCAGTTTTCGCGAGTGGAACAAGAAAAAACGACTATGCGTTTGACAGCGCAAAAAATTGAACAATACAAAAACGACGGTGTTTCGGTTGCAAAAAACGCGGAGTTTAGCACGTTCGACAAGGACGGCAACGACGAAACGGCGGGAAGTTGCCAAAGAATTAGCGCGGACACAAAAAACGAACGCTACATTCTTTTGGGCGACATCAAAATGAATCTGATTTCGCAAGAAATGAAAATCAACGCGGAAAGTTTGAATTTTGACAAAAAAAACGAACAGATTACGAGTGGCACGGAACAAGTCGTTACAATTATTCGCGACGACGCAGAAATCACAGGCACGGGCTTTGCGGCGAGCGGCGTGAGCAAAACGTTCAGTTTTTTCTAAATGAAAATCGTCGGACATTGCGGCTTTCAAAATGTTCGCGTGGTGGTTACGAGAACCTCAAGCACCAAAAAATTCGGAGGGAAAATGCGGAAAGTTTTTGCGTTGCTTTTCTTTGCTTTTTGCGCGTCGGCGTTTGCCGAAAAAATCATTTTCAGCGCGGATTCGATGACGGGACGAAGCGGAAGCAAATCGGACGACACAAAACTGATTGGCGACGCTTTTGTGAAAACTGAAACGATGGAAATCAAGGCGGAAGAAATCACGCTTTCGGGCGAAAATTTCCGCTACATTCTTGCCGAAGGTCGCGTGGAAGGCGTGAATTCCGAAAGCGAACTGACATTTTCGTGCGGAAAAATGCGCTACGACCGCTCCACAAAAATCGCGTTTTTGGAAGATTCCGTTCATCTAATCGACTCAAAAAACGATGTTACTGCGGACGCGCAAATCATCGAGTACAATCAGGATACAGAAATCGCGCTTATGCAAATCGGCGTGAAGATTCTGCAAAAAGACAATACTTGCACCGCGGCGCACGCGATTTACAAAAAAAACGAGCAGACGCTTGATATGAGCGGGAATCCAAAAATCGTGCAGGGCGAAGACACTTTTCGCGCGCAGGAAATTTCGCTCAATCTGGAAACGAACGAAATCACGCTCGACGGGCGCGTGAGCGGAATCGTAACCGACACAAAGCAGGAATCTTCGGCAGAAGATTCAAAAACGACCGAAAAAAAATAGAATTTTTCAAAACGAGGAAAAAATTGAACGCCGAAAATTCAGAAAATCGCGAAAACGAATTTGCAGAAAACGCAGAAAATCAAATTTCTGAAAACGAAAAATCGAATTTGCAAAATTCTGATTTTCAAAACGGCGAAAATCAAAACGAAGATTTTGGCGGGCGAAAAATCCACACGCTACGGGCGGAGGAACTCAAAAAAGTGTTCGGCAAAAAAACTGCCGTGAACAGCGTTTTTTTTGAGGTTCATTCGGGCGAAATCGTGGGGCTTTTAGGTCCGAACGGCGCGGGAAAAACCACATCGTTTTATATGGTCGTGGGTTTTCACAAGCCCACGGCGGGAAAAATCCGACTTGACGGCGAGGACATTACAAAATTGCCGATGTTCAAGCGGGCGCGACTTGGCATTTCGTATTTGCCGCAGGAAGCGAGCGTTTTCAAAAAACTCACGGTGGAAGAAAATATTTGGTCGATTTTGGAAACGAGGCGAGACCTTTCGCGTGCGGAAAAACGCAAAACGCTGGAAGATTTAATCGACGAGTTTTCAATCGGGCATATCAGAAAACAGTTTGCGTTCACGCTTTCGGGCGGCGAGCGGAGGCGAACGGAAATCGCGCGAAGCCTTGCGATTGAGCCGAAGTTTCTGCTTTTGGACGAACCGTTTGCGGGAATCGACCCGATTGCAGTTTCTGACATCAAAGGAATCATAAAGCACCTTGCCGAGCGCGGAATCGGCGTTTTGATTACAGACCACAATGTGCGCGACACGCTTGAAATCACGGAGCGGGCGTATATAGTAAACAAAGGCGAGGTTCTAGTTTCGGGCAGCCAGGAAGAAATCATCGCAAATCCTGCCGCCAGACAAATATATCTCGGCGAGAATTTTCACATGTAAAAATCACGGCGTTTCGACTTCGCTCAACGACCAAAAACGCGGTCAGTTAGCGTTAGTCGAACTGAACAAACAAAAACGAGGAAAAAATGGACATTTATTTTATGCGGCACGGCGAAACGGACTGGAACACTGTCAAGCGTCTTCAGGGGCGCACCGACATTCCGCTCAACGAAAACGGAATCGAAAAAGCGCGGGAAGTTTCGCTTGCAGTTCACAAAAATGGGATTTTTTTTGACGAGATTTTCACAAGTCCGCTTGTCAGAGCGCAAAAAACGGCGCAAATTATGAACGCTTTTTCCGATTCTCCAATCAAAATCGACGGGCGGCTGACGGAATTTTGCTTTGGAGAAGCGGAAGGCGTTACGCTCGACGAAATCAAAAACGGCACGAAGTTTGAAAACATCAAAAATTGGTTTTTGAATCCGAGCGAATATCGCGCTCAAGCGGGTTCGGAAAGTTTTGAGGATTTTTTTTCGCGAATCGACGATTTTCTGAACGACCTAAAAAAAATCGCTGACAAAAAATCGATTCTTGCGGTTTGCCTCGGCGGCGTGGTGCGCGGTCTTTTTTTGCGAAT
>CAJOEO010000056.1:0-7966 GCA_905233535.1 uncultured Treponema sp.
AAGCGATTTTGTTCGTTTCTATTCACGCGAATTCCCATACAAACCAAGACGTAAACGGTTTTGAAGTTTGGTATCTTTCGCCAGAATATCGACGTTCCGTTATTTCAAAAGACGACGTTGAAGACCCCGCGCTTTTTCCGATTATGAACGTTTTAATGGAAGAAGAATTTACGATGGAAAGTATCCTCATGGCGAAATTTATTTCCGACGGAATTGCCGCGCAAGTCGGCACGCTTTCCCTAAATCGAAAAATAAAGGCGGACGAATTTTTCGTCGTGCGAAATTCAAAAATGCCCGCGGTTTTGGTGGAATTGGGATTTGTATCAAACGAAGCGGAAGCAAAACGTCTTCTCGATGCGTCTTACTTGCAGAAGCTTTCTCTTGGAATATATAATGGGCTTGCCGCGTTCGTGGCTCATTTTGAGCGTTCTCGCGGTTTTACCGACATAAAATAATTCTTTTCTTCTTTTAAGGAAAATCTATGAAAATCGTTCTATTATCGCTAATCGCGCTTGCTTTTGCGAGTTGCGAAGAAGGGGCGAAACGTACATTTTTGTTTCCAAAAATCGACATAAACGCTGGAGAAAACGGTGAAGAAATCGTTGCAGAATTGCGAAATCTTCCGTTAGAACCGTCGCAAGGCGATTTGCGACTTTTTGTTGACGAATTAATTTTAGGACCGCAAACTCCGCGCCTTAGACCGCTTTTCTCGCTTGGAACTTCCATTAAATTTTGTTTTACTTCAGAAAAAGAAGGAAAAAACGTTCTTTTCGTTGGACTTTCCGAGGACGCGATTTCACAAAACGGCTCTTGTGCAGAAATTCAGTTAGGAATTCAACTTTTTGAGCGAAACATTAGAGAAAATTTTAAAAATATTGAAGAAATTGTGTTATTTATTGGCGATTCAGTTGTTAATGAATACCAAAATTAGCAAAAAAAGCGTTGACAAAAAAGGCTTCTTCATAGATACTTTATAAACATACAAGGCTACATCAACAAGAAGTTAAAGGAGCTTCGGAATGAAGAAAACTTTAGTTTTATCGGCAGCGGCGATGATGCTCATGGGAGCAAGTTCTTTCGCTAAAGAGTCAACACTCATCGACTTTTCTCTGCTCGACGCGGACATTCACGTAAAGATGTCTGACCACGACGAGGATACTGAGCCGAATGAGAACAAACGCACAGTGATGGACTACAGTATCGCAGCTGGTGCAACTTATACCCAAGACCAGAGGTCTTTGATGAAGACCTCTCTCTACATGGCAGAATGGGAGGTTGAACTCAACCAGTCCGCTCGCAATGTAAACAGCGTTTCGCTTTCGCAGGTTGTTGCGGCTCCAGTTCGTGAAAGTGCTCCAGTTCCATTTGCTGGACAGAAAGTCATGGGCGTTCGCGTTGTGTTCCCGACAGGTGCTTCTAACGCAAATGCAAAGATTGTTCCTCCGTTCTCAATTCCTGCTTATGCAGTTCTTGCTACTGCGGACGACAACGGCGACCGACAAGAGCCAACTGATGAAGAGAAAGCGTCTGGACGCACTCTCTTTGAGGCTGATTCCGAGGAAACACCTGCATACGGTGTCGTTAAAAATGTTGGAACTATCAAATCAATCGCAGTTACGACACTCGGCATGAACTTCCCACACGGACTTTATGTTATGCTCGGAGACACTGATGGAAATCATCGTCGCTACTTCATGGGCTACCTCCAGTTTGACGGTTGGAAGACTCTTACTTGGAACAACCCAGAGTACGTTAGCGAAGTTCGCACACGCGAAGTTCGTGTCTACCCGATTTATCCACGCGGTCTTCCATTCGTGAAGTTCGAGGGATTCCAGATTACTCGCGATGCGGTTCACGCAGGCAATGACTTCATCGGATACTTCAAAGACGTAAAAATTATCTACGACAAAGCAGAACTTACTACAGAGCGCGACATCGCTGACGAGGATTTGTGGGGCATCGTAACTCGCAAAGAAAAGGCTCGCCAGAACTCTGAGATGACCAAGTTTGGTAACAAACAGGTTACTCGCTACCTCGAGCGCTCAAAGCAGGCTACTGAGGAAGCGTTCACATCTAGCCTCGTTTCTGGCGAAGGTGGTAACGGCGGTTCTTCAGGCGAAGATGACGCTAAATAAGTGATGCCTTAAAATTGGGCTTTACGAAAACGCTTCCGTGTTTGGGGGCGTTTTTTTTGTTTAAAAAGAGATTTGAAAAATTGCTTTTACAAGAATTCAATGCTACTATTAGCGTATGGAATCTAGCATTACTTCATTGCCGAACAAAAATGACATTCGGCGAACTTACGAATCTTATATCCCTGTTCTTTCTGAAATTCTTTGTAATATTGAAAATCGGCTTCATCATACGATTCATCTTGCATCTAATCCGACTTACAAGTCGCGAGTAAAGTCGTTTAACAGTTATTATCGAAAGGTCTTGCGTTTAAAAGCGGACGAGGCGGAAAAGTCTAATTTTGTGCCTCTGACCGATATGATGGGAATTCGCGTGATTTGCGCATTTTTGGAGGATTTGAGCGAAGTCGAGCGACAAGTCAAGGAATCTTTTGACGTTCGAGAAGTTGAATATAAAGGCGCGGAGCAGAATTTTAGAGAATTTGGCTACGAGAGTGTTCATATTTTGATTGCAATCCCCGCGGATTGTATGCCTTTGGAAAATTCTCTTCCATTGCCCGAAAACATCGTTTGTGAAATCCAAATCCGCACGATTTTGCAAGACGCTTGGGCGGAAGTTGAGCATGAACTTGTGTACAAAACTGAGTTTACGCCGTTCGATTTGCCATTAAAGCGAAAACTTGCTTCGATGAATGCAAGTCTTAGCCTTGCCGACATAATTTTTCAAGAAATTCGCGATTATCAGAAAAAATTGCAGGGCGAAGTTGAGTCGCGCCGAGCGTCTTTTTACGAAAAAGCAGACGAAATTACGCTAAATTCTGTTGGAAATGAATCAAAATCGAACGTTGTAAAATCACTTGCGCGTGCCTCTCCTTATGTACACGGTACGATTGACGATATGATTTTGGCGGCAATTCAAGCGCACAACCACGGAGAATTGGATAAGGCCGTGCAAATTTATAGTGATATTGTTTCGTCAAAACCCACGCCGTCCGCTCCTGTTCTTGCTGTCATTCACAAACATAGGGGTATGGCATATTTCGCAAAAAACGATTACGAAAACGCGCTTCTTGATTTTAAGGCAAGCGTTGAAGCTGACCCTGCGGCGTTTCGCTCGTATTATTACATCGGGATTGTGCAGAGCATTCGTGGTGAGCAGGCAGAGGCGGTTAAAGCATTTACCCGTTCGCTTGAATTGAACGAGTACCAGTCGCACGCACATTTTCGTCGCGCCGTTTCGTATTTTAATCTTGGCGAGTACGAAAAATCGATGCAAGATTTGAATGCCGCGCGTGCGTTGGGACTTGACGAAAAAGAGTGTAAAAGCCTAAACGATAGGCTCGTCGAAAAATTTGGCATGAAAGTTTAGGATTTTAGGTGGACATTTCAAAAGTATTTTCTGTTCCCGTAATTTCAGAATTAGCGCAAATTTCCGCTCGTCCTAGCAAAAATTTATTTGTTTCGTGTTCGTTTAACAAAAAAGCGTTAGTGTCGAGCGTGCTTTTTTGCGGAAAATCGTTAGAAAAAGCCGTTTTGGCGGAAAACGTCAAAGCGATTGTCGTTTTTCGTCATTTTCCGTTCAAATCGAACGATTCTGAAATCGCTTCTGTTTGCGTTTCAAAAAATCTCGGATTTATCGTCGTTGATTTTGAAAAAAACGAATGTTCCGTTGTCGTCGAGGCGGATTTTGATGATTTTGAGTTGATTCCGATTTCGATTGAAAAATGCACGGACGTTTTGGCAAAAGGCGGTTCGCTTTCAAAACTTTTTTCCGATTACGAAGAACGTCCTGGGCAAATCGCGCTCGTTCGGGAAATTGCAAAAACGTTCAACGAAGATTCAATCGGCGTTTTTGAAGCGGGGACTGGCGTTGGCAAATCTTTTGCGTATTTGATTCCGTCGATTTTGTGGGCGAAAACAAATCACGAGCGCGTTGTAATTTCGACGGGAACGATAAATCTTCAACAACAGTTGATTGAAAAAGATATTCCTCTTGCAAAACGTGTGCTTGGCGTGGATTTCGTTGCGGTTTTGGCGAAAGGGCGGGCGAATTTTGTTTGTTTGCGCCGTTTGTCAGAACTTGCGGAAAATCGCGAATTGTTTGGAAGCGAAACCGAAGTTTTTGACAAACTTTGGCATTGGAGTAAAAAAACAAAAAGTGGCGATAAAAGCGATTTGCCGTTTACGATACACGAAGGACTTTGGCAGCGCATTTGTTCAGAATCCGACGCTTGTTTGGGCAGTAGGTGTCAGTTTTTTGAAAAATGTTTCGTGATGAAAATGCGAAAAAGCACGAACAACGCTGACATAATCATCGTGAATCACCATTTGCTTTTTGCGGACGTTTCTGCGCGTTTGGCGGGCGCGGGTTTTGACGGCTCTGTCGTTCTTCCGCCATACAATCGTGTGGTTTTTGACGAAGCGCATGGAATCGAAAGTTCGGCGACGAGTTTTTTTAGCGAAATTGTCCATCGTTTTCGTTTGCAAAAACAACTTTCACTACTTTACAAACGTCGTCGTTCTTCCGTTTCGGGTTTTATGTTTACGCTTTGCGCGATTTCTTTGGGCGAAGACAGAACGGAAGATTTAGAAATTGAAATTGAAAACTTGAACAAATCGTTCAAAAAAATGGAAAGCGAAGCGGATTCGTTTCTTGGAAAAGAAAATTCCGCGCGGATTTGTGAAAAAAACGAAGGCGATTTCAAAAAAGTCCTCGAAGAAATGGAAAATGTCTGCGAAAGCATTGTGAAAATCGCAAAAATCGTCAACGACACAATCGAAGAAATCGACGAATCAGAAAAAGATGAAAGCGTGGTTTGGGAATCGCGGTCGGTGGTGCGAAAACTTGAATCTTTTGCCACCGTTTTCAAAAATTACGCCGAGCGGCACGAACATTCCGATTTTGTTTTTTGGATTCAGCGTTCGCGCTTGCCCGATTCGATGATTGGCGCGGACGATTTTCCGTTTTTTGTGCAGTTTTGCCAAACTCCGCTCGACATTTCCGATTTGATGAACGAAGGTATTTTTTCGCCGCTTTCGTCCGTCGTTTTTACGTCGGCGACTCTTTCCATTTCAAACGATTTTTCGTTTTGGAAAAATCGAATTGGAGTTTCAAAAGTTTCCGACAAAAAAATCATTTGCAAAACGTTTGATTCTCCGTTTCCGTATTCAAAAAACGCGATTTTGACAGTTCCGTTCGATTCTCCGTTTCCAGACCAAATTAACTTTTTTGCGTTTGTACAGGACGCGCTTTTTCGGTTGATAAAAAACGCGGGCGGGCGGACGCTTGTTCTTTTTACAAGTTACGAACTGTTGCGTTCGTCGTTCGATTTTGTCAAACAAAAATTGAATCCGTCAGAAATTCCGCTTTTTAAGCAAGGCGACGACGATAGATTCAAGCTTTTAGAAAAATTCAAGAACGACACAAAAAGCGTTTTATTTGCGACCGATTCATTTTGGGAAGGCGTTGACGTTCCAGGAAAATCGTTGTCGCAAGTTGTAATTGTAAAATTGCCGTTCAGCGTTCCAAGCGACCCCGTTTTTGCCGCCCGAAGCGAAGTTTTAGAGGGCGAAGGCAAAAGTGCGTTCTTTGAACTTTCTGTTCCCGAAGCGATTATCAAATTTCGTCAAGGTTTTGGACGACTTATTCGGCGTGGCAACGACAAAGGCGCGGTCGTCGTTCTCGACAAACGTCTTTTTGAAAAACGATACGGTCAAAAATTTTTGAACAGTATACCAAAAACACCTTGTTATTATAAAACGCTTTCAAAAATTTTAGTTGAAATTAAGAATTTCCTTTAATAAGCGAAATCGCGTTTTTCAAAAACGTTTCTTCGATTAATTCTGGATTCGATTTTTTAATTTTTTCGAGCGTTTCAATCGCTTTTTCGCCGTCCAAAATCAGTTGAGCATATCCGACTCCGCGTTTTTGAACGGCGAATTTATTTTCGATTTCTGACGCAAAAAGAACGCCGTCCATTTCAAAAATCTTTTTCAATTTTTCATCATCAACTGGCGGAAGTTTGAAATTCAAAACGCTTTGCATTTTTGAAAAATCCGTTTTTCCAAAAAATGCGTCAACGAGCATTTCAATAGGATTTTTTCCCACCGAAACCGCGTAACTAGTAGTCATGCCTGAAAGACGCGGATTTATTTCCAAAACGAACCATTCCCCATTTGACAAAACCAAATCCACCTGCGCAATTCCAGAAAACGAAAGCGATTTTGCAATTTGAACCATGTTTTTTTCGAGTTTTTCCATCGGAATCGAATCGTCCGCTTTTTGCAAAAATTTGACGTTTTGCTTTGGACTTGTGATTCCGTGTTTTGTAACGGAAAATTCCATCGGCGGAAAAACTGTATATTTTTCAGCCGTTCCGTGAATTTCAACGCCAAACTGACGACCTTCAACGTATTCTTCCACAATTCTATCCGAAGAATTTTTGCGAGAAAGCAAAAAATCTCGTGCTTCTCCAAACGTTTTCGCCACAACCATTCCAAAAGAACTCAAACCTACCGTATCTTTTATGACGACGGGGTAGTGCAAATTTTCGATATTTTTGAGAACGAACTCCCTGTAAACGTTTTCGCGCACGCCACCCTTTGCCTGCGCACACCAAAAAAGCCAATGATGAACAAAAACCGTTTTTGCAGTCGGAATTTTTAATTCAAAAAGAAGTTGCTTCGTTTGCCACTTGTCAAAACATTTCATCGCAGAAGATGACGGATTCGCCAAAACGCGAACCCCTTTTGAAGCGAGAATTTCCGACACGATACCATCTTTTATTGAAATCCAATCGAACGGGTCTGCCCAAGCAGACGCGGCGATTGCAACGTCGGGCTTCAATTCTTTTATTTTTCCTGCGACTTCCTCGCTTGAAGAATGTTTTTCGTTTAAAATTTCGTATTGAATTTCTTTTGCTTTTTTTGAAATCTCGCCATTTTCGTCAATGTCGAGCAGAAACGGCGCAGGCGGTTCGGCAACCACAAAAAAAGTATGTTCACAAAAACGCTTTGCAAGATTAGAAAGTTGCTCCGCCCTGGAAGGAAATGTTTTTGTTAAGAACTTTGAAGGTTCAAAATGATTTGCATTCGTACTAAAAAGAACGATTTTCATTTTTTTCTCCGTTTTGAAAATTGCAAAAAAAACACCCACTAAAAGTGGGTGCATTAATCGTCTTATTTACGAATTATTTGAAATCTTTTGGACGACGCTCTTGCCTTTTGCATTTTGAACATTCTGCAAGATTCTTTAGACGACCATTCTCGTACATCGTCTTCATATTGATTTCGCCACCGCAGTCTGGGCAGATGAACTTCTGCGTTGCGACCGTGGTTCGTGAGTTTTTACTGGCTCCTGCCATGTTTTCCTCCGTCAGGGTGCTTTATATTTTCCGACGCTCGGTCGTCTTCGGGATGACAGGATTTGAACCTGCGACATCTTGGTCCCAAACCAAGCGCGCTACCAACTGCGCTACATCCCGTGATGGACGGTGAGGGACTCGAACCCCCGACAACCTGGGTGTAAACCAGGGACTCTACCAACTGAGCTAACCGTCCTCAAAAGGTGAGAATATAATAGCAGAAAAACTCGATTAAGGTCAATCGGATTTTTATTATTTTTTTGGATTTTTGAAAATCAAAAATCGCTTTGTGTAGAAAAATTCAAAAAAATATGCGAAAATACGGCGATTTTTTTGAAAAGAGGCAATATTTTGTATAAACCAATTGATTCTAAGGCTGATTTTCCTGCGCAAGAGGAAAAAATCCTTGCTTTTTGGCAGGAAAACGATACGTTCAAAAAATCTGTTTTGCAACGAGAGGGCGCGGAAGAG
>CAJOEO010000056.1:8130-14976 GCA_905233535.1 uncultured Treponema sp.
TGGTGTGGCGAATTTCAACGAGCGATGCCGTGCGTCTGTTCTAAAATACACGGCGGAATGGCGCAAAACCATTACGCGAATGGGTCGTTGGGTCGATTTTGACAACGATTACAAGACGATGAATCCCGACTTTATGGAAACAATATGGTGGGTTGCAAAGTCATTGTGGGACAAAGGTCTTATATATGAGGGTAAATATGTTTTGCCATATTGTCCTCGCTGTGCAACAGTTCTTTCTACGCATGAATTAGCACAAGGATATAAAGAAAAACAAGACCCAGCCGTAACGATTCGATTTAAAGCGACAAAATCGAACGAAAAAATTGGCGCGGATTTTTCTGACGGAAAAACGTATTTTCTTGCTTGGACGACGACTCCTTGGACGCTTCCTTCAAATTTGGGGCTTTGTATGGGTCCTGAAATTGAATATGTGGAAGTTTTGGATAAAAATTCTGGCGATAAATATATTTTGGCAGAATCTCGTCTTGCTTCGTATTATAAAAACGAGGCAGATTATGAGATTTTATGGAAAAAATTGGGTAAAGACTTTATCGGTTGTGAGTATGAACCGCTTTTTCCATATTTTGCAAATTTGTCAGACGCGGAAATCTGTTCGCAAAAAAGTGGGCAAAAATGTGAGTGTGGCGCGTTTCGCGTTTTTAATGCGGATTACGTTTCCACGGAAGACGGAACGGGAATCGTTCACATCGCGCCTGCGTTTGGCGAAGACGACTCGCTCGTTTTTCGTGGTTCGGGCGTGCCTGCCGTTGAACCGATTGACGCGGAATGTAAATTCACGCAAGAAGTTTCCGATTACGCGGGTCGATTCGTAAAAGATTGCGATAAAGACATTTTGGAGCGGCTCAAAAAAGAAGGAAAACTCGTAAAACGCGATACAATCGTTCACTCGTATCCGCATTGCTGGCGTTGTGAGTTGCAGACCATCACGACCGACTTTTGCGCGCAAACTCAAAAATCAAATGGCAACCTGCGCACATAAAAGAAGGTCGATTTGGAAAATGGCTTTCTGGAAGTCGCGATTGGGCGATTAGCCGAAATCGCTATTGGGGAAATCCAATTCCGATTTGGAAATGCGACGATTGCGGAAAAACGATTTGCGTTGGAAGTCGCGACGAACTCAAAAAACTTTCTGGCGTTTACCCCGACGACCTCCACAAACAATTCGTCGATAAAATCAAAATTCCGTGCGAATGTGGCGGAACGATGAGCCGAATCCCCGAAGTTTTTGATTGTTGGTTTGAAAGCGGTTCGATGCCTTATGCGCAACAACATTATCCGTTTGAAAACAAAGAATATTTTGAAAAACATTTTCCTGCGGATTTTATCAGCGAGGGACTTGACCAAACTCGCGGTTGGTTTTACACGCTAACGGTTTTAGCGGCGCATCTTTTTGACGCGCCTGCGTTCAAAAATTGTATCGTAAACGGACTCGTTTTGGCGGAAGACGGACGCAAAATGTCAAAGTCGCTAAAAAATTACACCGACCCGATTGACGCAATAAATAAAGCGGACGACCTTAAATATTCCGACGCGGGCGTTCGAGAAATCCTCAAAAACATTTTGATTCCGCTTTGGTCTGGCTACGGATTTTTTATCACTTACGCGAACATCGACGGATACACGGCGACGGGCGAGGTTTTTGCTGGCAAAAAACCGCAGAATCTACTTGACGCTTGGATAGTTTCCGTGGCGCAAAAAATGGTGAAAGACGTTTCCACTTCGCTTGACGACTACGACCTTTCGGGCGCGATTGACCCGCTTGTGAATTTTATTGACCAACTAAACAACTGGTACATTCGACGTTCGAGGAGACGTTTTTGGAGAAGCGAAAACGACACCGACAAAAAAGAAGCATACGAAAGCCTTTATTACGCGCTAAAAATTTTCGCACTTTGTTCTGCGCCGTTCATTCCGTTTATTTCCGAAGAAATTTGGCAAAATCTTCGCACCGAATCCGACGCGCAAAGCGTTCATTTGGCGGATTTTCCGAAATACAACGAAAATTTGCGCGACGAAAAAATCGAATTCCGCATGGCGAGCGTTCAAAAAGCGGTTTCTATGGGACGAAGCCTCAGAAATCAGTTCAATTTGAAAAATCGTCAGCCGCTTGCGAGCCTTCAAATCGTTACGCGAAAAAGCGAAGAGCGGGCGGTTTTGCAAGAAATGGAAGACACGATTGCCGAAGAATTGAACGTCAAAAGCGTCGTTTTCCACGAACGAGAGGACGAACTCGTCGAATATTCTGCAAAAGCGAATTTTAAAACGCTCGGAAAAATTTTGGGCGCGAAAATGAAAAACGCGGCTTCAAAAATCGCTTCTCTCGATGGCGAAAAAATCTCAAAAATCGTTTTGGGCGAAAAAATTCCGCTCGACGTTGACGGAACTCAAATCGAACTCGATTCTGAAAAAGTTATCGTGGAACGAAAAGAAAAAGCGGGGCTTCGCGTTGTAAACGAAGGCACGCTTACGGTCGCGCTTGACACGCGAATTACAGACGACTTAAAACGCGAAGGACACGTTCGCGACCTCGTTCGTGCGATTCAAAATCTCAGAAAAGAAAGCGGATTTTCCGTTACCGACAGGATTTCGCTAAAAGTCGGTGGCGACGCGGATTTAAAAGTGGCGTTCGTGCAGTTCAAAGATTTTATCTCTGGCGAAACGCTTGCCGTAAATGCCGAATGGGACGATTCGATTTCTGGCGCAGAAATTGAAAGCGAAGACAAAAAATGGAGGGCGGCGGTTGCAAAGGCGTAGCGTTTTTGCGGTAATCGCGGCGACCGCGCTGTTTTTTGTTGCGTGTTCGTCTTCGCCGAAGTTCACGGAAGTTTCTCCCGTGGAACTTTTGGGCGAGGGCGAAACGGCGTATCTTTTGATTCCAGTGCCACAAAATCGCGCGTTTACCGAAAAAGCGATTTCGTTTTTGTCGGGCGACGGCGACATTTCTCAAAAAGACGTGTCGCGTTTGCTTTCGCGCTTGGAAACGGTTGCGCTTTCGGTTTTTTCGCAAAATTCGGATTTTGCTTGGACGCTTTGCGCGTCTGGCAATTTTCCGACAACGCTTTCAAAACTCGTTTTGACGGAAAAAAACGGTTGGTACAAACGCGATTTTGAAAATTTGCGCTACTACCAAAGCGAAGAAATGGCGATTTCGATGATGACCGATTCTGCAGCGTGTGCGTCGTCAAAAACGGCGAATGCCGAATCGACGCTTTCGCGATGGCTTTCGATTCAAAAAGGCGAAAGTGCAAAAGGCGCGAGCGACGAAATAAAATCGTTCCTTGAAAGCGACGGCGACGGTGGCAACATTCGTTTTTTTGTGCCTAATGCAACGACTTTTTTTGAATCGTTTATCGGGATTCCGCTTGGCGTAAAATCCGTGCGCGGAATTTTGACGCAAGTTCAAAACGAAGAATTGTTCGATTCTGAATTTGAAATCGAATTTTCAAATCCGTTTGCCGCGCTTGCGTTCTCTGCGGTTGTGCGCCGAGTTGACGGCGTTAGCGTATCGGAGGGCGAAAACGGACGGACGATTTTGCGCGGGCTTCGCGTGAGTTGGCAACAAATTCTTTTGGCGGTTTCGCAATGAAGCGCGTTTTTCTTTTCGCGCTTTTCGTTTTTTCTTCGTGTTCATCTTTTAGAATTCCAGAAGAAGAAAAAGTGATTTTGAAGAACATCGCGACGGAATACTACACGCTTGGCGACGGATATTTGGAAGTCAAAAATTACAAAAAGGCAGCCGAATGTTACAAACTCGCCATGCGAAACGAAAATCTAAAAACGGCGGCGTTTTACAAACTTGCGCGAAGTTACGCGCTTGCGCAAGATTGGACGCTTGCACTTTCTTGTTACGAAGAACTTTTGAAAAAAGACGAAAAGAATTTCAGCCTGCGTTCTTCCGTGGCGTACATAAAAGCGATGAGTGGCGAAACGGACGAGGCGATTTTGCTTTTTGGAAAACTAATCGAAGAAAATCCAAACGACGAGCAGACACAAGAAAATCTTGTGTCGAAGCGCGGTATTTTGTTCTAAAAGAAAAATTCCCCGATAACGCAAAATTGACGGAGTTTTCAAAAAAACTTTCTGAACTTTTGCCAGATTTCAAAGAAAAAGAAGACGAAAAGAAAAACTTTGCAGAAAATCCTGAAAAATCAAAGGAAGCAAAAAAATAACCTGACAAGACACCTGTCATTTTTATGTTGACATAAATCTTTACAGCCCGTATTATCTCGAAAGG
Source organism: uncultured Treponema sp. (assembly GCA_905233535.1). Taxonomy (GTDB): domain Bacteria; phylum Spirochaetota; class Spirochaetia; order Treponematales; family Treponemataceae; genus Treponema_D. The sequence goes on from CAJOEO010000056.1 coordinate 12,386, forward strand.
GGTACAAAATGGAATCAATCGAGGAAGAAATAAAACGGCTTTGTGAAGAAAAAGATGCGTGTATACTTGCGCACTATTATGTTGACGAGTCAATTCAAAAAATCGCGCATTACGTTGGCGATTCGTTTTATCTTGCAAAGGTGGCAAAAAACGACGAGCGAAAAACACTCGTTTTTTGTGGCGTAACTTTCATGGGCGAGAGTGCGAAAATCATAAATCCTGCAAAAAAGGTTTTAATTCCTGCGCCCGATGCGGTTTGTCCAATGGCGTTGATGGCGGACGTAAAAGAAATCGAAAAAATGCGCCGCGAATACGACGATTTGGCGGTTGTATGCTATATAAATTCCGAAGCAAAAACGAAGGCTCTTTCCGACGTTTGCGTAACTTCGTCGAACGCGCTAAAAGTCGTAAAAAAACTTCCGAATAAAAATATTTATTTTATTCCCGACAACAATTTGGGGCGATTTGTTGCAAAAATGTTGCCCGAAAAAAACGTCATTTTAAATCGTGGATTTTGCCACGTTCACACGAGCATTACGGCGGACGACATTGCGCGTGCAAAATGGGAACACAAAGACGCTTTGATAATTGCGCACCCAGAATGTACAGAGGAAGTTTCGGATTTGGCGGACTTTTTGGGTTCAACGAAAGAATTAATCGAATTTTCTGCAAAAAATCCTGCGAAAGAATTTATCGTTTGCACGGAAAAAGGCGTTTTGTTTGAAATGCAAAAAAAATCGCCCGAAAAAAAGTTTTATTTTGTGGGCGCGAAACAGATTTGTCCAAACATGAAAAAATTGACGCTTCAAAAAGTGCGCGATTGCCTCGCGAACGGATTTCCAGAAGTCGAAGTTTCGGACGATTTGAGAATTGCCGCGGCAAAACCGCTTGAAAAAATGCTGTTGCTCGCTGCCGATTAAGGAGAAAAAATGTCGAACGAATTTTTTTGCGATGTTGCAATCGTTGGAACTGGCGTTGGCGGTTTGTATTGCGCGTTGAATCTTCCAAAAAATCTTTCTGTCGCGCTTTTTTCAAAAAAAAGTGCAGAGGAATGTGATTCGTTTTTGGCGCAGGGCGGCATTTGTATGCTAAAAAACGACGCGGATTTCGATTCGTATTTTGAAGACACGATGAAGGCGGGTCATTGGGAAAATACTCGCGAAAGCGTGGAAATTATGATTCGTTCGTCGCAAAACGTGATTCGCGATTTGATTTCTTATGGCGTGAATTTTGAAAAGGAAGCGGACGGAAGTCTTGCGTTTACGCGGGAAGGCGCGCATTCTGTGCCGCGCATTTTGTTCCACGAAGACGTAACTGGGCGCGAAATTACGTCGCATTTGCTCGACGCTGTAAAAAAACTTCCGAACGTGCGCATTTTTGAAAACGCCACAATGCTCGACATTATTTTGAGCGACGACGAAAAAGAATGTTGCGGAATCGTCGTTTCTGCCGATTCCTCGTCTTCTCTAAAGAATTTTGCCACACAAAAAACGAGTGCAGAAAAAATTCTCGTTCCGATTTTTGCAAAAAAAACGGTTTGGGCGTGTGGCGGAATCGGCGGACTTTTTGCACATTCCACAAATTATCCGCATTTGACGGGCGACGCTCTTGCCATTTCCATTCGGCGAAAAATCGCGTTAAAGGACATCGACTACATTCAAATTCACCCGACGACACTTTTTTCAAAACAAAAAGGTCGTTCGTTTTTGATTAGCGAAAGCGTGCGAGGCGAGGGCGGAATTCTGCTCGATAAAAATGGAAATCGTTTTACTGACGAACTTTTGCCACGCGACGCGGTGAGCCGTGCGATTTTTTCAAAAATGAAAGAAGAGAAAAGCGATTTTGTGCGTCTTTCGATGGAAAAAATCCCGCGCGACGTGATTTTGACTCATTTTCGCCACATTTATGAGCGTTGCCTAAAAGAAGGTTTCGACTGCACGAAAGAGCCGATTCCCGTTGTGCCTGCACAGCATTATTTTATGGTTTGCGGTGGGCGAAACGAGTTGCAACGGCGTTCACGGAAAAAATCGGCTTGCGTCGAATTCGCTTCTTGAAAGTCTTGTTTTTGCGCAACGTTCTGCAAAAAAAATCGCCCAAGAAATTGTGGATTCTAAAAAAATCGTTCCGACTAAAATCGAATTCGATTTGTACGTTGACGAAGAAAAATTTTGCGAAGAAAATCGGTCGCTCGTTTTGGCGGAAATCGAACGGGCGGAAGATTTTAGAAAAAAAACGGAGGAAAAATGAACGAAATTACGTTGCTTTTGAACGCGGATTCTTTGATTTTGGGCGCGTTGAAGGAAGACATTTCCAGCGAGGACGTTTCCACGAACGCGGTTATGCCTGAATTCAAACTCGGCGAAGTGGATTTAATCGCAAAACAAGACGGCGTTGTGGCGGGGCTTTCCGTTTTTGCGCGTGTTTTTACTCTTTTGGACAAGAATACAAAAGTCGAGTTTTCTGTAAAAGATGGCGAGCGCGTGAAAAAGGGGCAGAAAATCGGTTTTGTGCGCGGCGACATTCGCGTTTTGCTTTCGGGTGAGAGAACCGCGCTAAATTATTTGCAACGAATGAGCGGAATTGCGACGTAC
>CAJOEO010000057.1 GCA_905233535.1 uncultured Treponema sp.
GCCGCGGAAAACGCCTTAGACCAGAAGCGTTGGGCGTTACGGTCGGCGCGGGCGAAAACCGCAAAAACATAATCGAACTTTGCTCGCTTTCCGTTTTGGAATCGATTGAATTTTTTGAAAAACTTGAACTTTCCGAAATCGAAAAGCAAATCGCAAGTCAAATTCTAAAGGAAATCAATTCGCGTCTTTTGTTTTTGAAAAATGTTGGGCTTGATTATCTGACGCTTGAGCGGAGCGCGGGAACTTTGAGCGGTGGCGAAGCGCAGAGAATTAGGCTTGCAACGCAAATCGGAAGCGGGCTGACGGGCGTAATGTACATTTTGGACGAGCCGTCAATCGGGCTGCACCAGCGGGACAACGAGCGGCTTTTGGGAACGCTCTTTTCTCTGCGCGATTTGGGAAATTCCGTAATCGTGGTGGAACACGACGAGCAGACTTTGCGCACTGCGGATTGGCTTGTGGACATTGGAAAAGGCGCGGGCGTTCACGGCGGAAATGTGGTTGCAAGCGGAACTCCAGCGCAAGTTATGGAAGTCGAAGAAAGCGTTACGGGGCAGTATCTTTCGGGGAAGATTTTTATGAAAATCCCCGAAAATCGAAGAATCGGAAACGGAAAAAAAATCGTCGTGAAAAATGTGCGCGAGCATAATCTAAAAGGAATCACGGCGGAGATTCCACTTGGTGCGTTTACTTGCATAACGGGCGTTTCTGGAAGCGGAAAATCCACGCTTCTTTCCGATGTGATTTTTCCTGCCGTTTCAAACGCGCTTATGAAAACTTCCTATAAAGTCGGCGATTTTGACGGAATTGAAGGAATCGAAGGAATCGACAAAGTAATCAACATAGACCAAAGTCCAATCGGCAGAACGCCGCGTTCAAATCCCGTAACTTATGTTGGCGTTTTTGATTCCGTGCGCGAACTTTTTGCGTCTTTGCCAGAATCAAAAGCGCGCGGCTACAAAGGCGGGCGTTTCAGTTTTAATGTGAAAGGCGGGCGATGCGAAAAATGCCAGGGCGCGGGAACGCTCACAATCGAAATGAATTTTCTGCCCGATGTTTTTGTGCAGTGCGATGTTTGCCACGGAAAACGGTTTAATTCCGAAACTTTGAGCGTTTTGTACAAAGGAAAATCGATTTCCGATGTTTTGGAAATGACAATCGAAGAAGCGGCAGATTTTTTTGCGTCGATTCCGCACATTGCAAAAAAAATGGAAACTCTAAAAAGCGTCGGCTTGGGCTACATAAAATTGGGTCAGAACGCGCTCACGCTTTCGGGCGGAGAAGCGCAGCGGGTCAAACTCGCTTCGGAACTTGCGCGTCCGTCCACGGGAAAAACGCTGTACATTTTGGACGAACCGACGACGGGGCTTCATTTTGCCGATGTAAAAGTTTTGATGGACGTGATTCAGCGGCTTGTGGACAAAGGAAACACCGTGGTGATGATTGAACATAACCTAGATGTGATTTGCCAGGCGGATTTTTTAATCGACTTGGGTCCCGAAGGCGGCGAGCGGGGCGGCACAATCGTTGACAGCGGCACGCCCGAAAAAATCGCGGAAAACTGGAAAAAAAGTGGCTCGTTCACAGGCAGATTTCTGGATGTAAACGCGCGTCCGCGTTTCGTTTCGACTGCGCTCGTTTCGACTACGCTCAACGAACGAAAAACCGTCATTCTGAACTTGTTTCAGAATTTGCGATTTTTAGATTCCGAAATGAATTCGGCAACGACGATTTTCAAAAAAATATGAAAAAAAGTTTTGTTTTTTGTGCAGTTTTGATTTTCTCTTTTTGTGCCGTCCGCGCGTTTGCCGACGACGAAAAATCTGTCATCAAAATCGAATCCGCGCAAAAAACGGAATACAAAAAAGACGCGGAGGGTGGCGGAGATTCTATAATTTTGACAGGCGGCGTGGTGGTGAGCGTTACTCGCGGAAGCAAAACCACAACGATAAAAGCCGAGCGCGTGAATTACAACCGCGGCAAAGATATGCTGTACGCGGAAGGCTCTGTGTCTTTAACGCAGTCTTCGGGCGGAACGGCGGGTGGCGAAACGGTAAACGCCGATTCTCTTCTATTTAATACGGCAACGCTTGAAGGTATTTTTGACAAGGGGCGAGCCGTGCAAACGTCCAGCGACGCGCTTAATCTTCCTAGCGGAAGCAAACTCATCGTTTCGTCGGATATGTTTGGGCGCGATAACGGCGGCACGATTGCGTTTAAATCGGGAAATCTCACTTTTTGCGACGACGAAAATCCGCACTGGAAAATCCGCGCAACGCGCATTTGGCTTTTGCCTGGCGGAGAATTCGCATTTTTGAACGCGGTTTTGTTTGTGGGGCGCGTGCCGCTTTTGTGGCTTCCTGCGTTTTACTATCCTAAAGACGAGTTAATTTTTAATCCCGCGTTCGGTTACGAAGCGCGGCGTGGATATTATTTCAACACGACGACTTATCTATACGGACGAAAAGTTACCAAAAAAAAGGATTCTTCTAGCGATTCTGACGACGACAAAATCAATTTTTTTAGTTTGATGAACACGTCTTCGATGAAAGAACAAAAGCGCGAAGGCTTAGTTCTGCACAATTTGGACGCGGATTACAAAGGAAACACCACGAATTACGCGAAAATCGAAGCGGATTATTACGCGAATCTTGGAATTATGGCGGGATTTGACATGAATCTTTCGCCTGGCGAAAACATGACTTCGCTTTTAACGACGTTTGAACTTGGATTTTCAAAAACGGTTTTCAAAAATAACGGCGTTTATCTTCCATATAATAGCGCGGGCGACGAAGTAAAAGATTCCGCGACACTTTTGGGATTTTACACGCCGTTTCGTTACCGCGCGAATTTAAAAATGGTTTTTGCAAAACCGCTTACGCTTACGCTTTCGTTACCCGTTTATTCCGACCCGTATTTTGTGGACGATTTTGGAACTCGCGTGGAATCAATGGATTGGATTGAATTTGCGATGAACGGCACGGACGATAGCGAAGACGAATCTGAAGAAATCACAGAAATTTCGTCGTTTACATGGAGTTTAACGGGAAACAAAACGTTTGAAGTTCCCAAAAAAACGAATCCGTACATTTCTTCGCTCGCGCTTTCGTCATTTTCGTCTAGTGTTGTTTTTTCGAGCAAAGCGACTGACACCACGGAATTAAAAAATCGAAGCGAATACAAAGCGGACAACAGTTGGCTGACGTACACGCCCGAACGAAAATTTTATTATCCGTCGCAAGTTACGCCTTTGAATGCGTCAGGAAAAATCGGTGGCACGATTTTTAAAATTCCCGCTGACAAAAAATCGTCAACGACAGGCGAAAAAGTTTCGCTTTCTACGCCCTACGAATTAAAAAGCGACGAAGAACGTCAAAAAGAAAAAGAATCGAAAGAATCGAAAGAATCGAAAGAAAAAAAGAACGACGAAGACGCAAAAAAAAGCGACGAAAAAACAGAAAATTCAAAAATGGTTTTTGATGAAAAAGCGTTTCCCAGTTTGACCACGCCCACGTTTTCCGTAAGAACGTTCGACACGTTTTCGTATTCGCTAGGCTACACGATTTCGCCCGATTTTACGTCGCAATTAACGTATGCAAGCACGAACTTATACGTGCCTGCGGATTTTGAATGGAGCGACGTTCAATCGACGTACATAAACGTAAAATCGCCAATCGCGCTTTCTTCCGCGCTTTCGTGGAAAGACGGATTTGTTTCGTTGACGGATTCTCTCACGTTTGAACCCGTTTATCAGTCGCACCCGTACTTAAAAGAACTCAAAAAAGATTCCGACGGAAACGAAAACGGCGGCTACACGGAATCGTCTGTAACGTCGATTGAAAACGCCGATAAAAGCGCGCGAAAACTCGATTTGACGAGCGTAAACGCGCTTTCTGTAAAACCGTTTACATACACGGAACATTTTTCTTCGACGGCTCTAACGTGGAACACGACGATGAAACTCATCAAAACTGAATATGAAGCGGGAGACGAAACGGCAGGAACGAAAGGCGCGTATTCGTTTCGCACGGCGGAATTTTGGAACGACGATTGTTTTACAGTCCACAATTTAAGCGCGACGCTTGCCGCAAAAGAAGGCGATTTTTCGCAATCGCTTGTTTTAACGTCCACGCTTCCGCCCGTCGTTGACGCTTATCACGGTGCGCTTACGCTCGGTTTTCCATACGTTTCGCTTACGGCGGGAACGGGAATCAAACAAAAAAGCAAAGACGACGAAACTTGGGTAAAAGAAGATTTCGTTCAATCGGCGACCGTTTCGATTTTGTCATCAAAATTAAAATTCACGCAATCGTACACTTACGATTTGGAAGAAGAAGAAAACGAATCGTTCAAACTTGGACTTACGGGCTACGGCGCGACGATTTCGTACACGATGAGCAACGTGGCGGGCTACGAATTCAATGTAACGAAGGACGATTCAGGAAAAATCATCAAACGAAACGGCTGGAAAGCAAAATCAAGCGACGACAAAAAATTTCAGCCGTATCAACTTTCTGTATCGTATACAAATCCGTCAAAAACGTTCAAATACGTTGGCGAGCGCATTTCGTTTGCGCCAGGCGTTTCCACAAGCCTCGTCTACGATTTTTTGCGTCCGACGAACAGTTATCTTTCGTTCAAACCGTCGATTACGTTCAAAATCAACGAGTTTTTGAATTTGACGTTTAGCGCGGAAAGTCGAAACAGCGTAATCTACCGATATTTTTGCCCCGAAGACGATTACGAATTTTATTACGCGGGAAACGGCGAGCGGAGTTTTTGGCAAGATTTAGTCGATTCGTTTAGATTTGACAGCGACGAAAAACGAATGTCTAGCGGATTTAAAATGAAAAGCGTCGCCGTAACCGTAACGCACGACCTAGACGACTGGGATTTTAACTGCTCGTTCAAAATGTCGCCACGCTATATTACTGACGAAAAACGCTACGATTTTAGCCCGTATTTTTCGTTGAGCGTGGCTTGGCGACCGCTTTCTGGCATGAAAACCGAAATCGTGGACGAATACGGCACTTGGAAATTAAATCCGTGATTTTCCGCAAAAAAGCGAAATCTATTCAAATTTCGCGATTTCCGTTTGGCAAAGACTGTCGCAGATTTCGTTGTATTCGATTCCCGCGTGTCCTTTGACCCAATTCCATTCGGGTTTGATTTTCTGGTTCAATTCGTCGAGTTTTTCCCAAAGGTCGCGGTTCAAAACGGATTTTTTTGCTTTTGTAAGCCAGCCGTTTTTTTTCCAGCCCGAAATCCAGTTTGATATTCCGTTTTTGACATATTGGCTGTCTGTAAAAATGCTTACCTTTTGCCCGCAAAAATTCGGAGTGCTAAACACGGCAGAAAGCGCGCTGATTGCCGCCGAAAGTTCCATTCGGTTGTTCGTCGTCATTTTTTCGCCGCCAGAAAGTCGCTTTTCCTCGCCGTTCGCGATTATCACCGCGCCCCAGCCGCCCGCGCCTGGATTTCCGTGGCAGCCGCCGTCAGTGTAAATCACGATTTTTTCAGAATCGCCGTCCGCTTCGATTTTCTTTTTGTTTTCTGAAGATTTTTTTAAATTTTCCAAAAAACGAATCGCGTCTTCAAGCAAATTTTCAGGAATTGAATCCAAAATCGATTTTGCCAAAAGACGATTTTTTGAATCTTGCATTTTTTTCCTCCGTATGCAAAAAGCCGTTCGTTCAATGAGCGAAAATGTGGTTTCTACTTCGTTCAACCGCCGAAAACGTTTCAAAAAAATCTTACTTTGATTTTGGATTTCAAAAAAGTTTTTTTTAGCGGAAGATTTGAAAATCGACGAGAAAAAAGAATCAATGGAAGAATCATAGAATTTGCTGTAAAATCGAAGTCGGTGAAAAATGAATATATTATCGAATTGCCCGACAGCGAAACTGCATCGCGACTTTGCGGAGCGAACGATAAAAATCTAAAAATAATCGAATCGACGCTAAACGTTCCCGTGTATTTGCGCGGGAATCTTTTGTCAATAACGAACGAAAACGCACAAACCGTTTCGCGCTTTAAGTTTGTTGTGGAGCGACTTTTGGACGAAATCGCGGACGGTTCGATTTGTAGCGAAGATTTGGTGAAAAACGTTCTTCTCGTTCCGCAAAATCGTTCGGCGGATTTTCGTGCGGGCGATTTTGCAATTTCGATTTTTGGCGCAAAGCAAAAAATCTATCCACGAACGAATGGTCAAGCAAAACTCGTGGACGCAATGCGAAAAAACGACCTTGTTTTTGCGTCTGGTCCTGCGGGCAGCGGAAAAACGTTTATCGCAATCGCGGAAGCGTTGTCTCTTTTGCTTTCTCATCGAGTCGATTCGCTGATTCTAACGCGCCCCGTTGTGGAAGCGGGCGAAAACTTGGGATTTTTGCCAGGTTCTCTTGAAGAAAAAATCAATCCGTATTTGCGTCCGCTTTTTGACGCGATGAACATTTGCCTTTCTCGCGACGTTGTTCAACGGCTAATTCAAACTGGCGTTGTTGAAATCGCGCCACTTGCGTATATGCGCGGGCGTACGCTTTCTTCGTGCGCTGTGATTTTGGACGAAGCGCAAAACACGACGAGCGAGCAGATGAAAATGTTTTTGACGCGAATGGGCGAGGGGACAAAACTTTTTATAACGGGCGACGAAACGCAAGTTGACCTTCCAAAAAGAAAAACGTCGGGATTTTCACAGGCGCAAAAAATCCTTTTTGGCGTTCAAGGAATCGGATTCGTAAAATTGACCGACGAAGACGTTGTTAGAAGCGAACTTGTGCGAAAAATCGTTCGCGCTTACGAGGCTGCAGAAAATCTACAAAAAATTGAGCCAGTTCCTCCGTTCGATTCGTCGAAAGGAATCAAATTGGTTTAATAAAATAAAAAGGGAAAAAATATGATTGGGGAAGTTGAAATCCACGAAGAAGAAAAGGGTTTTCGTAAAATAATTAGACCCGTTTTGGAATTTTTAAAGCGCGATTGGGGCAGACTTTTGCTTTCGATTGCGACGTTTTCGGTGATTAGCTCGATAATTTATTTTTCCGCGAACACGTCCGACCCGATTGCGTCTTTTACTGCCAGCGAATACGAAGTGAATCAAATTGCCGACAAAACGATTATTGCAAATCGCAGTATGAGTCCAACAGAAGCATATCCTGTAGAAGTGGAAGAAGGCGAGAAGATTATAAAAAAAGGTTTTCCTATTACAGAATCCGCGATTTTAAAGTTAAAAAAACTTGCTGACGCGCCAATCACATTAGATTTTCGTTCTATTGCTAATAGCATATTTTTTTTGATTCTTGTTGCTGCGTTTTGGATTGTGCTTTTTAGCCAAGTTATTTTGGGAAAGCGCGTAGAAATGCGCGAACTCGTTTTGGAATGCGTGCTTTTTACGCTGATGTATTTTTTTGCCGCGTTTGCGTATAAATATGCCACGTTTCAATCGCCATTCAAAATTACAGTAGTAATTGCGTCCACGCTTAGCGTTTTTTTGGTGGCGATTTTGTTTGGACAACGTTCCGCGTATTTGTTTGCGTCTATTAGCGCGGCGGGAATTTTTGGAGCGACGGGATTTCAAGTTGTGCCAGCGATTTTTACGCTTGCAACGGGACTTTCTGGTGCTAGAATCGTTCGGCACATTGAAAAAAGAATCGACATCGTTTTTGCGTCGATTTTGCAGGCGTTGCTTTCAATCGTTTTTGTAATCGTTCTTGCAGTGATTTTCAACGACAGATTCAAAGACGTTGGATTTGTGCTTGTGGGCGTGGCTGTAAACGCTTTTATTTCGGGAATTTTGGTTTTAGGACTTTTGACCCCGCTTGAAAACATAATGAACACGGCGAGCGTTTTTAGACTAATGGATTTGAGCGACACGAACGCCGAAACTTTGCAAAAACTTTTGATAAACGCTAGCGGAACGTATAGCCATTCGATGATGGTTGCGCAGTTGGCAGAAAATGCGTGCAAAAAAATCGGAGCGAATTATCTTTTGGCGCGCGTTGCCGCGTATTATCACGACATTGGAAAACTGGAACGACCCGAATATTTTACGGAAAACCAAGACGGAAAAAACGCGCACGACGACATAAATCCAACGCTTTCCGCGTCTATTCTGAAAAATCACGTCAAACGAGGCGTTGAAGAGGCAAAGCGGCTTCATCTTCCGTCGCAAGTAATCGACATAATCGCGCAACACCACGGAAACAGCGTGATGGCGTGGTTTTACAAAAAAGCCAAAGAAAACGACCCGTCCGTTTCAGAATCCGATTTTTCGTATCCAGGAACGCCGCCAATTACAAAAGAAAGCGCGGTTGTAATGATTGCCGACACCGTGGAAGCGGCGTGCAGAAGTTTGGACGACCCGTCCGTTTCGCGACTGGAAAAATTCATTCAGCAATTAATCGACGGAAAAATCGCGATGCACCAACTCGACAAATGCGGTTTAACGTTTGGCGAACTTTCGCTAATCAAAGATTCGTTTATACAGATTTTGGCGGGACATTACCATTCTCGTGTAAAGTATCCAGGACAAAAAGACCCCGACCAAAAAACGCCTGCTCAAGAAAAAGTGGACGCAAAAAATCAAAAATCTGCGCAAGCGGAAGAAAAATCCGAAAAAGCAGAACATTCTCAAGAAGTCGAGGAGAAAAAAGAAAAAACAGAAACTGTGCAAAATCAAGAAAAATCCGATTCTGAAAATCCGCAAAATTCGCAAAACGAGAAAGATTCGTCGAATAAAAACGACAATTCAGAATCGAAAACGGAAAACGCGGACGAAAAGACGGAAGAAAATTCCGAAAACGAGAAAGATTCATCGAACGAAAACGGCGATTCAGAATCGAAAACGGAAGAAAATCCCGAAAACGTGAAAGATTCGTCGAACGAAAACGACAATTCGGAATCGAAAACGGAAAACGCGGACGAAAAGACGGAAGAAAATCCCGAAAACGTGAAAGATTTGTCGAATGAAAACGGCGATTCGGAATCTGAAGAAGCGCGCAAAAAAGAGGAGGAAAAATGAATCGCGTTTTTGTTTCTTTGCAGGACGAACTTTTGGAAACGGCAGAAAATGCGCGGTTTTTCGCGCTTGTCGATTCGGGCAAAGTTGAGGATTTTGTTTGCGCTGTTTTGGAAAAAATCAAAAAAGACGGCGAAGAAATTTCGGTTTTGTTTTGCGACGACGAGTTTATTCATGAATACAATTTTCGCGACCGAAAAATCGATTCGGCGACGGACATTTTGGAATACGAAAACGCAAGCGAATACGAGGACGACGAGGGCAAATGGTTCGTTGCGGGCGATATGCTAATCAGTTTTGAAACGCTCGAAAAAAATGCTACATATTTTGGCGCGAGCGTTGACGAGGAATTAAAACGCCTGCTCGTTCACGGCACGCTTCATTTGAACGGCTACGACCACGGAGACGCGCATTTGGAAGTTGGCGTTGCGCCAACGGACGAAATGCTTTTGCTTCAAGAAAAAATCCTCGCCGATTTT
>CAJOEO010000058.1 GCA_905233535.1 uncultured Treponema sp.
CTTCTCAAGTGCGCGGCGGGCCATGTCAAAATGCTTGTTCTCGTTGCGGTCTTTTTCCAAATCAGGCCGCTGCATATTCCATTCAAAATGAGCCTTCACTTGATATTCAACATTGCGAAGATAAGTATACACAGCAAGGTCGTTGCCACCGCCGCTGTAATTGAGCGGCTTCACATTCTTAGATTCAGTGCGGATTTTTTTCATCACTCGAATTTTATCGATAACCCAAATAATCGTCGGCTTCCAGTAGATGCTTTGTGTGATTCCTTTGATTGCCTCGTATGTGGGAATGTGATATGTGCTTTTTTCGCCACCGATTTTTGTAACCGGGTCAGTAAATAGCGCATAACGCCCGCACAGTCGGTACTCGATGCTGTTCTCTTTCACGGTTCGTCCTCCTCTTATTTTCAGTATATATCCAGTGCGCGAATCTGTCAAATGTATTTTTGACCTAACTAAAAGTTTTTTTTATAAATAAGCAGTTTCCACTGCCTATTTATGACCAAACTAGTTTCAATTCACGCATTTCTGCGACATAAATTAAGAAAAATATTTTGCGCGATTTACCGTACCTTATCAAGCAAATCTTCTGCAAATTTATTCCGTGTTTCTGTGGTGCGCTCGTTTTCGTATTCCTCAAAAATTCTGCACATTGTTCTGTGCAGAAATCGGCTCGCTTTTGATGAGTTTATATTCTCTTTTGAATCTTGATGTTCGCTCAATGGTATATTAGACCTGTGAGGAAATGACCGATTTCCGAATAGGTCTAGTATAGCACATTTTGCTGTCATTTCAGAAAATCTGCGGAGATTCGCAGAATGTTTCGCCGTCATAGCAAAATCCTGTGTCGTCGCTGTAAAATCCGCCGAAAAAAGCGTAAATCCCAGTTTCAGGCAGAATTTCGTAAATCATATTTTTTTCTTTGAACTGGCAAATCTGATTGGGGTAAAAATTCACCGAATATTGCTGTGCCTCGCGGAGCAAAGCGCGCAATTTTTCGCTGAAATGTTCCTCGTGCTTTTCAAGCGCAGAAAGCCGCCCCGCCACATCGTTTTCGCCGTAGGAAACGATAACGCCCGCCGTTTCGTCCGCAATCACTTCAAAATTCTCCCAGGCAGTTTTGAACGACTGCGGATAAAACAAATTCTTCCAATTTCGATTCGGATTTACGCGATTGTATTCACAAATCGCATAAGGATTGTCGGAAAGCATATCAAGCACTGTGGATTCTTTTCCTTTCACGCAATATTCCAAAAGATTTTTGGGCATCGCCCCGTAAAAATATTTGAAATACGCACTTATGATTTCCGGCTGAATCAAATCGCAGTTTCCGTCCGACGAGTTTTTGAAAAATTCGCGCAAAACGCGCTCCATACACGACTGCGCGATTTTCAATTCTTCAAGCGAGCCTAGATTTTCGTCTTCCGCCGCAAAAATTGCGAGCGTGCCGCAGATTTTGTTTCCGTCCGCGTCGGAAAGTTCTCCGTTTCGGTTGCACCGCCCTGCCGTTTGAATAATCGAATCCAAGCCCGCCAAATATCGAAGCGCGCCGTCGAAACTTACATCAACGCCCGCTTCAATCAGCCGCGTGCTTACGCAGACGACGCGAAAGCCGTTCTTCAAGTTTTCTTTCATTTTTTTGATTGATGCGCGGCGATGAGCTGGACACATATTCGTGCTTAAATGATAGACGAAATCCGCCGAGCCGCTTGATTTTACAAGTTCGAACAATTCTTTTGCCTGCGATTTTGTGTTCACAACCGCAAGAAAACTACCGCAGGATTCCATTTGCGAAACGATATAATCACAAACGTTTTCCGAAGAAACTTTCTTTCGACCGCCCTCCGTCTTGTCCACAAACTGGACACGCTTGAGTGAGGAAAAATGGTAGGACACATCTTCTATCACCTCACCGTCAAATTTCAAATGAAACGACGCATCATCTCCGATTCTATCCAGGCACGGCTGCGTTGCAGTGCAGAGCATAGCCGAACAGCCACAGCACTTCACCAGATACTCCAATCCCCAGTTGAAAAGATATGTCGTTTTTACAGGAAGAGTTTGGATTTCATCAAAGACAAGCACAGAAGATGCGAGCCTGTGCATACGGCGGATATTTTTCGTTCCACTTCCGAACAAAGTTTCCAAAAACTGCACCATTGTCGTAACGATTACGGGAGTGTTCCATGTGGATTCATACCGCTCGTAATCAGCTACAGTATCCAAAAGGCTCTCCTTTTTCTCCGCGGTGATGTTCGAATGGCATTCGAGAACGATTTTTCCACGGGTCTCCTCGTCTTCAAGAATGGAACGGATTTCATCGGCGTTCTGGTCGATGATTGATGTATAAGGAGCGACAATTACGATTCGCTTCATTTCGAATTTCTTGGCCTGCTCAAGCGCAAATCGGAGAGACGCAAGCGTTTTTCCAGCCCCCGTAAAAGCGGAACAGGTGAAAATGCCTTTTTCACCACGCCCAAGCTCCGCACACCGTTCAGAAACATCCGAGCGGATTTTTCCGAGTTTTCCTTCGGTTGAAAAACTTCCCAATCGCCTTTCCAACCGGGAAAGCAAATCACCCCAATCAGGAATTTTCTTATCACTGGTGATTTTCTCATCGTTCTCGAAAGCCGCGCTGTCCGTCCTGTCGGCATCGATAAGGCAGCTGGAAAAATTGCGCAGATGAAGCCCCAGATTGAAAAACAAATGCTTCTTCGATGCACATCCTTTTTTGCAGGAATCTAGAAGAACTTCACGCCCGTCGTTTTTCCATGTGTCGCTTTCAATGCATTTTTCTATTCTGCCCTTTACCGAATCTCCAATATTTGATTTTATTTCCGAGATTTCAGTTTCAGCTAAATCTTTGCAAAGCCTGTTCAAAAACTCAGAACTGCCCTCTGGGGAAATCATGTCAGGAAGTCCGGAGCCATGATGGAACATGACAGCCGCCTGAATCGCGGTCACCGCAAGAGAAGACTTTTTTATAGACTTTTCCTGCAAGATTTTCGCGCCTGCCGTGGCATGGTCTTTTTTGTTTTTTACTTTTCCTGCAATAGAATCCAAAAGATATTTCTGCCAGTCCGAAGTTGCTTTTCCAGCGTCGTGAAGCAAAGCCGCCAAACATGACAGTTCACCAAATCCAAAATCATTTCCAAACACTTCTGCCAATTCAGCAGTTTCAAGCAAATGCGATTCGAGCGTCTGAAAATGTCCGCCATTTTCACTGCCACGCGCATAAAATTCTTTTTTGTCCATACACAAAATATACACCGAAACACAAAAAAAACGGTGGTTTCGAGAGCCTCAATCACCTAAACCACCGCATTTTGTTTCTTCTAAAAATCTTACTCGTCGGATTCTTCTTCGAGATTGTATTCGTAGCCACGCAATTTATTTACGATTCTCACGTTTGCGCCGTCGTTCGAAATCGTGATTTCTTCGATTTCGTCGTCGCCGTTTTTGATTTTCCGCAAAATCGCGTCGGACGTTTTTTCTTGCGTAAACGTCAAACCGTGCTTTTTGTAATGAGCCTGCAATTTTTCCGCGTCCGCGTAAGCATTTTGCAAATCCAACAAAATATATTCAGGCTTTGCGTTTTCCAACATTGGCGCGTCCATTTCCGCACTTTCGCCGTCATAAGAAATCGTCCCCATTTCGATTCCAAAATCGTTCAGCATGACGATTTGAATTCCGCTTTTGTCCGCAGTCAAATAAAGAAGAGCGGAAATCGATTTTTCGCCAAACGAACCGTTGAATAATTGATAAGAATCGATTTCTTTTGAAATCGCGTCGGGCGGAAGAAGCGAAACTCGCTTTAGATTCGTTACAAAAACTTTGTTCAGCGACGAAGATGCACAAGAAGCAAAAATCATCGCCGCTGCAAAAATCGGAAACAGTCGTTTCATGTTTTCTCCTATAACATTGTACAGACAAACGACGCAACGAGTCCGCTAAAAATCGAAAGCCCCAAAACGTGAACGGGAATGAACGAACTAAACACCAACGCCCCAAACGAAATCGCCGTCGTGATAAACGAAAGCGTAATCGCAAACGTTTCCGTGGCGTTGCCTTTGTTTTGTCGTTTGTAAATGACGTAATCGAGTCCTAGTCCAAATACAAGTAAAACGCCCGTTATGCAGAAAAATTCGATTTTCATGTCCGCGTAAGCAAACGTCGTGATTATCGACAAAACGCTGATTAGCGGAATCGTCAAAATTTTGAACGTGTCGCGTCCGCTGTAAAAGAATTTCATCAAAACCACGATTACTACAAACGCAACCGCAAACATTATGCAAATCATTTTTGTAAGTCGGTCGAGTCCCGCGCTTATGTCGCTAAGTTTGTTCTCGTAATATATGCGACTATCTTGCGCGGCTATTTGTTTATACGCCTCTTCATCGGAAATATACGACGGAAGCATGATAGAATAATATTTCCCATCAACTTTTCCAATCCACAAAATGTCAACTAACGATTTTAACGTGGACGGAAGTTCGTCGTCGGGGGTCAAAAATTTTCCTTTCGCGTTTTCAAAATCGTTCAAAACCGCCGTCGCGTCTTCTTCTTCAAAACCCAGCGCGTCCATTTGGTCTTGCGTGTACGGAATGAGTTTTTCCGCCGCCGCCAAAGATTCTTTTTGTCGTTTCATCGACGGAACAAATCGCGTGATACTAATGTATGGGTCGGGGATTTTTGAAGAAAGCGATTCTTCAAGTTGCAAAACTTCTTCTTCGCTGTCGCCAGAAAGAATCAGCCAACACGTCGGGTCGTATTGAATTACGCGATACGCCAAAATAGTGTCGTCTTTTAATCGTCCGCTAGGAACGTAAAGATTTTGAATATTGTTTTTGATTGCGATTTTGTCGCGCTGCACAACAATCGAAACGATGCAGAACGCAAACATCGCGCCAATTATAAATTTTCCGATGAATTTTCTGCGTTTTCGCGTGTCGTCGCTTTCTTTTGCACGCCACGCGGCGAATTTTTCGATTAGCGGAATTCGCCGTTTTTGCACCGTCGGGATTTTAAAAAGCGGAAAAATTCCAATTACCGTCAAAAACGAACTGGCGATTCCCGTAAACGAAAAAACTGAAATCTGCTTGAGCATCGTAAACGGTGCAAACATCATCAAAAGATAGCAGATTTCCGTGGAAATCAGCGAAAGCGAAAGTCCGTTCATCAAATGTTTTCGGATATGTTCTCCAGTTTTGAGTTCGGGCGAGCCTTTCCAATTTATAAAGTAGTGAAGTGAATAGTCAATACACGAACCGATTAGCGATGTTCCAAATATGATTGCAATGACGTGCAGTTGCCCAAAAATCGCGTGCGTCGCCAAGAAAGAAATTCCAATCGACAAAAAAATCGTTCCAACCGAAACGACAATCGGCACGGGCGAACGAAAAACCACTAAAAGCATTACGACTATACAAAGCATCGTAATCGTAGAAATTATTTTGACTTCAACCGTTGCCGACGTTGAACTTTTATGGCTGTGAAAAGGCGTACCGTAAAAAGCAAATCGCGTTCCGTCGGTTTCAAGCGGAAAACAAGTTTCGTAAATCAACGGAACGGCGTTTTCTTTGCTCGCCAATTTCGCGCCCTCGGCAGACAATTCTCCACGAATCATAACGTACCAAACGCCGTCCAATTCGTTTGCCAAAACGCCGTCTTTTGGTTGAAGAGCTGTTCCGCTATCAGAAATCGCGTCTATGCAATCCGAAAAATTCGCGCCATCAAGCATAAACGGGTCTTCGCCAATCGTGTCAATCGGCGTGAGCGAAAATCCGCTGTAAACGGCAGCAAGTGCGTTTTCTGCAAAACCTTGCGGACTTTGCAAAATCTCGTCGATTGTACGCTCGCCCAAAACGTTCCACCGCCATTTTCCCAAAAAATCTCGAACGTCGCTAAGCGTTTCAAGCCCGTTATACAAAACGAGCGACTTGAATTTTGAACTGTCTTTAAGAGCATTGTACGCGGTTTCTGTCGCCGTTTTTGCTTTTTGAAAATCCGCGTTGCCCGCAATTATAAAAACGCTGTTTCCACTATTCGCCGCCACGGAATCTTCCGCGATTCTTGCCGCTTTATTTGTGGTAGATGGCATCATCGTGTTAAAATCCGCGTCGAACGTAAAAGAACCATAAAACGCCAGGGTAATTAAGAATATTATCCCAATAACCGCATGGAATATAAGCCAGGCTACAGCGAATTTATTTGGAGAGAAGCGATTTTTCATTTGTCGTAAGTTCCTGCCGATACGATTGATTAGAAAGTTTGTACGACGTAGTATTCGAGTCGCTTTGAACGATTTTCATGGAATCCAAAACCGCTTTTTCGTCCGCAGTTCCAGAAATCTCAATGTCTTTGAGCGTTCCAGAAATCGTCGCGTCTTTTGGCGAAAGCGAAAGCGACCACTTTGAACCGTTCACATTAAACGAACGAATCTTAAAATATTCTTCCAAAACGGCACGATTTCCAGAAAAAAGCGAAGAAATCGAAGCGGAAACGGATTTAAAAACCTCGTTTGAACTTCCGTCCAAAACCGATTTTTTGCCGTCCGCTCCCATCTGAATAATTGCGTCATTTGTAACCGCCATTGTAGACGGGAACGGTTTTAGAGTTTGCCAAATAATTCCGTCTTTTGAAAAAACGAATTTTCCAGACGATTTTAGCGGTCGTTTGAGTTTTGGCGAAGTTTTTTCCTGTGAAAAATCACCGCTCGTAACTGAATTTTCCGTGAGCGAAGAAAAAACCGAGTCCAAAGAAATCCCGTCAGAAAAAACAGGAAATGCTAATGCCGTAAATAATGCGATTGCTAATTTCAATGATTTCATACATGAAAGATTAACACAATTTAATAGGATTTTCGAGTACTAAAAAAAATGAACGAAAAAATCTGCAAAATAATAGTATATTTTTTTGTGCGAACAAAAGATTTTTTAAGTCGATTGAACGATTAGTTTTTTCAGATAATTTTATGGTTGGCGCGATTATACGCAATAAAAAAATCGGCGATTTTAAGCGACCGCCAAATTTTTCAATAATAATAGACGACTTTGTATTTTATTTTGTTTCGTTCGTTGAAGCATTCGTAATCGTGGGATTTTTGTTTTCTGTTATCGTGTATTCTTTTGAATCGTCGGGAGAGCGCGAGCCGTTTTTGACGATTGCGCAAAGCTGCCTTCCAGTCAAATCTTTGTACGAAGAATTCGCCGCTACAAAAAGATGAACCGAATACGCGCGGACTTCAAATGTATTGTCGCCGTTATCAACGCATGAATACTTTACAAAAAAAATATATCGTCAATTATTTTTGCCAAAATGCGAATTCAAAAATCGTTGACAGTATAGTTTCTTTTTGTAAATATATTCGATTGAAAAATCATCAAAAGAGGAATTTTTTTTATGAAGAAAAAATCTGTGTTTGGAATTGTTTTATTTTTGGGGATTTTAACGCTGCTTTCTTCGTGCAAGAACAATGACGAAATTGAAATCAACGGTTCAATTTATTACACAGACGGACAGGTCAAATCTATCACCGTTACCGTTTCTGGCGGAAAAGAACCATACGACCTTTACTACGCACGGTCAACTTCAGAAGATTGGAATTATGCAAAAGGTCAAAGAATTTCAATAGGAACTTGCAAGGAAGGAAAATCGTTTACTTACAGCGCAACTGGAGAGGTTTCAAAAAACTACTATTATTACATTTGGGCGATTGACAGCGAAGGCAACATAGGACAAATGCGTTTGTCTATACCAAATTAACAAAAACGCGGCGTTTCCGCCGCGCTTTTGTTTTACTTCAATTCTGGCTTAAAGCCCAAAATTTTTTCGTCGTCCGAGTAGAGCGAAAGTTCGTCCGCAGTCAAATCTGCTGACGCAGAAACGATTTGCGCGCCCTCGCCTTTCGCGCCGTG
>CAJOEO010000059.1 GCA_905233535.1 uncultured Treponema sp.
TTTAAAAGGGCTTTTTTTTGCGGAAGAGGGTTTTCGCAATTTTTTTGGAGTTGAGCCGATTTTGGGTGTAAAAGATTTTGCGGGCAAAAAGTTGCGCATTCCAAACGACCCGATTTCGCTTGGAATTGCGGAGGGATTAAACGCAAATCCGATGCAAATTGGATTCGACGAATTGCTTTCCGCGCTTTCGGTGGGCGGTGCGGAAATCGCGGAACAACCGATTGCAAATTATCTTGCAAAATCGCTCAATAAAATCGCGCCAAACATGATTCTTGACGGACACACGCTTGGTGTAATCGAAATCGTGATTTCTTCAAAAAGTTGGGATTCTCTTTCTAGCAAAGAACAAGAAATTCTAAAGGAAGCGGGAATCGAAGCAGGCGAATTTTGCAGGAAAATTTCTCAAGAAGCGGAAAACGAAGCGAAACTTAAATTGGAAAAAGAGGGCGCAATCTTTACGGAAGTTTTAGACAAAACTCCGTGGCGAAATGCGTGTGAAAAAATCATTTCGGAAGCGGCACAAACGGATATTGAACTATACAACAAAATTCTCGCGCTTGAAAAATAAAACGCCAGAGCAAAAAAAATCATGTATAATGAGGAGAGAATAATATAAAAGCCGACTGAAGAAAGGGAGGAAAATTATGAAGAAGGCTGTCATTGCAACGGTTTCAGTTGCCATGATTTTATCATTTATGGCGTGTAAGGAAAAAAAGCAACAAACGCAAACTGACGCGCCCATTACATTGGTAATGGCAGAAGTAAATCCGCCCGAAACGATTTCTGGACGAATGGACAGCGCGTTTAAGGAAAAAGTCGAGGAACTTTCTGGCGGAAAAATCAAAATAGATTTGCAATTTTCTGGAATTTTGGGCGATGAATCGCAAGTTTTGGATTTGATAAAATCTCCAGACGGTTCGATTCAACTTATGCGAGGACCTTCAAATCTTGAAAAAATCGGTGGAAAAAAATCGCTCGTCATTTCGATTCCGTTCACGTTCAATAACGACGAACACTTTTGGAAGTTTGCACATTCTGAAGTTGCGCAGGAAATTTTGAATGAGCCTTACGAAAACGGGCTTGGCGTAAAAGGACTTTTTTACGCAGAAGAAGGTTTTAGGCACATTTTTTCTGTAAAAGAATCCCCGATTCAAACGGTTGAAGACATCAAAGGAAAAAAATTCCGCGTATCAGGTTCTGTTTTGACCGCGCTTGCAAAATCGTTGGAAGCGGAAGGTGTAAAAATTGCGTTTAACGATTTGTATGCCGCGTTTACAACTGGCGACGCGGAAGTCGCGGAACAGCCGATTGCAAATTATCTTGCAAATTCGTTCGATAAAGTCGCGCCGAATTTGACGCTTGACGGACACATGCTTGGCGCGGTTCAAGTTATGATAAACTCAAAAACTTGGGATTCTCTTTCTGAAAATCAACGCGAAATTATCAAAAAAGCGGGCGAATACGCGCAAGATTATTGCAAAAAAATCCTGGAAGAAGCCACGACTGCGGCAATCGAACAGGTTAAAGCAAACGGCGGAACGGTTTTTGAAATCTCGGACAAAACGCCATGGCAAGAAGCGTGTGCGCAAATGATTTCAGAAAGCAGCAAGGATTATCCTGAATTGTACAAGAAAATCCTTGAACTCGGAAAATAACGAAAAAAAATGAAAAAAGTATCCAATACAATGGCGGAAAATAACACAAAAGGCATAAACATAAATCTTCTCAACACGTTTTTTATCGCTGTAACGGCGTTTGTGTTTTGCTTTATTTTGCTCTTTTCGCAAAACGTAAACAACAGATTCCATGCAGTTAAAAACGCAATTGACAAGTTTATTATATGCGAACAGAGTAGCAAAACCATAAAAGAATGTGCGAATAACCTTACGGAATATGCAAGACTCTTTGTAGTAAACCATGACGTAAAATTCGCTCTTGCGTATTTGGAAGAAATCAGCGTTACAAAAAGTCAAGAAAACGCTCTAAAAGATTTGCAGAAAGTTTGTTCCGAAAAAGATTTGGCGTTTCAGCGACTAAAAATCGCGCTTACGCAAGCCGAAAGCCTTACAAACATGGAGTTGTACGCCATTCGTCTTGGATACGAAGTCATTGGCACAGAAAATATGCCAGAAAGAATCAGCAAAATCGAATTGCGCTCAAGCGACCGCGCATTAAATCGCAACGAACTTCAAGAACTTGCGGTAAAAAATCTTTTTGGCGACGGCTATTTGATTTACAAAATGAGAATCAACGAAAACTGCAATCTTACGGTTGCGGCGATTGAAGACCAAATCAAAGAAGAATTGAACATTAACGCGGAAGAACTCGGCGAAAATATCGACCGTCTACGACTTCTTTTCCTTGTCTTGTTAATAGTAAACGTAATGGTCTTTATTGCGTTGGCGTTTCTCGTTTTGCTTCCGCTCAAAAGATTTCAAGGCTCAATTAAGAACGACCAAAAACTTGTCGTCATCGGTTCAAAAGAATTCAAAGATTTGGCGCAATCGTACAACGAAATCTACGAAATCAAAGAGAAAAACACGCAAAGTCTTCTCGAAAAAGCGGAATACGACGCGCTTACGGGCATTTTGAACAGACGCGCGTTTGACCAAATTTGCAAAACGAGTACAGAAAAACGAACGAGCATCGCGCTTTTGTTGATTGACATGGACAATTTCAAGCACATAAACGACACCTACGGACACGCGGGCGGCGACACGGCTCTAAAAGAATTGGCGCGAATTTTGACGGAAACGTTCCGAAAAGACGATTACATCGCTAGAATCGGTGGCGATGAATTCGCGGCGATTCTAAAGGATTTTAAGCCCGATTCCGTTGACAAAATCGTTTCAAAAATCGGCGAAGTAAACGAGGAACTTGCAAAGTTGGACGAAAAATTCCAAATCAAACCCGTTTCCGTTTCTGTGGGCGCGGCGTACAGTTCAACAGGATTTTCTACGCAACTTTACAAAAATGCGGATAAAGCACTATACGCCGTCAAAGAAGCAGGAAGACGCGGTTGCCGCGTTTACGACGAAAGCATGGGCTAAATCGATTCGGCTTTTTCTTCTTTCCAACATTCAGCCATTTGAGCGCGGTGATTTTCGTCCATCGAAAGCCCGCGCTTTTTCATTCGCGTTTCAACGCCTTCAACGCGCGTTTGAAATTTTGCGTTTGCGCGCGAAAGAGCCAAAGTCGGGTCAACGCCCAACATTTTTGCCCAACACGAAACCGAAAAAAGCAAATCGCCAATTTCTTCTTCCAAATGAATCGCGTTCCCCTCTACCGCCGCTTTTTCAACCTCGGAAAATTCTTCTAAAACCTTTTTTCGCGCCTCGTCCGCATTTTCCCAAGAAAAACCGCGTTTTGCCGCCTTTGAAATCAATTTTGAAGAACGCAAAAGCGGAGGAAACGAAAGCGGAACGTCGTCAAAAATCGAGCCTTTGCGACCTTCAACATTTTCTTTGATTCGTTCCCATTGAAGCGAAATGTCTGCGTTTTTCTGCGATTCGCCAGAAGAATTTTGAAAAACGTGCGGGTGTCTACGAATCAATTTTTCCGCAATCGCGTCAAAACACTCGTCTATCGTAAAGTCGCCATTTTCTTCGTAAATCGAAGCGTCCAAAAGAACGTTAAAAAAAACGTCGCCCAATTCCTCTTTAACGTGCAAAGCATCGCCTTGACCAATCGCGTCAACGGCTTCAAAACATTCTTCCACAAGAAATCGGCGAAGCGAAAGCGGAGTTTGCGCCTTGTCCCACGGGCAACCGTTTTCTCCACGAAGAGCGCGAACGACGGAAAGCAATTTTTCAAAGCCCGACATTTTTTTTCTCCGCGATTTTCTTTTTGCCCCAAGCCGTAATCAATCTTGAAGCGTCTTTTGTAAAAAGAAGTTGCGCAAAAAAAGGCGCGGTTTTTTCAAAAACGGTTTTCAAAATTTCCTGCTCGTCGTCTTCAAACGCCGAAAGAACGTAGTCGGCAATATTTCGATTTGCGGGTTTTGAAAGTCCAAACCGAAGTCGCCAAAAATCCGCCGTTCCAAGCGTGGATTTTGTGGAACGCAAACCGTTATGCCCGCCCAAACCACCAGACCATTTTAGACTCACCGTTCCAAGCGGAAGTTCAAGTTCGTCATGCACAACAAGAATTTCGTTCGGTTCGATTTTATAAAAATGCGCCAATTCAACGATTGCTTCCCCGCTAAGATTCATAAACGTTAGCGGCTTTAGAAAAAAAATCTTCTCTGGAAAATCGTCCAAAACGCGCGGAGGATTTCCATCTTTTGTAGAAAGAAGATTCGTTTCAAAAAAATACGACGCAAGATTTTTCATATCGACGGCGCAAAACTCGCCCTTGAATTTTTCCTGCCAAGAAAGACGCGAATAAAACGGCAAACTTTGCGCAAATTGCCAAGCCACGTTATGCCGCGTTTTTTCGTATTCACGCCCGTAATTTCCCAAAAATGCAACTAGTTTAATCATAAAAATATTTTACCTGTTTTTTTCCAAATAATCGACAAAAGACGAAAACGACGCGCTCCAATGCGTTTTAATTGAAAATATCGCCGTAAAATGTTAGAATCGCACATCTTTTCACGAGCATACACGGAGGATTTTATGCCGTATTCAGAACCGACAAATTTAGGAGTCATTGCCTGTCCAGGCGGAGCCGTTTTTGCCGACGAAGTTGTAGCACATTTGCGACACATGTATAAGCACCGCTTTACATTAAAGACGGACGTAATCGCCAAACGATACGCTCAAGAGAAAGACGAAATTGTCCGCAACATGAATTACAATTCCGACCTCGTTACGAGCGATTTGGTTGTGCGTGGAGCAACGGACAAATACCGCCCGCCAGTATTCAAAATCGACACGCTGTTCACTTGGTTTGCAAACGGCGAAGTCAAAGCGGAAATTCTTGAATGTGTACGCGGAAAAGACATTTACATTTTTCAAGATGTCGAAAATCACGAGCCGATTGAAATGAACGGCGGAAAAAATCTGGTGAATTTTTCTGTAAACGACCACGTTATGACGTTGCTCGTTACGATTGACGCGGTTCAGCAGGCGGGCGCGGCTTCAATTACGCTCGTCGTTCCAGCGTTTCCGTATTCGCGCCAGCACAAAAAAAAGAGTCGCGAAGGACTTACCGCCTCGCTTTTGAGCCACATTTACGAAATGAAAGGCGTTACGCGCGTAATCACGCTCGACATTCATTCGCGCGAAATCGTAAACGCATTTAATACAACATTTTTGGATAACTTGCACGCTTCGTATCAGATAATACGAGAACTTACAAAAGTCGTAAATCTTACAGGCGAAAACAAAGAAGATTTAGTTGTCGTTTCTCCAGACACTGGCGCGATTGACCGAAACAAATTCTACGCCGCGGGCTTAAAAGTTCCGCTCGCCATGATTTACAAAGAACGCGATTATTCCGTCGTTTCGCAAGACGCAAAGCACACGAACATAAAATCAATCAAACTTTTGGGCGACGTAAAAGGAAAAGTCGCTTTTTTGGCGGACGATATGCTCGGCACGGGCGGCACGCTTTTAAAAGCGATGGGATTTTTGAAAGAACAAGGCGCGACAAAAGTCATCGCGGCAATTTCGTTGCCGTTTTTCACGGGAAACGCAATCGACCTTTTTGACCAAGCATACAAAGACGGACTTTTTTACCGCATCATCGGAACGAACGCCGTTTTCCATTCCACGCTCAAAGACAAAGAATGGTTCATCTCGACGAACGTATCGGGCTTGTTTGCAAACGTCATAACGCGCATTCATCACAATCAAGGACTTTCGGATTTGCTCGACAACCGAAACATAATCGACAAATTGATTAAAAAAGACATTTCGGCGGATTCGGCGAAAGAGTAAAAGCAAGGTGCTGTTCGACATCGAGCAGCATTTTTTATTATGACAGACACTATTCTTTGTATAGATATTGGAACGACATCTCTAAAAACCGCGTTGCTTTCTGACAAACGCGAAGTTCGGGCGTATTCGCGAATCGAGTTTGGCGGCGGACGCGCCTCGGACGAATGGCTGAACGCGCTTTGCAAAGCGACAAACGCGCTTCGCAAAGAAGAAAAATATTCAATCGAAGCGATTTGCGTTAGCGGAAACGGACCGACAATCGTTTCGGAAGACGGCACGACGCTTTTGTGGAACGAACGAGCAGAAAAACCTAACGTTTCCACGGATTCGATTTTCATTCCGCGCTTCGATTTTTTCAAAAAAAAGTACCAAAACGAATGGAAAAATTCAGCCGCGATTTTTGGCGGATTTGAATTCGTTTTGTTCAAATTGACGGGAAACGCGATTTCGCTTTTGCCGTCGCCCGATTTTTCACGCGCATACTGGACGAACGACGAGTTATTTCGCACGGGATTTACAAAAGACGACGCGAAAAAACTTCCGCCGTTTGTAAACGCGGGGAATTTTGTAGGAAAAATCACGGCTAATGCGGCAATAAAAACTGGACTTTTGGAAGGAACGCTCGTTTTTGCAGGCGCGCCCGATTTTTTTTGCGCGTTAATCGGAACGGGAACGATTTTTCCAGGAAAAATCTGCGACAGAGCGGGTTCTAGCGAAGGCTTGAATTTATGCACAAAAAAAGCGATTTTTGCCGACGGAATCAGAACGCTTCCCAGCGTGATTCCAGGAAGGTGGAACGCAAGCATTTTGATTCCCGAAAGCGGACGACTCAAATCGGAAAATCCGCAAAAACTGCTCGATATTTTTTGTAAATCCGTGGAAAAACTCAAAAACGAGGCGAAAAAAAACGGCGAGGATTTTTCAGACGAAATTAAGATAACGGGCGGACAAAGCAAAGATTTGTATTGGATTTTGCAAAAAGAAGAAGCGTCAAAAACAAAAATTATCGCGACTTGGTGCAGCGACGCGGAACTAATCGGCGATTTGATTCTTGCCCGCGTCGCACTCGGCGATTACGACGACATAACCGAAGCTTGCGAAATTCTTTGCTAAAAAAAGGAAAAACGATGAAAACGTACAATTTGCCAAAAAACGCAAAAGTTTTGATTTTTGACATAGATTCGACTTTGTATACTTGTCCAGAATACGCGCACGAACAAATCGACGCGCAAGTTCGGCATTTTGCAAAGATTCGCGGATTTAGCGCGGACGAAGCGCGAAAAATGGTCGCGGATTTTAGAAGAAAGTGGGCAGCAGAACACGATGGACAAAAAATCAGCCTCGGAAACCTGCTCGTTTCGTTTGGCGTTTCAATCGAACAAAGTATTGAATGGCGAAAAATGCTTTTTGACCCCGCGGACTACCTTACGCACGACGAGAAGTTGGTCGATTCTATTCAAAAGTTGAGCCGTTTTTTTTATATTATTTGCGTTACAAATAATCCCGTTCTGCCAGCACGGCGAACGCTAGAAGTTTTGGGAATTTCGGATTTTGTTCAAAAAATCGTTGGACTCGACACTTGTTTAGCGTCAAAACCGTCAATAAAGATTCTGCAAAAAGCGATTGAATTTGCAAAAATCGCCACGAACGAAGAAATCGCTTTTGAAAATTGCATTTCCGTTGGCGACCGATTCGACATCGACTTAAAACTTCCGATTGAATGTGGAATGGGCGGCATTTTGGTTGACGGCGTAAAAGACGTTTACGAAATGCCAAATCTTTTGTTAAATCGTGCCGAATAAATTACGCGATATTGAAAAACAAACGATTTTCCATTAAAATATCTGCGTTTGACCCTGTAGCTCAGTTGGATAGAGCGACTGCCTCCTAAGCAGTAGGTCGCACGTTCGATTCGTGTTAGGGTCGATTTCCCGCAAACGCGGGATTTTTTTTGCGTTATTGATCAAAACCGCAAAGCGCGCCCTCGTCTTCCAGCGATTCGCGCATTTTTTCCCGCCACTCGTCAAGCGTCGCGCTTTCTCCGTCGCGCCTCGCCAAATCCCAGGGAATTTCGTAAAACGGAATCACGCTAACGTTCGTCAATTCAAGAATTGCGCACGGCTCGCCATCAAGCTTTTCCACAATGTAAAGTTCGCCCGAAACTGGAATCATCTCGCGATTCAAAGCGTAACTTTCAAACGCCGAAAAAGACGCGGTGCGTTTTCCAGAAAGAACGAGCGAAAGTCGCTGAAAACCCACAACGCCCTCGCCTTCAAAAACCATTTCGCCAGAAAATCCCGTTTCGTCAGGATTTCGTCCCGTTTCAGAAAGAAATTTTTTCCAATATTCAGCGATTCCCATAAAATTTCCTTAAAATCAGCGCGTTTTCAACAAAAGAAGAATCAACGAAAGAATAAAAAATAATCCAGAAATCACGATGAACAAAAGCGGAACGAGCGGAACTTCGGTTTGTGGAAAAAAAATGTCGCTTGTAAAATCGATTCCGAATCGACGAAGCAAATCCAA
Organism: uncultured Treponema sp.; assembly: GCA_905233535.1. Classification (GTDB taxonomy): domain Bacteria; phylum Spirochaetota; class Spirochaetia; order Treponematales; family Treponemataceae; genus Treponema_D. The sequence goes on from CAJOEO010000059.1 coordinate 8,409, forward strand.
AACAAACGCCGCGTAACCTAGCAAAACGCTTGCCACAAGGCATACAAACGCACCTTCGCGCGTTCGGCTCCACAAAAGTATAGAAAGAAACGCGGCAATTCCGCCAAAAAAAAGTTTTACAATGCCAAGAATGACATCTGGACTCGACAAAATCATGCGTCCCCCGTCAAAAATCAAAAGGATTATTTTTGAGTTTTGTAAAATTGCCAAAATCCGCGCCAAACGGAACAATGCTCGGATTTTCGTAAATCGGAGAAATCACGAGCGTTTGTTCAAGACAATGCAAAATAAAATCGCCCCAACGAGATTTTGGAACTTTCGGAAACAAATACGGACCGCGCCGCTCAAAATATCGCGATAAAACGGTATCGTAACAAAACCAATTTTTTTCCGTTCGATTCGGAATTTCTTTGATTAAATCGTAAATTGAACGAGTGATTGCGGCACAAAGAGGCGGCGGAACGCGAAAATCAGAATGAACGTCAGCGTTGCAATTTTCGAGAATCGCCAAAATAAAAATGCCGTCGCCAAAAGGAAAAGGCACTTCAACGATTACGGCGGGGATTTTCGGAAAATCTTTTTTTTCAAACCACCACGGACGATAAAGTTCCGC
>CAJOEO010000060.1 GCA_905233535.1 uncultured Treponema sp.
CAGCGTTGGCGCCGCGTTGTTCCCGCCTATCTTTGTCGCCGTGTTCTTCCATGAATCAATCGACTGGTTTATCGTAACCATCATTCCCATTCCCATAAGTTTGGCGATGATGTCGCTTGCACGAAGATTCATTTTTTTTGCGAGGTCGGAAACTGAAATCGTTTCCATAATGTCGATTTGCTTTGGAACTACGCTCGCTGGCGTTGTTTTTTTCTTAACGTCCTCGTCGAACCATTCTTCGCGGTCTTTTTTTATGTACTGCTGCTGGCTTTTTTTCTTGTTTGGAGTTCCGCGACGATTTTGCGTTGGAATTGGAGCGGGTGCGCTAGGTCCAAAACCGCCTCGTCCGCCAAAGCCTCCGTTTGAGCGATTTCCGCCAAAGCCTGGGCGACCGCCACCAAATCCACCACCTTGATGATTTCCGCCAAAGTTTGGTCGGTTTCCGCCCGAACCGCCCGCAAACGTTCCCGTGCGAGTGCCACCCGCTGAGCCTGGTCGTCCACCGCCCGCAAACGTTCCCGTGCGGTTTCCGCCAAATCCGCCTGTTTTTCCTTCAGAATTTCGCTGATAATTGTCGCGGGCTTGCCGTCCGTTAAATCCGCCACTTGCAAACGTTCCCGTTCGCGCTCCGCTTCGTCCAAATCCTCCACGCGGTCTATCTGCGAGATTTCCCGCTTTTACGTTTGGACGCGCTGACGGAAGTTCAAATTTTTTCGGCGCACTTCCTTGTGGTTTTTGCGAAACTTGTTCAGGCGCAGGCTTTTTTTCCACATTCTGACTCTGACTTGGCTGAGGCGCAGGTTTTGCCCTAACAACCATTTTTCCATGCGACCCATCTGAAGGCTGTTTTGACTGATTTTGATTTCGTCGCATAATGACTTTTTTTGCTTTTGGAGCAGGCGCAGAGGAAGACGCACTCGCGTCTTTTCGAGGTTCTGCTTTTTTGTTCAACACGAATTCGGTTTTCTTATCTGATTCTTCTGCCATATCTTCTCTTAATCCTTTTTGTTTGCCTTCTTGCATTTACTCCTGCACGACCTTGAACTCGATTTCCGCACCACACTCAGGACACTTTGTCATATCAGGAGTAATCTTTGCATGGCACACTGGACACTCATACTCTTCTGCAACCTCTTGAGAATCATTCTCCGCTTCGTCTTGAGCAGAATCGTCGTCCACAAACTCAACGTAATTATGGAGAATTTCAAACAGATTTTCAATTTGCTCGGTTGAAAGCAACGCAGATTCGGCAAGTTTTCCAGAATCGTACCCGTCAACAAAACTTTCGATTTCGTCAAATTCTGAACCGCGCAATTTTTCGGCAACGCTTTTTTCAACTTCGGGAAGTTGCGACACGAGCGTGTATTCTTCGACTTCTTCTTCCTCTGGAATGTCGTTGAAAAGCGCGGGCGGACGACGCACAAGTTCGTTCAAATTCACGCCTTCCATTTGCGCTTCCGATTTTACGTCAATCGACCAATCGCAAAGACGATTTGCAAGTCGAACGTTCTGCCCTTGCTTTCCAATCGCAAGCGAATACTGTGTATCAGGCACAACCGCAAGAGCGCGTTTTGTTTCCGTGTCCGTGATGTAAACGCGCACGTCTTTTGCTGGTGCTAACGCCTCTGCTATGAATTTTTCTGGCGTGTCCCACCAACGAACAATGTCCATTTTTTCACCGTCGATTTCGCGAATCACGTTTTGAATACGAATACCTTTTAAGCCAACACACGCGCCTACGGGGTCAACGCCCTCGCGACTTGACGTTACGGCGACTTTTGTTCTGTAGCCCGCAACTCGTTCGACTTTTTTGATTTCGACTGTTCCGTCCATGATTTCTGGAACTTCAAGCGAAAGAACATTTTTTACAAAATCGGGGTCGCTTCGGCTTAAAACAAGTTGCACGCCAGACGGAATCGGCTTTACGTCCACAACAAGTGCTTTTATCCTATCATTCTTTTCGTAATGTTCAAGCGGACTTTGAAATCTCGACGGCAAAATTCCTTCGACTTTTCCTAAATCAACATAAATATTGCCGCGCTGTTCACGCTGATAGTAGCCGATTATGATTTCGCCTTTTTTGTTTTTGTATTCGTTTAAAAGCCGAGTTTTATACGATTCGTTCAATTCTTGATGAAGCGCACCTTTTCCCGCCATTACCGCGCTAATCGCAAAATCTTTTTTCGGGTCGATTCGAATATCGATTTCGTCGCCCAATTCACATTCCGCGCTCAATTTTAACGCATCTTCCAACTCGATTTCGGAAACAGGGTCGTACAAATCTTCAACGATGGTTTTTCGCGAATAAACGAATACGTCTGACATATCGTCTGCAAATTTTACTATGCAGTTATCTGCCATTTTTCCAAACGCCCGTTTATACGCCTGCTTGATAGCGTCTTCTATTGTCTGCTGGATTGATTCTCGCGAATGTCCAGTCGCTTCAAGTTGCTGAATTGCTTGCAACATTTCAGACATTTTCTACCCCTTAATTTTTATTTTTCACCGCAAAAAACAAATTACGCTCCAAGAAATTTTGCTTTTGCAATGTCATCGAACGAGAATTCTTTAGTTGAACCGTCGTCCATTTTTAGAGAAAGTCGATTTTTATCAGAACTCAAAATTGTTCCATAAATCCAATCGCTAGAAGAGCGACTGAAAACGCGAATTTTTCTTCCCACAAAAAAGACAAATTCTGCGGCATTTTTAATGTTTCGCTCCATTCCAGGCGACGAAAGTTCCATTGCAATATCGTCGTGTCCCAAAATTTCTTCCAAATGAGTAAGAAGTGCGCGATGAACTTTTGCGCAATCATTCACGCTAAGCAAAACCGAAGAATCTTTTGAAGAAACAACCGCCGAAATGCGAACAACGCCTTTTTGTGGAGTGATTTTTAGTTCCACAAGATTATATCCAAGGTCAGAAACAAACGCCGCGCAATCGCTATAATGCGAAAAAGAATCCAAAGGAATGTAGTCCATTCGTCCGCCTCCGCCATAAAACAAAAAAGACCCGTCTTTGACGAGTCCATTCTAAAATGAAATTAAAATGTACGCTTAAAGCGTAACACGAAAGGCGTTCGACTGTCAAGAAATTGCCCCCCACGAGCGTTGGGAAAACGCCAACAGCGCAAGCACAACCAATCGCGAACGAGAAACACCCCCTCAATACGCGGGGAAAATTAAGAATCAGCAACGCCAAAACTAGTTTTTCAATGAAATGTAGCCTGCAAATACGTGCTTGTCTTTTGCTTCAACGAGCGAAATCAAGTCATCAATGTAATTATAACGCCACGCAAAATTCAAAAGAAGATTTTTGTTTTTTCCCATTCTGAGCGAAAAACCTGCAAGAAAGCCGACTGCATATTCGTTATCAGTCTTTCCGTGAAATACGAGTTTCTCGTCTTGATAAAAAGAACTTTTGAGCATAAAGCCGAACCAATAATGATAATTTCTTAAGATTGCCAAACTCTCTGCTGTAATTCCAAGCCCTGCCTTTCCAAGATAGAAAGTTTTGAATGTGTCGGAATGTGAAAATGTTATGTTTCCGTCGAAGTTCAGCGAGGATTTTTTATTTCCCAAGTTGTAGTGAAAGTTCAAAGGTATGTCGAATCTGCCCCAGTTAATCGACGATATGGTTTTTGAAGAAATTGCAGATGAGTTTTCTTCTTTTGTATACCACGCCATACCTGTCGTAAATTCAAAATCATAATGCAATGGCTTGCTTAAAAGGAACATAGCCGCAGGCACGGGATTGAACGACCAGTCAAAACTTTGGAGTTCAAATTCTCTGTTAAAAAGCAAATCAACGGCAACGATGTTTGAAAACTGTCCTTTTAAACCCCAAAAATCAACAGCGGAATCTTTGGAACTGGACAACATTCCGCTTTCTTCCGGTTTGTAATTTGAAGTTGACAAAAAATAGCCGCCTATCCAGATGTAATCTTTAATTCCAAGGACTCCGCTGTATATGTCGGTCATAATTTGTGTTCCCATAAAGTCATTTACTTTAATTGAATGAACAGGGTCTCCACTTGGAATATTAAAATCTATGTCCGTAAGGAACACGCCGTATCGGCTTCCTGCGGTTCCAAAAGCAAGCACGATGTCGCGTATTTTTGCACCAATGAGCAAATCGGAATATCCTCGAACAAGGCTTCCTTCCTGCGTGCCGTAATCTGTATTGATATTAAAACCTGCGTAATAAACTGCATCAAGGCTCGTCTTGAATTTAAAAGTAATATCTTTGCTGTCGTCATCATAATCTTCTTCGTCTTCGTCTTCATTTTTAAAATCAAAGCAAATGTCGTTTACAAAGTCGGAAAAAGATTTGAAGAACATTTCGGAAAGGCTTTTGTTCTGAGAGATTTTGTTTGTCAGAGACGACGAGTCATAAGTGATTGCAAAAACGCTGCCGTTAGAGAGCAGAAATGATGTAAACAATGTGATAAAAAATTTTTTCTTCATACCGCAAGTCCTTATTCAGTCTTTTTTTTCGGAGCTTACCCAGCCGCTTGTTTCATCTGAAAGCGAATATGAAAGGCTGTCTGTCTTATCTGTTGATGAATGAGATGAACTGAACTTTACTTTTGTGACTCTGTAGAAGCAGGTTGTCGTGAGCGGCATATCGTCGATTATCGTTCCGCTACTTTTATCCTTAATGTTTCTTTTTCTGTCGGCTTCGGAACTGTTGGGAATAGAAAAGTCGTTTTTCCTTTGCTGTCTGTATAATATCCAGTCCATTCGCGCGCCAAATCCGTCCAATATATTCTTTTTATGAGTTCATAATCTTGATACGGACTTACGGTGCTTCGCCAGATGTAAACTGCAAAATCCTGGCTCCAAGTTTTAGAATCATCTTTGGAAACTTTTTTTGTTGAAGACAGAGAATAGCGGATTTCTGCACCTTTTGATGTAAAATCAATTTCCGGAACAAAATCGGGAGCAAACGGAACTAATGCTTCGTTGAGCAATTGCGAACACCCGCTAGAAAAAATGAGCAGAGATGTAAATAAAATCAATAAAACAAAAGGAAATCTCTTCATACTAGTGAGTATATTCAGATTGCAAAAAAAAACAATTTTTTTTGCAACCGTGCTGTACTGCGCTTGCCAGTTATCGCGAAAGAAAACACCCCCGCGTGCGCGGGGAAAACAAGCGAGAGGACTTGGCGCAATATCGCTACAAAGAAACACCCCCACGAGCGTGGGGAAAAAAGAAGCGAAAGCTTAAACTTGCAGACGAAACGGGAATTTCTTATAAAAATCTTATAAATTTGTATTTGATTCAGTGCGCAAAAGAAAAAAAGCGTCCAATTTTTGCGTAAACTGCACCAGCGCGAATTTAGCGAGTTTGATTCAAAAACCACTCTTCCAAAATCGCCCAGGAATCAAGAATTTTCTGCGTGTTTTCCTGCGCCTGCAAAATATACGGCGTTCCAATCCACTTGTCAGGGTGATAGTATTGCAGCCTTTCGCGGTAGATTTTTTTTGCCGCGTCTGCGTCCGCGTTTTCTGGAATGCCAAGCGCGAAAAACGCATCACGCACATTCTGCGGAATCGCGCGCGCGCGGTAAATCTGCGCCGTCTGCTCGCGATTTTTTTCAAACGCGCCTTCAAACGAACGAAAATCAAACCGTCGGACTTTTTGATTTTGCGGATTTTCCGCTTTTGAAAATCCCGCAACAAATTCCCGCTGTTTTTGAAATTGTTTTTCCGCTAAAGATTTTTCGCCGAAGATTTTTTGATTTTTTTCGATTTTCTGCGCTTTTTCTTCGATTTCTTCGATTTTTTTTTCGGACTTTTTTGGATTTTCGGGAATAAAACCAGAATCGAGCGACTCTCGCAAAAGGTCGCCGAGTTTGTCGAACATCGACTTTTCTTCTTCTGCCATATTTAAAACAAGAACTAGACCCGCCGTCGGACAGGTCTAGTTTTAATCAGTTTGCCGTCAATGAAACGCGATTTTGCATCGCAAAAATTAGATTACCGTGCCGTCTGGAATCACAGAGCCTTTGCGGATAACGATGATTCCGTCAGAACTGTAGAACGAAACGCCGTTTGCGAGTTTGTTTTCGCCATCGGGATATTTGTTTCCGTCCACATTGATTCGGCAGTTCGCGCCAATCGCCGCGTTTTTGTCGATAATCGTCTTTTTAATTTTGCAGTTTTTGCCGATTCCGATGTTCGGGCGACCGGCTTTTTTGTTTTCTTCCTTTGCTTCCTCGTTTTCGTAAAAGTCCGCGCCCATAACGATTACGCCGTCAAGGTCAACGCCAACTTCCAAAAGCGAGCGAACGCCGACAACCGACTGCTTGAGTTTAGCCTTTGAAATGATACAACCTTCCGTTGTAATCGAATTTTCAATCGTAGCGTCGTTGATTTTTGAAGGCGGAAGGTAGCGCATGTGCGTGTAAATCGGCTCGTCCGCGTCGTAGAAATCGAATGCGGGCTTGTAGTCCGTGAGAGCGAGAGTCGCTTCGTAGAACGAGCGAATCGTTCCGATGTCTTCCCAGTAGCCGTCAAAAATGTACGAGTTGACTTTGCGCGTTTTAATCGCCGCAGGAATGATTTTCTTTCCAAAGTCGTCGTCGTCGTTGTCAAGAACCTGCTCCATCGTTTCGGCGTTAAAAATGTAAATGCCCATCGAAGCCAAGTATTCTTTTTCTTTCGGCAAATCGCCGCGCGCGCCTTCTGGAATCTTCCAGTCGCCCGCTTTAAGCGTTTCCGCAGACGGCTTTTCGATGAACTCGGTGATTTTATGCGAGCCGTCGATTTTCATAATGCCGAATCCAGTCGCGTCGCGTTCGTTTACGGCAGTCGTCGCAATCGTGATTTCCGCGCCGCTTTTAATGTGGCTTTCCATAAACGCTTTGAGATTCATTCTGTAAAGTTGGTCGCCAGAAAGAATCACATAATGAGTCGGTCGCTGCGTGCGGAAGTGATTGAGATTTTTGCGAACAGCGTCCGCCGTTCCTTCAAACCAGCCAGAATGTTCAGGTGTCTGCTCTGCCGCCAAGATTTCAACGAATCCGCGTCCGAATCGGTCAAAATTGTAAGTGTTCGTGATGTGATGGTGCAAAGACGCAGAATTAAACTGTGTAAGTAGGAAAATTTTGCGATAGCCCGAGTTAATGCAGTTAGAAATCGGAATGTCAACGATTCTGTATTTTCCGCCGAACGGAACCGCAGGTTTTGAGCGGTCTTTTGTGAGCGGATAAAGGCGAGTTCCTTTTCCGCCTCCGAGGATTACGGCGACAACGCGGGGTTCTTTTGGTTTTGGCATACAATTCTCCTTTAGATTTTTAAGTTAGATTTATAAATGATACACCCACAAAAAGACGTTGGCAAATTGTTTTTTTTATATGTTTTATGGGTAAAAATTTTTAGTGATACAATATCGTTTTTTTAATCGATTTCGTCGTCGCTTGCCATGCCGTATTCTTGCAATTTTCTGTGGAGTGTTTTTCGACCGATTCCGAGAATTTCCGCGGTTTTGCTTTTGTTTCCGTGGTTTTGCGCAAGCGTTTGTTCGATTACGATTCGTTCTGCTTGCGAAAGCGTAGTTCCAAGCGGAATCGAAATTGTTTCCGCGCCTTGCGCCTTGCGAACCGACGGCGGTAAATCGTCAACTGTAATTTCGTCGCCCGAAGCCATAACGACGGAACTTTCCACACAATGTTCCAGTTCGCGAATATTTCCAGGCCAATCGTATTTGTAAAGCGCGGCTCGACTTTTTGAAT
>CAJOEO010000061.1 GCA_905233535.1 uncultured Treponema sp.
CCGTGTTTTTTGAAATCCATTCTTTCTTTTCTTCGCGCGTAAAAACTTCGGGTTTCGTTTTAAAAATCTTCTGCCATTTTCCGTCAGCAAGAACGTCCTCCCACTCTTCCCCGATGTAAACGTCAATCGCGTTGTCGCGGTCTGCGCGTTTGATTCCGTCCACGAACTCAAGATTCAAAACTTTCGGCGACTGTCTAAGCCACCAGTTGTCCGCTTTTTGTCCCGCAAGGCGCGTGCAGTGAACACGACTTTGCTGCCCCGCACCAATTCCAATCGCCTGCCCGTCTTTGACGTAGCAAACCGAATTCGATTGCGTGTATTTTAGCACGATTAACGAAATAACGAGATTTCGTTTGTCGTCGTCGGTGAGCGTCTTGTTTTTTGTAACGATGTTTTCCAAACTCGACTCGTCGATTTTTAGAAAATTATGACCTTGCTCGAATTTTACGCCAAAAACCTGCTTTATTTCCGTTTGTGGCGGAACAAAATTCGGGTCAATTTGAATGACGCAATAATTTCCGTTTTTCTTCGCCTTCAAAATTTCCAACGCTTTTGGAGAAAAAGACGGCGCGATGATTCCGTCAGAAACTTCCTTTTTGATTAAAAGCGCGGTCGCCTCGTCGCACTCGTCAGAAAGCGAGATAAAATCGCCAAAACTCGACATTCTGTCCGCGCCACGCGCTCGCGCATAAGCACACGCAAGCGGAGAAAGTTCCACGCCATCTGTAAAGTAGATTTTTTTGAGCGTGTCAGAAAGTGGCAAACCGACAGCCGCCCCCGCAGGAGAAACGTGTTTAAAACTCGTTGCCGCAGGAAGAGCCGTCGCCTCTTTTAGTTCTTTTACCAACTGCCAACCATTAAGCGCGTCGAGCAAATTGATGTAGCCAGGACGACCGTTCAAAACACAAATCGGCAAATCGCCCTCGTCAACAAAAACGCGGGCGGGCTTTTGATTCGGATTGCAACCGTATTTCAATTCAAGTTCTTTCATAATGCAAACACTTTACTTGAAAAAAGCATCGTCTTCAACTTTTGTAAAAAAATTTTGCGTTTCACTACTTGCATAACAAGTTTTTTTAGGATTGGAAAAACTTTCTAAAATCGTTAGAATTAAAGTTATCTTTACTTTTATCAAGGAGAATCACCATGAAAAAACTTATTGCACTCGCACTTGCATCTGCATTCGCTCTTCCAACATTCGCTTTCTCAATCAAAATTGGCGACGAAATCGCTTACGTTCCAGTTCGCGGCGTTTCTAAAGCTTACGTTACAAAAATCGCGCCTCTCAGCGACGGAATGTTCGAACTTGAAATCAACGCTGACGAAATCGCCTATACATACATCGTGCAGGAAGGCGACGAATTGGATATGTATTCAAAAGCACCAAAGGCGAAAAATTCTTACGCGAAAAAATTGACGATTCAAAGCATTGACCGCAACAAGTTGGAAGCACAGGACACAACTCCAACGAACACTTACACAGACGCAAAATAATTTCTTGATTCTTTTTAAAGATAAAAGATTTTCTCTGTGAAAAAGAAAAAATCGGAACAGAATATGGATTTTTAATGATTGGATATAAATTTAAGCGGATTTCAATACTGAAAAAGGTCTAAAGAAAAACGAAATCAAAGAATACAATCTTAAAAAATCGATTTGAATGTTTTTATTATTTCTTGGAAAAAAGAAAAAAACTTTTCTCACCACTCAAATCTAACAATGTCTATTTCGGTATAACACTTATTTTAGGCTGAATGTATTTCTGTTATAACTCATTGTGGTAAGATATTTTTTGCTGGTCTTCAGGGTTTCCATAAAACTTGTAACTACAAAAGAGCGCAATGAAGAAATGCCCGCATCCTCATCGGCAATATTAAAAAGAACACCGTCATCTTTCGTGATAATCCTAACAATGTCGTCCTTGAGTATTACCGTACATTCTGCGCATACAGTATTTTTTCTGTCGTTTTTTTCATAAATCAGCATAAAAAGCTCTTCAATAAGCAACTCTGCCTTCATTACCTTTTTTTTATCTATTCCATTCTGCCGCAAAAAATCACCAACCTGCTTTTGTACTGCCATAATCATTTCAGGACTGACGGTAAATTCAACAAAGACTTCTTTTAACGATTTTTTTCGTTCCGCAAGCAAAAGCGGGCAGTTTTCTTTTCCGTAACGCAGGCGGACATACAAAAGAGAAAGATAATACGCAAGTATTGGTGCGATTGCAATTCCCGCGAACATACCATAGATACCAAAAAGTTTTCCAAAAAGCATACTAAGTGGCACAACAACAAAGAAATTCTGCATACCGCTGATTATGAATCCTAAAAGGATTTTATCAATAATAAGATAATATGATGTCAGCAGATATAGAAAACTTATGTTTACAAGACCAAGTGCCATAATCCTGATTCCATTTATCGCGTATTCTATAATCTCAGTATCTGAAATTGAGTACACCTTTATGGCAAGGGGAGAAAGGATAATTGCCAAAAGTGTCATAAGGATTCCTTCTGTAAATGCAGTTTTTTTTGCAAGATAATAACATTTTTCTATGGCCGGCCAGGATTCTTCTCCAAGATAGATATTGATGATTGGAGTGATTGCCTCCCCTATTCCGTCAAAAACCAGCTGGAATTCCTTGATAAACAGTATGATTGAGGCAAGAATCAAAAGTTCCGGTCCGAAGGCAGTTACAATAAAACATTCCATTGCGATGGAAAAGAGGGAAAGAAAGAGGTAACCGCCCGCATCGATTGCGCTGTATTTTATAATCGTAAAAAATTTTTTTAGCGAAAAATAAATGCCAATTTTTAAGGAATTTCCCTTCTTAAAAAAATGCAGGAAAGCTATAAACAGTGATAAGACTGTTCCAATAAAGGCTCCCATACCGATTCCTGCAATACCGATAAAAAGGGCAAGAATTATAGAAAAAATTATATTTCCCACAAGCGTAACAATATTGGAAATTACACTTAAAAATTCATCTCCGTCTGCAAGTATCATTTCTGTAATAAGTGCATCCAGTGGATAAAGCAGGGTTGTAAACTTATACCAGAAAAAATATGCTCTGACCTGTATGTATACTTCTTCAGAGGGCTGTAAGGACTGAAGATACAAATCTCCAAATAAAGTATAGAAGAGAAAAAGAATAAAGCCGGTAAAAACGGATACGGTGAAACCTAATGAAAAATAAGCGTCTGCCTTTTCTTTTTCAAATTCGCCTAAAGCCCTGGTGTACAGAATGGGAACACCGATGGAAACGAAGCTGGCAAGAGAAACGGCAAGTACAAAAGCCGGAATTACCATTGAAACTGCAACAACAGCACTTTCCCCTACTGCCATACCCGCAATTATTGAGTCAGACAGGGAAAGCAGCATGGCTACAATCATAGTCAGTGTTCCTGGTACTAATAGTGAAAAGAATTTTCTGTCTAAAAAGCTTATTTTTTCTGCCATTGTTTTTTTACATCACCAATCGTAAGATTAGCATTTTCTTCTGTTTGTAAAATCATTTGGCAAGAAAAGATAAAAAGCTCTGAAAATGCCGTTATACTTTCGCTCTTGTATTTTCCACCGTCGTAATCAAAAGAAACTTCGATTCCTCCTTCATGCTTCATAACCTCAATATCCATAATACTTTCTGCAGCCCTGTTCGGATTTTCAAGCCACTCAACATCAGTGATAAGGTCGTTGTAATCTGGGGAATATACACTACCCTGAAAAATAAAGCAAATTCTTTCTTCATCTGCTTCTATCGCCGTATGCGTGTCCTTTATGCTTGACAGACTTTCTGCTGCCTTATTTTTACAGTTTATAAGAGAGTCGTATATCTTATTTATGTCAGGCAACTCCATGGAAATAAAAAGTTCTTTAAGAAAATAACCGATTGTGTTTGCATATTTTACCGAGTCTCTGCCGTTCCATATCCAGTCAAATGCTACCTTGTCGCAGTCATTGTAAAGAGCAAGGGAAAGAACTGTTGCAAAGAGGTAATAGTCATTCTGGCTGATTGCGTACCGACTGCAAAAAGCAACTATATTTTCTTCAAAGGGAATGTTAAGTTTCTGGTAGCCTGCCTTATTCGTTTCGGCTAAATCGTATGCAGGCGCACAGTAATATATGTTGCCATCTGGTAATCGCACCCTGGCATCGTGCGTCGCTTCAAGGGAAAGCACAGCCTTGTTTTTTTCAGCGACCAGCGTTTCTTTTATAAATTGTGTGTAGCAGTCAGTCGCAAGTACTTCACCTTTATATGCTCTTTGCAGTTCGGAAGCAAAAATATGCAAGGAATGTCCGTCAATAATGGCGTGATGGATTTCAAGCAGGATAACCAGCTGCTTTTCCGTTCTTATTATGCGGCATCTGAAAAGCGGGCTTCCATCAAAGGAGAAATTACGCCCGAAGTTCTTTTTTGCAGAGGCAAGTTCTTTTTCGGACATAGCTTCTACGCTTATTGCATCGTCAATATTCTGTTTTTGATACTGCACATAGCCCTGGTCCCTGTCTTTTTCAATCACGGTGCGTAAGGCAGGATGGGACTCAATCACTTTTTTCAGGGTCTGAAAGAGCTTTTCTTCATCAATAGCTGACTGCAAGGTAAAGAGAATCGGAAGATTATCTACAATAGAATTCGAGTATTCTGCTTCATAATCAAGCATAGCCTTTTGGGAAAGTATGAGTGGAAGTTTTTCTTCCTGTGCCTCTTTTTCCGATGATTCTGAGCCTGAAAGTTTTGCCTTATCCACCGCCTCCGCAATAGCCCGGACGGTACGCTTTTCAATGATAAGCGGCACAGTCAATTTTAAATCCTCACAGGCAAGCATAAGCTCCATGGCACTTACGCTGTCGCCACCAAGTAAGAAAAAATCATCGTCAATGCCGATTCTTTCAATTTGGTTATATTCTTCAAGAACTTTCTTAAAAGCTTTGCAAAGTGTTTTTTCAGTTTCCGTTCTGGGAGCGATATAGGCGTTTTGAGAAATAAAGTCAGGAAGGGGCAGATTTTTCCTGTCGATTTTTCCGTTTGTATTTAGAGGAATCTTTTCCATCTGCACAAAATAAGAGGGAATCATGTAGGCGGGAAGCAGAGGCTTTAACCTGTCCGTAATCTCGGCAGATGGAAGAGCCTTTTCTTTTTGATAGTAAGCACAAAGATAATTAGTACCCTTACGCTCAAAATGCTTTACAGCAACCGTGCTTGTTTCCAAGACTTTTTTTATAGCCTCTTCAATTTCAGCTGGTTCCACCCGGTTTCCGTGGATTTTCACCATGTCGTCGGCGCGGCCAAGTACGTACAAGAGTCCGTCTTCTCCACGGCGAGCAATGTCTCCGGTTCTGAAAAAACGTTTACCTTGAATGTAGGCAATTGATTTTTCTGTTTCTTCCGGCAAGTGCAGATAGCCGCGGAAATAAGGCAGATACAGACAGATTTCCCCTTCTTTTTCCGAAACCTTGCCGTCATCAAACAAAAGCATATCCGTGTATGTACAGCCTTCTCCAATGGGTGTGTTGGGATAGGACTTGTCGAGTTTAAAAAGACAGGCCGTCGACATGAGTTCCGTATTGCAATAAAGATTCAATATGTCAAAGGACTTTGAGAAAACATTGCTTACCCGCTCGGAAGAAAGAGCAATTGCTTTAAGCGAGAGATTTTGTGTTTCTGAAAATGTCTTTACAAGGGATGCTGTTAAAAACATGATTTCAATTTTATTTTTGACCAGATACTGCATGTAAAGCGCAGGATTTTTCAACAGGGATTCTGAAACAAGGCAGACAGTCCCTTGAAAATACAGCAGACTAAATGAGATGATGTTGAATGCGGAAAAAGTTACCGGTGCCACATTTGCAAATCGTATACTATCATCGTCTTTGCGGTACGGTGTGAGTACAGGCAATGCAGTTCCTGTAGTGATAAATCTATAGGCACCATATTCTTCTACAACCCCCTTCGGTTTTCCAGTGCTTCCAGATGTATAGATGATGAAGGCAAGGTCGTGCTCGTCAGAGTCCGCCCATGCTTCAGGACTGAGAGACTTGGCTTCCATAGCTTTTTCCAATGTGTCCGTATCAAAAACAAGTTTTGCACCAGAATCTTTTAATACATGCTCAATTCTTTCTTTTCCCATGCTGTCAGAAAGCGGCACATAGGCAATTCCCGCCTTCATGACGCCTAATTCCACGGCAATATATTCCATGGATTTTTCAAGATGTATGGCAATCAAGTCTTCTTTTTGAAAGCCTTTGTTTTTCAGAAATGCAGCTACACGGCCAGAAAGTTCGTCCAGTTTTTTATAAGAGGCGCTGCGTTCACCATCTTTATCTAAAACTGCCGTTCGTTCAGGATGTGCTGCAACTGTTTTTAAAAAATTCTGCAAAAAATCAATCATATTTGTAAAACCCTTTTTATTTCCCGGTATTTTTAATGTAGTCAAGGACTGCCTTAAGCCCCTTTTCGATGTCGCCTGTATTCAAAAGCATGTTTACCCGAAAGCAAAAGCCTTTTTCCAACCTGAAGCCCTGCATGATGCCGGGATAGACAAAATAGCCGGTATCTTTCATCAGCTGCTTCATCGCCTCCAGAAAATTTTTGTCGTCTACAGGTCGGTCAATAAAAATCATTGCGTAGAGACCAAAGGTTTCTGGCGAGATTCGGGCAAAATCATAGTCTTTTACAAGGGCTTTCACTTTCAGAAGATTTTTCTGCCAGAAAGCAGTATACACTTTCAGACATTCGTCGAAGTTTTCTGAGGCAAAATGCTCTGCCCCTTCCTGACAGGAATAGTTTAGGGAGCCGCCATATATGTCTTCAAGGCTGTCAATGTCATCATAGTATTTTTTATGCACCACAATATAGGAAAATTTTATGCCCTGGAGTCCAAGAGTTTTATGAGGACTGTAGATGTAAATGAGATTTTCCTGGGCACCAAAAACCCTTGAAAGTTCAAAGCCGTTTACGCAGAGGGATTCATCTAAAATAACTATTTTGCCTTCATCAAGAAGTTTTTGAATACCATTTGTAACTCGCTCATTAAAATAAATAGAGCAGGAATTCACAGGGGAAGTAAACCAGAAGGCAGTACAGTCTGACTGTAAGAGTTCTTCTGCATCAAAAGTGCTGTTTATATTTTCCATGTAATCGCCAAAAAGCTGGTAAGGGACGGAAAGGTCATCAAAACAGTCTTGGACAGAAAAATAAACCGGCTCAATAATTCCAACCTTTTGATTATGTTTTTTCAAGAATATTGCCATCGTTGCGATTGAGAGGGTACTTTGAGATACAGGAGCAAAAAAAGATTTTTCGTAATCTTCTTCAGAAAACCCCAGTTTATGAGCAATGTCTTTTTCTATGCTTTTAGGAAAATAATACTTATAGTCAAATAACTCAGACTTTTCACAAAGTTTTACCGTTTCCGAAAGTTTCTTCTTGTAGTCAGAGCCTGAGTTCCAGTAGGAAAGATTTACCGGCTGTCTGTCTTCGGGGAATGTTTTTAGTGCGGCTTCCAGTTCCATTTCAATTTCATAGTCAGTCATAGATAGCCTCGTAGTTTTTGTAATCGAATGATTTTATTTTTTGTAAGCAGTTCTTTTTGCTGTAAAAATAGATTGCAGGGAAGTTTATTCCATTAAAATAATTCATTTGAGCAAAAGAATAAGAACCCATATCACCAAAAATGATTTTGTCTCCAGGCTTTAAGGGGGCAGAAAATGAGTACTCACCAAAAATGTCGCCTGAAAGACAACTGTTTCCTGCAAGCAGAGAGGAATAGGCTTTTCCTGCCTGCGGGTAGACTACAGGCAGCTGATAGTAATTTTTAAGCACATCTAAGGCGTGGCAAGAAAGGGAAGCATCCAGAATGGCGATGTCCTTTTCGTTGTGTACGACATCCAGAACGGTAGTGACCAAAAATCCCGCATTCATAACTAGATACTCGCAGGGTTCGATGTAGGTTTTTAAGTGGTATTTTGAGTGCAGGATGTTAAGATTTTCGGCGAAGTCAGCAAAATCAAAATCATCCTCGGTAAGAGCCTGTCCGCCGCCAAGGTTTATCCAGGAAACATAAGGTAGCCAGTCAGCAAACTGTTCGATTGTGCGGGAAATGAGCGTGTTGAAGTCTTTTGAGGAAGAGCCACAGAGGGCGTGGATGTGAAAGCCGGAATTTTTTTCAAAAAAGCCGCCGTTTACGGTCAAAAGCATTTCCTTTGTAAGACCGAAGCGAGAATAGGGAACGCATGGATTGTAGACCGCTTCCTTTACGATGGAAACTTCAGGATTCAGGCGGAGGGCGAACTCGTTTTTACTGGTGGCGGTATGGCTGAAAAGTTCTAGCTGACGGGGAGTGTTAAAAACAATGTGGGAGCAGAGGTCTGCAATTTCCTCTGCATCTTCTTTTTTGTATGCGGGAGTGTGGATATGCACTTCTTTTCCCAGTTTTGAGCCAAGCTTTGCCTCAAAAAGCCCAGAAGCAGAAACGCCGTCAATATATGGACTGATAAAGGAAAACGCCTTTGCAAGAGGAAACCCTTTCATTGCAAGCAGGAGAGAAAGTCCTGCCTTGTCTGCCTCTTTCTTTATGGTGATAAAATTTTCAGAAAGTTTGTCGGTGTCAATGATATAACAGGGGCTTGGAAAGTGCTCAGCAAGTGAATACCACATAGAATTAAAATTATATCACCTTTCGAAGTAGAGCGTATAGAAGAATTAGACAATTCTTAGATTAAATGAAATCAAAATTTCAAGCGATTTAATCTTCGAGTAAAAGAAAAAGCATTAACATAATGGGGATTATTTATGCTGGGATATAACTTTAAGCAGATTGCAAGCCTGATAAAAGCCTGAAAAAAAATCAAAACAAACAATCTTCAAAAATTGATTTTAAAATTAAAAAAGACTGTCCTTTTAAATATTTTATTACTTCTGTTCAGTAGCAGCGAGTTCCCATGCTTCGTGTTAGAAAGGCATTATGTTCGATTTATCATATCTGTAAAGCTTAATCACGCTTACGCGAAAAAATTGACGATTCAAAGCATTGACCGCAACAAGTTGGAAGCACAGGACACAACTCCAACGAACACTTACACAGACGCAAAATAATTTCTGTTCATTACGGAGGTTTAGACTGCGTTCAACCACAGAAAGTAAACATCAAACTTCCAACTGTTGAAGTTCTGCAAGAGCAATTTTGTCGTGCGGGTCGTATTCAAGAACGGTTTGAAAATAAGACGCAGCACGCGAAAAATCACCCTCTTTTAACGCCAAAAATCCAAGATTCGATATGATTTTCGTGTTTTCAGAATCTTTCAAAAGCGCGTTTTCAAGCGTGCGCCGTGCGCCCAAAATGTCGCCCTCCTCCATTTGACAAATCGCAAGTTCGTTTTTTGTGTCGCTCGTGTCGCCACCTTCCAGCGACAACGCTTTTTCAAACGCCTGACGCGCCGCGCCAAATTTGCCAAGCCGACGCATACCCCACCCCAGCATAAACCAAGCGTTCCAAACGTCAGGATTTTTTTCAAGGAACAAACGAATTTCCGCCAAACCTTTTTCTTCTTCGCCTCGCGAAATCAATTCGTAAGCGGCAGAAAAATGTTCGTCTTCCATGTTTCGATTTTCAATTTCGTTTAAGATTTGTTCGGCTCGATTTTTTTTGTACTCGCCGTTATCGCCCAAATTTTCTTCTTTCTCGTCAGCAATCAGCGCAAGATACGTTTCAAAATTGTCTTTCGCCTTTGAAAATTCTCGTCGCTTCAAAAAAAAGAATCCTGCATTAAAAAACGCATCGGGAATCGCAGGTTCGGCGTTCAGCGCGTCCAAATAATAGCGCAACGCCTCTTCGTCGCAAGCGTCAGCGTCTTCAAAAAGCCCCGAACGACGATACGAATCTGCGCGTTGGTCCAAAAAAAGCGCGGTATTCAAAACGGTCGTCATGTCTTCGGGGTCAAATCCGCGAAGCGCGCGAAAAATCTCTTCGGCAAGTTCAAAATCTTCGTTTTTTGCCTTTAGAATCGCCGCCTCCGTCAATTCTTTTTTTACGTTTGGACGAGCGTTTTTCAAAAACGAACGATAATATTGAACGTTCGAGTTTTGCGGGTCGTAAGCAAAAACGGTGAGAATTCCCGCAAGAATCTGCTCCTCCGTCAATTTTTTCATATCAAACGTGCCTGGGGCATCGTCGTCTTTTTTCTGCACGGGAATCGGAATCGTCGGATCGATGTGCATTGCTTTTGCCGACGGCTTAAAATCTTCTGGAAGTTGAATAAAATAAACTGTGTCAAGCGGTGAATTCGCCATTTTTTCCTCTTTTTGATTTTTAGACGAAAAAAAAGACCGTCCATAAAATGTTTTTGGACAGCCATCTTTCGCAAAAAATGAATTTTTTACTGCGTCATCAATTTTTGCTGTTCTGCTTTTTGAAGAGCGATTTGCTCGCTGGCAGAAAGTTGTTGTTTTCGCACCGTGGTCAAATAATTGTTTACATGGATTTTATATGAAAGCGGCACGATATTTTCATCGAATTTTATGCTTGCCGTACAAATATCCTTGCGTCCTTCAATTACGTCCGCGGAAACAATCATGCCTTTTATTGCAATGTCTTCGTCTGGTTCTATAAAACGCATTTTCAACTCGGCATCTTTATTTACAACGAGTTGATGAAGTCCCACCAAAACGACTTTTGCACCCATAAAAGAAAGGTCGCGAATTATACAATGACGCGGAACGCCTTGTACGTTTACTATACACTCTTCACGCGCAAGACCGAGTTTGCGTTTGCTGTCGTCGTTTATAATGATTCGCTCGTTTCGTCGTCGAATGGCGTTTGCATTTGCTTCTAAAAGCCTGCCGATTATTTCAATCATGTCATCTGGCGGACGTTGCGTGAATTTTAACGTTACAACTGCAAGTTCTTTTGAATTCGTGTAAAGACTTTTTTCTGAAACTTTCGCCGCAATAAAAAACTGAATCAACTTTCCGTCGTCACCAACAAAACCCATCTTTAAATGCACTGACGGAGAATCTTTTTTTGCAAGAAATGCAAACGTATCTCCATTTGT
Source organism: uncultured Treponema sp. (assembly GCA_905233535.1). Lineage (GTDB taxonomy): Bacteria > Spirochaetota > Spirochaetia > Treponematales > Treponemataceae > Treponema_D. The sequence continues at coordinate 11,053 of CAJOEO010000061.1, forward strand.
CGGAACAATAATGTTCGCTTTTTGGAAAGACGTTGAATGCAAAATACATGGGGTCAGAATAACATCTTCCCCCACTGTATACTTAATTTGAATATGTTTCTGCTCTAATTTTAATGTTCGTATAATATCTTTTGTAAAAACCAACTCAGAATCTCTGTATTGGTCATAATAGGCAGTGAGCTGCTGGCTTGTAATGATTCCCATGCGAAAAATGATAAACTATAACGTTTCAATCGTCAATGAAAACTAAAACCCAAGTATGACTTGTTGAGTCTAAAAGATTCTTCGTGCCGAACGTTTTTTTGTGCAACTAAAAACGACGTTGAACGTCCGCCGTCAAATTCAATCGCGTCGTCTGCGCCCAATCTTTGTAAGATTTCCGCACATTCAGGATACGAAAGTCCGTTGCTTCTCCAGTTTTTTTCAACGACAAGCAAAAAAAGCGTTCGTCCGTCTTCGCTGATTCCTGCAACACTTCGCGCATCGTAACTTGTATGCGAGAATTCTCGAATTTGTCCGTCTTTTAGAATCGTGAAAAATCCACCAAACGCGAATTCTGCGCCATCAAAAGATTCTTCCGTTTGATTTTCTACAACGTGCGCGGAAAATCCGCCGTCGCCTTCGCGTTCAAAAGAAATCGCGCTGAGGCGTTTTAGTGGACGCGAAATCGTTTTTCCGTCAACGAGATGAATTCCCATGATTTCGCCTTCGCGCGTAAACGGTGCGGTGTTTATTGCGATTTGCGCCCCCGTAAGCGAAGCGAATTTTTTTGAACGAAGTCCGTTAGTTTCGTCAGACGCAAATGGATACGCAAGAATGTCGATTCCGTTTTGTGCTAAATCGATTTTTACCGCGTGATACCGAACTCCACTTGCTTGAACAAAGCAATATTGCGCCCCATCGATTTTTTCCCACAAAACGCTCTCTGGAACGAGCGAAAAATCATCTCCACGCGAAATTTTATCCGTTGAAGTACACGAGAGGACAAGCGCAATGAAAATCGTAGAAAAAAATATACGAATGTGCATTTTTGTCATTTGCGCCTCCTTATAATCTCGGTTTTTTTTAGGAAAAAATTTGAAGTGAAACGAATTTCAAACCAAAACCAAAGAAAAAACCTCCGATTCTGCTCGGAGGTTTCAGTCGATTTTTGACTCAATACGCAGAACGCGAATCATGCGATTTTCGCGTTTTCTTCAACAATTTGCGCTGAAGTGTTTTGTTCTTGCGGTTCTGAATCGTGGAGGGTTTTTCGTAATATTCGCGCTTTTTGAATTCACGAATAATGCCCTCTTTTTCGACCATCCTCTTGAATCGTTTGATTGCCTTTTCAAGGTTTTCATTGTCCTCGACTTTGATGGTTGCCATTGCGTTTCACCTCCCGACCCGGAAAATATCCGTAAGTAGAGTAAATTATGACAGAAATCAAAACAATAGTCAATTATAGGAAAATTCTCTAAGAGAGAGCAGCTGTATCGCGTTTTTGTTTTTCGCTATTGCGTTCCATAACGAAACAAATAAAATGGTCTTCCAATGTCTTATGTGGACCTGGAATTTTTAGACGATTTCTTACGCGAGCATTATCTCGTCTTATGGAATATTGCTGAAAAAAGTCGCGATAATCCATACTCATATCAATTTTAACGCTTTCGCCCAAATAATCAGAAACTTCGTCGCGTCCAATCGCTCGGATTCCTTTTTCGCGAAGAAGATTCTTTAATTTTGTAATCTGTTCAAATGAAAGTCCAAAAAGAAATTCTTCCATCGATTGCCTAACGTCTTCGTCGGCAAGTTTTGTGCGGATAAAATCTTGCCATTGGTCGTCAAGTTGAAACGAAAGCATAAGAAGTTCGCTTGTTCCCATCATCGTGCCGAACGCTGGTGCAAGGCGCGTGCGCGCAAGCCAAACCGACTGCAAAACGGGCGAAATATCGTTGATATTTTGGTCCGCGCGGTGTTCCCACAAAAGCAGGTCGTGAATCAAATTCATGTAAACGTCTTCTGCGAGAAGCAAAAACATCATCGAAATCGTTTCGTCATGAAAACGCCGAACCGTTTTGTCGTCGAGTCCCGCATTTTTTGCGAGTTTTTCCAAATTTGAAAAAGTGTGAAGTTTTGCAACCAAAAATCCGCGTCCAAGCGTGGCTTTTGACGGAAGTTGAAGAGTTGTATCGCCCTCTCGATTCGAATTTATTAAAGATTCAATCAATAATTGCGGAGTTCGTTCTTCGAGCGTAAGATTTGAACGTTCAAGAAGCGACGGAAAATTCGCGATTGCCGCCGCAAGCGTTTTCAAATCGGAGATGCGTTTTCTATACATTTCTGCGTGTTCAATGTCGTCGGTTTCGATTCGTTTTCTAACCGCGTCCACAAGAAGTTCCTGCTCCTTTGAAAAGACAACGATTCCAGAATCATCTGGCAAATTTGACGGTTGTTCGTCTGTGAGAAATTCGCTCAAATTGATTGAGGTATAATCCATGAGTTCCTCCCCGTTTTTTTCGCAAAATCAGAATTATAATGAAGAGGTTTATCTGAAATCAACTCAACGAAATGCCGATTAAAAAGCATGAGAAAGAGTTTTATTTTCATCGCCATAGCGTTTTTTATCGCATTTCCTGCCGTTTTTGCAGAAAATCTTGTAATTAGCGGAGAAGATTTGCGACTGACTTACGTTCCGATTTCGGATTCTGTAAAACCAACGGACATCGACGAAAGTTTTAGTGTTATCAAGGGTTTTCATCTTTACATTCGCAAAAAGAAAGGCATTTCGTCTGTGCTTTTGTGCGAAACGACAAAAGACCCCGACGGAAAAATGGACAATTTTTCGTTCCGCGCAAAAGAATGGAATTCCACGAACGGCGACGAAATAACGTATTTGGACGGAAAACCGCTCGTTTCAGAATATGCAAAATTCCGCGTGGCAGATTCCACTCCAGAAAAAGACTCGCAATTTGGCGAGGCGTTTCATCTTTACATTCCCATAGAAATGATTTACGGCTACCCATGGGAGCGAAACGGCGCAGTTCGCGTGCGAAAAGGCACGTTTGTAAACATTCGGGCGTTTGAAAAACCTTATGCAGATTACGAGGGAAGTTTTGCGGACAATCCGTTTATGTTCGATTTGAAGATTCCTGACCCGCCACCCACGCCTCCCGTAAAAGTTCCTGTTTTGACAGACAATTACAATCCAAAGGCAGCAAAAAGCTTTGAAAGTTTGGCAGAAGACACGGGCGGAAAACTCGTCGCGTCGAATCTAAATCGTCTTCCCGAAGACATCATGGAATCAATCGAACGAATGTCGCCAAAAGAAAATATCGACATTGTTTTTACGCTTGACGCAACTGGAAGCATGAAAGACGACGTAAAAGAATTGCGCGAACGCTGGCTTCCAATGCTTGAAGAGGCGTTAAAACGCGAGGGCAACGACCAATTCGGTTCGGTGCGTTTGGGGCTTCTTTTGTATCGTGATTACGGAGATGATTACAGTTACAAAAAACTACCTGTCAAAATGTTCGATTTTACGGAAGACATAGAACAATTTAAGAAAAACATGAATCGATTTGTGATAAACGGTGGCGAAGGCGGCGACATTCCAGAAGCGGTTTACGAAGGACTTTTTGCCGCGCTTGATTTCTTTAATTGGAGAAAAGGTGCGCAGAAAAAAATCATTTTGATTGGCGACGCAGAACCGCACCCGCGCCCGCGAGTTTCGCAAAAATATTCGAGAGATTTGGTCGTTCAAACGGCAACCGAAAAGGGAATTCCAATCGACGCGATAATTGTTCCAGATAACAAAAAAGACCGCGGTCGAAAATAAGGAGAAAAAAATGAGTACACACATCAACGCAAAAGACGGCGAAATCGCAAAAAACGTTCTTCTTCCAGGCGACCCGCTTAGAGCGAAATTCATCGCGGAGAATTTTCTTGAAAACGCAAAATGCTACAACGAAGTTCGCGGAATGTTCGGTTTTACGGGAAAATACCGCGGAATTGACGTGAGCGTTCAAGGGACGGGCATGGGGCAGCCGTCGCTTTCGATTTACGCAACGGAATTGTTCAAATTTTACGGTGTTCAAAACGCAATCAGAATCGGAACGTGCGGAGCGGTCAACGAATCCACAAAACTTCGCGACACGATTATAGTAAACGCGGCGTGTTCCGACTCGGCGATTTTAACGCAACGATTTGGAAATCTTCATTTTGCGCCGACCGCAACTTTTTCGCTCGTAAAAAAAGCGGACGAAATCGCGCAAAAAATGGACATTCGATACAAAGTCGGCTCGGTCGCGTCTTCCGACCTTTTTTACGACAAAAACGAAAATTGGAAAAAATGGGCGGAATACGGCGTTTTGGGAATCGAAATGGAATCGGCGGAACTTTTTACGTTGGCGGCGGAATTCAAACGAAACGCGCTTGCAATAATGACGGTTTCTGACCACATTTTGAACGGCGAGCAAACAAGCGCGCAAGAACGACAAACGTCGTTCAAAGACATGATGCACCTCGCACTCGAAACGATTTTTGAAATCAACAGTTGATTTTTGACGAAAACGCGGTGGTTTCGAGAGTCTCAACCACCGCGTTTTTCTTTTTCGTTAACGTTTTTGAAAACGGCGTTTATTTTTCCCAAAGATTTTCTGGATAATAACCGCTTTCAATTTTTTTAGCGATTTGCGACTTTACAAATTCCTTGTCTTTTGGATAGGTCATTCCGAACCAACTTTCGTCGCTCGTAAAAACGCGGATTTTTCCTTCGCCGTTTTTGATAATGTCGCTTGCGGCGACGGGAAGAAGAGCCTCAGCCTTTTCAAGCGTTAGTTTTTCCTTTTTGAAATCTTCCCAATATTTTTCAAAACGCTCAAACGCCTTTGGGCTAAAACCAAAAAGATTCATGCTAACAGTTTCGTTTCCCGTAAGCGCGAATTTTTTTCCGTCAAGTTCCGATTCGATTTTGTCGCCACTAAAATTCTCGCCAGTATAGTAGATTTTCGTATTCTCGACGATTGATTCCAAAAATCCGTCGTTCGTTTTTGCAATTCCGCGGCTAACCGAACCGTTACGACTCATCGTATTTTTAAGCGTGTAGCCGACCATCGCGTGTTCGGTGCAATCGTTTTTTATGGACGAAAGATATTTCCCGAGCGTTTCAAAACCGTTTTTGCCGTAATAATCGTCGGCGTTAATCACGGCAAACGGCTCGTTGATTTTTTCTTTTGCGCACAAAACTGCGTGAACCGTTCCCCAGGGTTTTGTTCGATTTGTCGCTTTTGCTTTTTCAAATTCTTTTTCAGAAAGAAGCGAATCGAACGATTGAAAAACATATTCCGCATTAAAATTGCGAGCAACGCGGTCAAAAAGTCGCTCGCGAAAATCTTTTTCGATGTCTTTTCGGATTATAAAAACGACTTTTCCAAAACCCGCACGACGCGCATCAAACGCAGAAAAATCCAAAAGGCACTCGCCATTTTTTCCAACAGAATCAATTTGTTTTACGCCACCGTAGCGACTTCCCATTCCCGCCGCAAGAACTAAAAGAGTTGGCTTCATTGTTCCCCCAAATTTTCATAAATTCTCTTCTATTATAACACGAGAAATTCAATTTGATTTTCAGAAAATCGCTTCGACTGATTTTTGCGATTTTCCGCGAATCGACAATTAAAGTAGAATTCATTAAAATCGTAGAAATTCAGCAATAAATCGAGGTCAAAATATGGTGAAATTGCGAGGTGCAATAACGGCAATGGTTACGCCGATGAACGCGGACGGCTCAGTCGATTACGACGGTTTTCGGGAAAATGTGATTTTTCAGCTTGAAAACGGAATCGACGCGATTGCGCCGCTCGGCACAACGGGCGAAACTCCGTGTCTTGAAGAAAGCGAAGAAGAAAAAATGATAAAAATCGCCGTGGACGAGGCGAAGAAGTTTTTTGAGAAAACTGGAAAAAAAGTTCCCGTGATGATTGGAACTGGAAGCAACAACACAAAAGACGCTCTCCGCTACACTCATCGCGCAAAGGAACTCGGCGCGGACGTGGCTCTTGTCGTTACGCCGTATTACAACAAGCCCAGCGACGAAGGCATTTTTGAGCATTACAAAGCGGTTTCAAGCGTTGGAATTCCGATTTTGGTTTACAACATTCAAGGACGAACGGGCAAAAACATTTCTACCCCACTTTTGAAAAGAATCGCAGAACTTCCGAACATAATCGGCGTAAAAGAAGCGAGCGGCAACATCGAGCAGATGATGAGCGTTATCGCGCAAATAAAAAACAAAAAGGCGGATTTTTCGGTTCTTTCGGGCGACGACTCGCTCACTCTTCCGCTCCTCGCTCTCGGCGGCGACGGCGTTGTTTCCGTTGTGTCGAATCTTGCGCCTTCGATTGTTGCGCAAATGGTTCACGCCGCACTTGATGGAAAAATCGACGAGGCGCGAAAAATCCACTATCGGCTTTTGCCGTTTTTCAAGGCGGCATTCGTGGACGGAAATCCGACTTCCATAAAATACGCGATGAATTTCAAAGGAATGAAAGCGGGCGCAGTTCGCCTTCCGCTCGTGGAAGTTCGCGAAGACGCAAAGAAAATCATTCAGGACGCAATCAAAGAATGTGATTTGTAAAATCCGCGGAAAAATCGAATCAAAAAGGAGAATATAATGGAAGAAAAAATCAACGTAGGCGTTTTGGGCGCGACTGGAATGGTCGGGCAGCGTTACATAAAACTTTTGGAAAATCACCCCTGGTTCAAGGTTACTTATGTGGCGGCTTCTCCGCGCTCTGCGGGCAAAGCGTACAAAGACGCGGTAAAAAACCCGTGCAGGACGCAAACGACGCAAAACTCGCGCTTGGAAAATGCCGATTCGTGTTTTCCGCTCTTGAAATGGGCAAAGACGAAATCAAAGCGTTGGAAAACGCCTACGCTGCCGAAGGAATCCCCGTGGTTTCAAACGCAAGCGCGAACCGCTGGACAGACGATGTTCCGATGCTAATTCCAGAAATAAATTTTTCGCATTTGGACATAATCGCCGAACAGAAAAAAAATCGCGGCTGGGACAAAGGTTTTATCGCCGTAAAGCCGAACTGCTCGCTTCAAACTTATATGATGCCGCTTTACGCTCTTCAAAAAGCGGGATACCCCGTCAAGCGAATGATTGTAACGACTTTGCAGGCGGTGTCTGGCGCGGGATACCCTGGAGTGCCGTCGTTCGATATGATTGACAACATCGTTCCGTTCATTGGCGGCGAGGAAGAAAAAACCGAAAAAGAATGTCTCAAAATTCTTGGAAAAGTCGCAGGCTCAAAAATCGAAAACGCTACTCTTCCAGTCGTTTCGTCAACCTGCACGCGCGTTCCCGTAATCGACGGACACACGGCGAGCGTAAATCTTGAGTTTGACCTTCCCGAAGAAAAAAAGCCGAGTTTGGAAGAAATCAAGCGGGTCTGGCGGGAATTTTCGTCCGTTCCGCAGGAATTGAATCTTCCGAGCGCGCCGAAAAATCCGATTGTGTACCGCGAAGAAGAAAACCGTCCGCAGCCCGCGCGCGACCGCGACACAGAAAAAGGAATGGCGTGCGTTTTGGGCAGGCTTCGCAAATGCAATGTTTTCGATGTGAAATTCGTTGCGCTAAGCCACAACACAAAGCGCGGCGCGGCATTGGGCGGCATTTTGAACGCCGAACTTTTGAAAGCAAAAGGATTTTTTGACTAATTCACATGGAAAAAACGGCCGTTTTTATTGACGCGGAATATCTGCTCCAAAGCCTTCGTGCGCTTTGGGGCAAGCCACGAAACGTTTTGATTCGCAAAGAGGATTTTCTTTGGAACAAATTTGTTCGATTCATTTTGGACGAAAAAAAAGCGAGCGAAGTTTTTTACTATACAGCGAGATTGGACGCGGAAGAAAATCAAAAAACATTCGACGCGCAAACAAAATTTTTCGAGCAGATTGAAAGAGAATTGCGCCCGTTTGGACTAAAAATGCGACTCGGAAAAATGATAAAAATCCGCAACAAAATTGGCGGAACTTGGAACGAGCATTTTCAGAATTCTCCAAGCAAACAGCGAAATTCTTGGGGGCAGAAAGGAATCGACACAAAAATAATTCTCGATATGTGCCGATTTGCCTACGAAAAAAAAGACGACGACAAATGTAAGACGATTCTCGTTTCTGGCGACGAAGATTTTGCCGAGGCTTTGACGTTGTTGCGCGAAAAAGGCGTTACCACAAAACTCGTGGCGTTTAACCGCATAAGCAATAAAGTTTCAGATTCGTTAAAGGAAAGCGCGGATTCGTTTACAATATTAGATTATGACATATTACGTCGTAATAGTCTTATATGATATTATCACAACATTCTGAATATCGTTTCAGAATCTAAAATTTGACATATGCTAAAGAAATTTAAGCATAACAATTTTCAATAAATTTGGAGGATTTTATGAAGAAAGTCGTTTTTGCGGCAACCGTTGCCGTAATTTTTGCAAGTTGCGCAAGCACAAAAGTCGATTACGCAAAATCGGAAGAAAGCGTTGTGCGCAACGTTTCGATTAACGGCGTGGAACGCGAATTAACGTTGTCTTTTGAAGAATCGCGCGATTACAACGCCGACGGAAAAGAAATCCACGGACGCGGCGCGGACGGCTCGGAATGGTGGTTTGAATACGATTCAAATGGCAACAAGACAAAAGAAAAGTGGGCAGATGGCGACGTAACCAAATTTGAATACAAAAACGGAAAACTCGTTCGACAAAAAACGCCAAACGACGAAATCGTCTACGAATACGACGCAAACGGAAAACTCATTCGCGAAAAATCTTCCGACGACGAAACCGTCTACGAATACGACGCAAAAGGAAAACTCATTCGACAAAAATCTTCAGACGACGAAACGACATTTGAATACGACGAAAACGGCAGAAAAACAAAAGAAACGACTTCCAACGGAATAGAATTTGCCTACGAGTACGACAAAAATGGCAACGTAATTTGCGAAACTTACGGCGACACGAAAATCGAACGCGAATACGACGAACACAATTCTCTCGTCAAAGAACAAGACGGTTCAGACGAAGCGATTTTTGTTCACGATTATACGTTTTATGAAAACGGCGCAATCAAATCTCGCGTAACGTATTCATTTAGATAGTCTTTTTTGGGTTACCCGATTGGGTAGCCTTTTTTTTAAATGTTGAAAACAATCAAAGCAAAAAATCATTTTTTAATTTTGCTCGCGTTTTTTTTCGCGTTCAGTTTTCCAGCGTTTTCGGAATCGGAAGACGAAGTGAAAAAACAATTTTTTGGCGCAAACGACGAAGTTTTGACGAAAATCGTTTCGTTCGATTTTGAAAGTTTACTTTTAGGAATAAAAAATCACGGTTGGGGATTTGGAATCCGCTACGAAAAATATATCGCATACCATGTCGCTTTTACCGCACGATTCGGACACGCCACATTTTACCTTGAAGACTGGGGCTGGTGTCCAACTGTTTCGATGTCGCTTTTTGCAGAAATCTATCCGTTCAGCGAAGGTCTCCACGGATTTTACGGTGCGCTCGGCTCGTCGTTCGATTTTTTGGGCGTAGACGACGAAACGGTCGAAAAAGAATACGTTTCAATTTTCCCGTTCGTCGGAATAAAAATGCGATTAAACAGATTTTTGAGTGCGGATTTGCACGGCGGCTACAAAAAAATCGTGGACGGAAAAAGCGGCACATTCAGCGAATCGTCGTCGCTCGTTGGAAACGGCGTAAAAATCGGCGCGTCGCTAAAAATCCATTTGTCAGAAATTTTTTGATTTTTAGACTTTCGCGGACGATTAAAACTCGGCGGAAACTGAAGTTCTCGTTTTTTCCGCCGAGTTTACGCGAGCGCACGTCAAACCGCGCACACGCAACGCAATCTTTTTACAGCGCGAAGTTCCATTTGGCGCACGGTTTCCGTGGAAACGCCAAGCGATTCAGAAATCTCGCGGAGCGTTGCAGAACGCTGGCGGCGTGCAAAATTGTAACGCCCAAAAATCACAAGTCGCTCTTTTTCTGGAAAAATCTTCAAAAGGTCTGCAACGTCAGTTCGCGCTTCTTTTTCCAAATATTCAATTTCTGGATTAAAAGTCATGTCTGGCAAAAGTTCGCCGAGCGTGTCCGTGCCATCTTCTGAACATTCCACGTCCAAACTCGTAAACGCAAACGAACATTCTTTCGCGCTTTTTACGTCCTCTTCGCTGATTTCAAGAAAACGCGCGATTTCTTTTGTTGTCGGCTCGCGTCCGTTGTCTTTGGCAAATTCCGCACTCGCCGCGTCGATTTGGCGCAAAAGTTCTTCTTTGCGGTGCGGAATTTCGATTACGCCCGTCCGATTGTGGACAAAACGCAACATATACTGGAAAACCCAAGCGTATGCGTATGTCGAAAACTTCGTGTTAAACGAATAGTGATATTTTTTCGCCGCCACAATCAAACCAAGATTTCCCTCTTGAATCAAATCCATCGTAGAAAATTTACGAGAGAATCCAACGCTTTTTTGTCGCCTTTTTCGATGCGCCTTGAAAGTTTTTCCTCATCGCAAGCGTCCAAAAGTGGATAACGCTGAATATCGCGAACGTATGCTTTGTACAATTCTTTTTCGTCTTTCATTTTCTTGCTCCTTGTAAAAAACCGACAACCGTCGGAGGATGCTTTTTCAAAAACTTGAAATTAACGTGTTTCTTGAACAACAAAGTGATACAAAATGGGTTGCAAATTCAGTGCCAACTTTTTGAAAAAAATAAAAATCTGCAAATTTCAAAAAAATGTCGGAAAATCATAATTCAAAAAAGCGACTTTTCAACTTTTTTTGAAAAAATTTAAAAATTGCGTATGATTTTCTGCACTGTTCAAAAAATCATACAGTGCATTTTTTTGTACGCGCTTTTCGTAAAAATGCGAAGATGCTAAAATCGAAGGAAATTTTTTTTGGAGAAAAATATGTACATAACTTGCCTTGACCTTGAAGGCGTTTTAGTTCCAGAAATTTGGATTGCGTTTGCAAAAGAATCGAAAATCCCAGAATTGGAAAGAACAACGCGCGACGAACCCGACTACGACAAATTGATGAAGTGGCGAATCGGGATTTTGAAAGAACACAATTTGACTTTGCGCGACATTCAAGCGACAATCGCAAAAATCGACCCGCTTCCAGGCGCAAAGGAATTTTTGGACACGCTCCGAGAAGAATGTCAAACAATCATAATTTCTGACACATTTGAGCAATTTGCCGCCCCGTTGATGAAAAAACTTGGACTTCCGACGATTTTTTGCAACACGCTCGAAGTCGATTCAAACGGATTTATCACGAGCCACAAAATGCGCTGCGAAAAATCAAAACTTACGACCGTTCGCGCTCTTCAATCAATCGGATTCGATACGATTGCAGCAGGCGACAGTTACAACGACCTTGCGATGATTGGCGCGAGCAAAGCGGGCTTTTTGTTCCGCACCACGCAAAAAATCAAGGACGAAAACCCCGACCTCCCCGCTTTTACGCAATACGATGAATTATTGGACGCAATCAAAAAAGTTTTGAAAAAATAGATTTTTTCAAAAAAAATCAATCGAAGGAATGATTCACGAAATCGCGATAAAATAAAAAATCCCCGAAAAATCGGGGATTTTTTTGCAGAGATTTCCGAATTATTTGTCCAAAACAAAACCTGCGCCAATCGTATTCATCGTTTCAAAAAAATGCGGAAAACTCACAGCACAACACTCGGCATTTGTAACGATGACGCGCTCGTTTTTTGGAAGAGCAAGACCCAAACACGCAAACGACATTGCGAGTCTGTGGTCAAGACGACTTTCAAGAATAGCGCCGTGAAGATTAAAATCGGGATTCGGCGAACCGTCCTCCAATATCGGCGAATGTCCACGAATCTTCAAAAAATCCTCGCCTTCTTCGATTTGCGCCCCAACTTTTGAAAGTTCCTCAAAAAGCGCGTGCAAACGGTCAGTTTCTTTTTTGCGACAAACGGCGGCATCTTCAAGAATAACCGTGCCTTCCACAAAACACGCGGCAACCGCAAGCGCGCAAACCGCGTCTGGAAACGGAGAAAGCGCGACTTTTAACGTTTCGTTTGGAAGATTTTTTGTAGAAAGCCGCGAACTTTGCACCAAAATCGTTTCGTTTTGCCGATTCCATTCGATTTTCGCGCCAAGCATTTTCATAATTTCCACAATCGCCTCGTCGCCTTGCGTCCCACTAGAATCGATGTTTTGAATTTCCACACGACTTTCGCGCGAAATCAACGCGGCAATAAGCGGAAACGCCACGCCCTCCCAATCGCTTGGAATCGTTGCGTCAAACGCGGCGATTTCTTTTTTCTCTTTGACTTCGATTTTCTTAAAATCATCTGAAATCGAAGATTCCACGCCCAAACGGTCGAGCCAACTTTTTGTCATCGTCAAATACGGCGTTTCTTTTGGATTTGAAAGTTCGATTTTTAGACCGCCGTCCACGCGCAAAGCCGCCATCATCAAGCCCGAAATGTACTGACTTGAAACCGCGCCTTCCGTGAAAACCGTGCCTGAGTGGATTTTTCCGCGAATCACGACGGGGCAACCGTTAGAATCGGGGCGAGTTACAAAACTTTTTTCGTCGGAGATTTGATTCAAAGAATCCACGAGATGAAGAATTGGACGACGGCGAATCGACTCGTCGCCCGTAAAGACGCTTGCGCCGTCTAGCGTGGCGCAAAGTGGCGAAAGAAAATACAAAAGCGAACCAGAATTTCCAACGTTCACAACGTCGGTCGGCGTATGAAAACGACTTCCCGCGCCATGAACAATCCATTCCGTTCCAGGCTCGCCTTCCGTCGAAAGATTCAAATCGATTTGCGCACCCAAAAGCGGCATCGCGCCAGCCGTAGAAAGACAATCGGCACTTGCAAGCGGATTTTTGATGTGCGACGTGCCTTCCGCAAGAGAAGCGAGCAGAAGAGCGCGAATCGTGTGAGATTTTGAAGCGGGGACTGTGATTTTCCCCGAAAGTGAAGATTTTTGTGAAATTACGTCCATTCAAAAAGTTTATCAAAATTCTTTTTTTTGTGGGAGTTAAAACGCGACGGTTTCGAGTGCCTCTCCCCTTCGCGGTTTTCGGATTTCAAAAAAACAAAAATCCATATAAAAATCCAAAATTTTCTTCTATAATTCCAAAAATGAAAAAACGATTCGGCTTGACGATTTTTTTGTGCGCGATTTTTCTTTTTTTTCTTTCGATTATTTCGATTTTTTATGGGGCGGTGCGTTTTTCGTTTGACGAAATTTTGAATGCGATTTTTGACGAAAATTCGAGCGCGAGAAAAATCGTTTTTTTTGTCCGATTTCCGAGGCTTTTTGCCGCGATTTTGTGCGGAAGCGCGCTTTCTGTTTCAGGCGCGTTGATTCAAATTGTTTTGCAAAATCCACTTGGCAGCCCAAACGTTTTGGGAATGAACGCGGGCGCGGGTTTGTGCGTTGTGGTTTGCGCGTATTTTTTGACAAATCCGCTGTCGTTTCCGTTGGCGGCGTTTTTTGGCGCGTTCATAACGCTTCTTTTGGTGTGCGCACTTGGCAAAAAGGCGGGCAATCTTTCTAGCCACAGCGTTCTTTTGTCGGGCGTTGCTGCAAACGCATTTTTTTGCGCGCTCACAGACGGCGTAAACGCAATTTTTCCCGACACGATTTATTCACGAAGCGCGTTCAGAATCGGCTCGCTTTCTGGCGTGCAGATGAATTCGATTATTCCCGCGGCAATCGTCATTTTTTGCGCGATATTTTTTTCGATTTTGATTTCGCCCGCGCTAGACGTTCTTCTGCTCGGCGACGAACAATCAAAATCGCTCGGCTTAAACGCAAATCGCACGCGATTTTTCGCCCTCGTTTTGTCGTCGCTTTTGTGCGGCGCAAGCGTAAGTTTTGCGGGGCTTTTGGGATTCGTCGGGTTGATTGTTCCACATTCAGCGCGTCTTTTGTTTGGCGGAAAATGCTCGAATCTTTTGATTTTAAGCGCGTTTTTAGGCGCGAATCTCGTTTTGTTCTGCGACTTTTTTTCAAGAACGGCGTTTTCGCCCTACGAATTACCCGTCGGCGTAATTTTGTCGCTTTTGGGCGGCATATTCTTTTTTTATTTGCTTGTAAAAAACCGAAAGGCTGGAAAATAAATGATTTCTTTTGAAAATCTTTCGTTCGGATACGAAAAAAACGAAAACGGAAAAATCACAATGATGACAGGTCCAAACGGTTCTGGAAAATCCACGATTTTGCGACTTCTTGCGGGAACGTTAAAACTTTGGGGCGGAAAAATTCAAATAGACGGAAACGACGTTTCAAAAATGAGCGCGATTGAACGTGCAAAAAAAATCGCCTACGTTCCGCAAACGCAAACGATTCCGCCGATTTTGGTGGAACATCTCGTTTTGGCAGGTCGATTTCCACATTCGTCGTTCTTTCATCATTACAACAAAAAAGATTTGGAAATTGCAAAAAACGCGCTTGCTCGATTAAAAATCGAAAATCTTTCAAACCGCGCCTTAAACGAACTTTCAGGTGGACAACGGCAAAAAGCGTATTTGGCGATGGCGTTGGCGCAAGAATCCCCAATTTTGCTTTTGGACGAACCGCTTTCGCATTTGGACATTCGGCAACAACTTGAATTTTTGTCGCTTGCAAAAGAAATTGCCGCGGAAGGTCGAACGATTCTTCTTGTGATTCACGACCTTTCGCTCGCGCTTTCGTTCGCTGACCGTCTACTTGTCATAAACGACGGAAAAATTGAATCCGACGATTTGCCAGAAAAAATCGCGGAAGACGGAACGATAAATCGAGTTTTTGGCGTTCAAACGCAAAAAAAAGAAAATTGGGTTTTCTCTCTGTAAAAATAAAAAAACGGCGGTTTTAAGCCACCGTTTTTACGAATCAAAATCAGCCGAGAGAACTTAGCGGTAGCGGTTCTGGCGACGTTGAAGCGTTTTCGATTCTTGCGAATTGTTCCATCAAGCGTTTTTGTTCGCTGTTCATTTTGGACGGAACGCGAACGCGGATTTTAACGTGAAGGTCGCCGCGTTTTTCTGATTTTGGATACGGCACGCCCTCCCCTTTTACAACGACAAACGTTCTTCCGTCAATTCCAGAAATCAAAAGTTTTGTCCCCAAAGCCGCTTGCGCGTAAGTAATCGGAACGACGCAATAAAGTTCCGTTTCGTGTCGCTCAAAAAATTTATGTCCTTCAACGCGAATAATAATCACAAGGTCGCCCGCGCTTCCGCCATTCGCGCCCGCGTTTCCCATTCCGTGCAGAACCATGCGCTGTCCGTTATCAACGCCCGCAGGAATCGTAAGCGTGATGTGCTTTTGAACGGATTGAGTGCCTTTGCCTTTGCACGCAGAACACGGTTTGTCGATTTTTGAGCCGCTTCCGCCACACGCAGAACACGTTTGTTGAATCGCAAAAAATCCCGACGAACGAACGGTTTGCCCCGTTCCGTTACACGTTGGACATTTTACGCGCTGACCGCCAGCCGCCGCGCCAGAACCTTTGCATTTTTCGCACGTTTCTTCGTGCCGAAATTTTATGTCCACTTTTGTACCGAACGCCGCGTCTTTGAACGACAGCGAAAGGTCGTATCGC
>CAJOEO010000062.1 GCA_905233535.1 uncultured Treponema sp.
GTTTCATCGTGAATATCCCTGAGGGTTTCAATCGTTTTATAGTTATTCATCAGATAATCAATCTCATCAATAAAAATCACCTGCGGATTTTGTTTCAGCTTTTTTACAACAATATTAAAATTATCCGAAGTCAGAAATCTCGGAATCTCATCAAGTTCTTTAACGATCTGCTTTCTTGCCTCATAACGGTCCATTCCGCAGAATTTTCCGCCGTTTTCATTGATCGTGGCATCATCGTTAAAGATATTTACCTCGGGAAGGTCATGCCTCTTTCCGACCTCAAAATCGTTAGGGTCATGAGCCGGTGTTATCTTTACCACGCCCGTTCCGAATTCCATATCGACATATTCGTCTGCAATAATCGGAATTTCCTTTCCCGTCAGCGGAAGTTTGAGCATTTTGCCGACTAGATTTTTGTATCGTTCGTCGTTTGGATTAACCGCGACCGCCGTGTCGCCAAAAAATGTTTCAGGTCGCGTAGTAGCAACTTCGATTTTTCCGCTTCCGTCGGCGTACTCGTAGAAAAGATGATACATCGCGCCAGCCGTATCGATGTGGTCAACTTCGTCGTCGGCAAGAGCCGTACCACAACGCGGACACCAGTTCACAAGTCGCTGTCCTTTGTACAAAAGTCCGCGCTCGTAAAGCGTAACAAAAACTTCGCGAACCGCGCGCGAAAGTCCCTCGTCGTAAGTAAAGCGTTCACGCGTCCAATCCACGCTGTCTCCAAGTTTTTTCTGCTGTTTTACAATCGTCGCGTGATGTTCTTTTGCAACCAGCCAAGTTCGCTCGATGAATTTTTCGCGTCCCAAATCGTTTCTGCGCTTTCCTTCTTTTTTGAGTGCGCGCTCCACGACATTCTGCGTAGCAATTCCCGCGTGGTCAGTGCCTGGAATCCAAAGAGTGTCGTCGCCTTTCATTCTGTGATAACGCACCACAACATCTTGCAGTGTATTGTTAAGAGCGTGTCCCATATGCAGAACGCCTGTAACATTCGGAGGCGGAATCACAACGGTATATTTTATATTCGTGCCTTTTCGTTTTGCGTGCGCAGAATTCTGCTCGTCGGAAAGCGGGCGAAAACACCCCGATTCAATCCACTGGGCATAAATTCTGTCTTCAAAATCCTTTGGATTATATGCTTTTTCAAGTTCGATAGCGTCCATTTTGTTCCTCAAAAAACGTGATTCGTAGAGAATAGCGATTTTATGCGATTTTCTCAATCAATTCATTGAATCTAATAAACGGCGGAACGCGCTATTTTGTTTTTTTAATTCCTTTGAACCGCGTGTAATTTTGCAAAGTGAAATATGATATTTTTGCGCGATTTCTCGTTGCGTCATTCCTCGGTCAAGAGCGCGAACCAAAAGCCAGCGCGTCGCAAAATCTTTCAGTTCGGCACGAGTGAAAAGTCGCTCAAAAAAATCCATAAAAAAATCGGCTTGGGCATTTTTTGAAAGCAAAACACACATTTCGTTAAGCGCGTTTTGTTGTTCGTCTGTAAGGAAATCCTCTTCGGGAAGAATGATTCTATTCATCGCTACATTATAGCATATTTTCAGAATCTTAATATTTTATGAAAATAAATGGCAACGAACGCGATGTCCGTCAGCGATTTTTGTCCAAGCGGGCAAACTTTCGCGACAACGAGCAGAGGCAGATTTGCACCTTAAAACGAACGGGCAAGCAGTCGGTGAAGAAAGCACTGTCCGAACTTCGCCCGCGCCGCTTTTTCCCATGCTTCCGTCGTAAAGAAGTTTTGTGTATGGGTGTGCGGCAGTTTTGTACAAATCGCAAGCGTTCGCTTCTTCGAGAAGAACGCCAGAATACATTACGCCGATTTTGTCGCAAAACCAACCGCTCACTCGCAAATCGTGCGCAATGAACAAAAACGAAAGCGAACGAGATGCGCGTAATTCTTGCAAAAGATTCAAAATCTGTCCTTGAACGGAAACATCAAGCGCGCTAACAACTTCGTCGCAAATTAAAACATCGGGTTTCATAATCAAACCGCGTGCAATCGAAATGCGTTGTCTTTGCCCGCCCGAAAATTCGCTCGGTCGTCTGTCTAAATCGCTTGGGTCTAATCCGACTTCTTCCAAAAGCGATGCGGCTTCTTCGCGTGCGCTCGCTTTTCCGCGCCAAAGCGACGACCATCTGTACGCGCTCGACAAAATTCCAAAAACGCTCATTCGTGGATTTAACGAGCGCGACGGGTCTTGAAAAACGTATTTGACTTTTTCGCGGTACGCACGAAGATTTTTTCCAGAAAGCAAGGCAACGTCGCATTTTTCACCGTCTTTTGGAGAATAAATGATTTCGCCCCCGTCAGAACGGTACATTTTGACAAGAAGTCGCGCAGTTGTGGTTTTTCCGCAACCAGATTCTCCAACAAGTCCATAAGTTTTTCCGCGTTCAATTCCAAACGAAACGTCGTTTACAGCGTAAACTTTTTTGTCTGCACGCGCAAAAAATCCCGCGCCAAGCGAAAACGTTTTTGTAAGTGCGCGAGATTCGATTACAAAATCTTCCATTAATCTCTCCTTTTTTCTGCCCAACAAATCGCGCCTTTTTTTCTACATTCGTCTTTTGCAAAACTGCACCTCGGCGCAAACGGACAGCCAGGCTCTGGGTGCGCGGGGTCGGTTACGCGACCAGGAATCGAAGAAAGTTTTGAAGTTGAATAATGCGTGCCGAATTTTGGCGTACTTGCAAGAAGTGCGCGCGTGTACGGATTTTTTGCGTTTTGCATGATTTCTTGACTTTTTCCACGTTCCATAATAGTTCCGCCATACATGACTATTATGTTATCACAGAAATCCGCGACGAGATTTATATTGTGGCTTATAAAAATGATAGAAAGTCCGCGTTTTTTTCGTAAATCCGCCAAAAGCGAAACGATTTGCGCTTGAATCGTAACGTCAAGCGCGGTTGTTGGTTCGTCCGCAATCAAAAGTTCGCAACCTTGAACAAGCGAAAGCGCGATTCCGATTCGTTGCAACTGTCCGCCCGAAAATTGATGCGGAAAATTCGCAAGACGTTTTTCTGGGTCTGGAAGTCCAACTTCCGCAAGAATTTTTGCCGCACGTTTTAGCGCGTCTTCTTTTGAAATTTCAGGTTCGCTGTTGCGATACGCTTCAAAAAAAACGTTTTCAATGCTTTGCAATGGGTCAAACGAACGCCCAGGTTCTTGGAAAATCATGCCGATTTTTTTTCCACGAAACGCGCGAAATTCTTTTTGCGAAAGCGAAGTCATTTCGTTTCCGCAGAAAAAAATCCGCCCGTTTACGTTTGCATTTTCGCCGTGCAAACCCAAAATCGCCGTGGTAGTAACGGATTTGCCACTTCCACTTTCGCCAACGATTCCCAAAATTTCGCCGCGATTCATTGAAAACGAAACGCCACGCACGCTTTGCACAACCGCACGTTTTGCTCCGCGAAAAATCGTAAACGAAACGGAAAGATTTTCCACGCTCAAAAAATCGTTTCGATTTTTGGAAGATTCTTCGATTTTTGTCGCAGTTTGATTTTTTTGTTTGATTCCAAAAAAATCTTTCAACGACGGAATGAATGCGTGATACGGGTCAAAAAAATCTCGAAGAGCGTCGCCAATAAAATTGAACGCAAGCGTAACGCCAAGCAAAAACCAAACGGGTATCAAAAGCCATGGGAAATTCTTTAGATTTGAAAGCGTTGAAATGTCGCGATTTATAAGGCTTCCCCAACTTACCGCGGGGTCGGCAATTCCAAGTCCCAAATACGAAAGCGTCGTTTCGCTCATTATAAAACCTGGAACGGCAAGAGTCGTGGAAACGATTAGCAAACTAGAAATTTGTGGGATAATATGCCTAAAAATTATCACAAGATTCGGAACGCCCTCAAGTGAAGCATCCTGTACAAATTCTTCGCGTTTTATTGCGTGAATCATACCACGCAATGTTCTAGCAGTACCTGGCCAGCCAACAAGTGAAAGAATCACGGTTATAATCATATAACTTTGTCCGCTGTCCATGTTCGTATTCAAAAGGGAGCGAAGAAAAAGAATCAAATAAAGTCCAGGAATCAGCATGAAAAATTCGCTGAAACGCATAATCGACCAATCGATTGCGCCACCGTAAAATCCTGCGATTCCGCCAAAAATTATTGCAAGCAAAAGCGAAATCGCGCTCGCAACAAATCCAATCGTAAGCGAAATTCGGCTTCCGTAAACGATTCTTGAAAAAAGGTCTCGCCCCAAAGAATCCGCGCCAAACAAAAAAACTGGATATTCTGTTCCGTCAGCGTTTTTTTGTGTAGTAAACAAATGTCGCTCGGCGTTTATAACGCCAAAAAGTTTGTAAGGCTCGCCTTTTGCAAAAAAATGGATTTTGTGATGAAATTCATCGCCTTTTACTTTCGCGTAACGCCAAGTCATCTTTTCCAAAACGCGATATTCTCGCGCCTCAAAGCCCGAAAGAGAAAATTCCGCGTTTGCAGGGTGAAACGAATCTTCGGAAAACGAGCGCGTCGGCGAATACGGCGCAATGAATTCCGCAAAAATCATTACAAAATAAAGAACACAAAGCGCAATCAGCGAAACAAGCGCGAGCGGTCGATTCAAAATGTATTTGAGCATTTGTTTCATCGTTTCAAAATCCTTTTTTGCGGTCGAAAGATTCTCAAAATCAAAACGACTTCGAGAATCTTTCACGAAAATTTATTCGCTTTTTCGCGTAATGCTTGAAAGTGGCAATTCTTTTGAATATGCAAGCGGAAGGTCGGGCGCATAAGAAAGATTCGGGAACGAAAGTCCGCTGTCTAGCGTAAACGTTGGATTCGCGCCAGATTTGTTCAAAAGTTTTGCAATGAATTTTCCTGCCGTCAGCGTGTTTAGCGTCGCGGAAAGTGGAATCGTTCCGCTTGAAGATTCAATCGTGGTGTCGTCTGCGGTGTCAAGCGCGATTAGGTCGCTCTGCCCGTCCGTTTTGATTCCGCAAGAATTTAGCGCGTATTTCCACGCAGAACCGCCTTCGTTTTCTACGTTCAAATCAAAGTTGAGTTTCATGTTCAAATCAATTCCTTCAAGAAGGCTGTCGTCAACTTCGCCGCCTGTAACAAGGCTTTTCGCCAAACTTGCCGCTTTTAGCGCGTTTGTTTTGCCGCCTTTTACAAGCGCGGACGCGATTTCTGTAATGCTCGGCATGACGAGTTTTGGGCTAGACAGCGAAAACTTTGGCTTAAAAACTGGAACGTTGAATTCTTTGCTGAACGGCAACGTTAACGTTGAAATTACTGGAAGTTTGTCGAGTGAAACGTTGCCTTTTACGGAGAACGGCAATTTGTCGTTTTCTTTGTACGTTTTTGCAAAATTCAAAATCGAATCGTAAGGAACTTTAAAATCGAACGTGTTTGCGGCGGATTTGTTCGCGCTAATCGAAACGCCTTCGTTTGCGTTAATCGTGGTAAGTTTTGAATCGTTGCACGAAATGTCCGCCACAACGTTTGCAAGCGAAATTCCCACGGAATACGGATTTGAAACGGAATAATTGCAATTAAAAGTGATTCCTTCCATGTCCAGCGATTTTATGGAAACTTTGTCAAAGTTTAGCGTGGGCTTTTTTGAAGAAGACGACAGCCCCGAAAGAAAACTCGTCGTGTCGCACGAACCAACGATTAACGCGGTCGCAAACGTTGCAATCGCACACAAAATTTTGATTTTTTTCATTTTCTGAAAACTCCTTAAAATATTTTTTATGCTTCTTTTCCGTAACGAATTCTTGGGTCAACAACTGCAAGAAGAATATCCGAAATCACCATGCCCAAAAGAACGAGCGCGCCAATAAACATTGAATTTGCAAGGACGAGATTCACGTCTTGTTGCATAACGGCTTCGTACATAAGTCTGCCGATTCCTGGATACGAAAAAATGATTTCCAAAACGAGCGAACCAGAAAAAAGACTCGCCAAAAGATTCGCGCTACCAGTGATGTACGGATTCAACGTATTTCTAAAAGCGTGATTCAAATAAATGCGCCGTTCGCTGATTCCGCGGGCGCGAAGCGCGGTGATGTAAGGCATTCCCATTTGGTCAAGCATCGTCGAGCGAATCATTCGCATTGTGCCGCCGATTCCGCCCAAAAACGACGCAAAAAGCGGCAAAAAAACGTGGTGCGTGTACGAAAAAACGAACGCCACGGGTTTTTCTGAAAACGGAAAATCGGGATAACCCGTTACTGGAAAAATCCCAGAAATCGCCGCAAAAAGTTGGAACAAAATCAAAAGCAAAATTCCTGGAAACGCATGAAAAAAAAGCGCGAAAAAAGTCGCTGCAATATCGATTCGTTTTCCCGCTTTGCTCGAAAAATAAACGCCAAGCAAAAACGAAAACGCCGTTATAAAGACGAGTGAAATCAAATTTAACGCTAACGAATTTACGATTCGACTTTTGATTAAAAACGAAACGGGCGCGCGACTAATCAAACTTACGCCCAAATCGCCGTGAACAAAAACACGCTCAAGCCAACGAAAATATTGTATAGTAAACGGCTTATCAAGTCCGAGTTCTGCGCGAAGAGCGGCTACTTGCTCGTCAGAAAACGCGCTGTCTTTTGCAGAGGCTCGCGCAGAATCCGTTTGGCTCATCAACTGTTGAGTAACGAGTTGGTCAACGATGTCGCCAGGCGCGAGAGCCATGAGTGCGAACAACGCCCAACCAAGCAAAAAAAGAATCACAATCATCGTCAAAATGCGCGACGAAATAAAAGACGCAAGCGGAAAACGTGCGCGAAAAATTCGCCAGGGACTCATCACGGATTGGCACAAATCACGAAAAAAACGCATAAAAATCATTTTAGCAGAAAAACAAATTCGCGTGGAGATTTTTTGAAGATTCAACAACGCCCACGCTCAAAACCAACGTAAAAAATCTCCCCCAAACAAAAAATTCCGTGTAGAATTAAGGCAAAAAAATCAAAAGGAGAAATCATGTTTTCAACTATAATTTGTTTTTTAAAGATTATATGGTTCATGCTTTCGCAAAATAAAAGTCGCGTTCTTGCGTTAAAAGCGGAAAAAAACGGCGACATTGCAGAGCGCGATAGAATCGTAAACGGAATCGTTCCAAAGTGGGCGCAGTACGTTTTTAAGGCGTGTAAAAGCGAAGTAGAAGTTGAAGGGCTTGAAAAATTGCCACAAGACAGAGCAGTTGTTTTTGTGGCAAATCATCAAGGAATGATGGATATTCCATGACGTTATGGGTATACGGGCAAGCCAATGGCATTTGTTGCAAAGGCAGAACTAGGAAAAATCCCGCTATTATCAGATTGGATGCGACTTTTGCAATGTACTTTTATAGAACGAAAATCGCCGAGAAAATCAATGAAAGCGATTCACGACGCGGCGGCAAACGTTTCAAAAGGATATTCGCAAGTGATTTTTCCAGAGGGAACGCGAAGCAAAGGCGGACCGCATCACGAATTCAAAGCGGGAAGTTTTAAACTCGCGTTTATGTCAAAATCGCCGATTGTGCCTGTAACAATCGACGGAACTTGGCGCATTTACGAAGACAAAAAACGACTAGTCCCATCAAAAGTCAAAATGATAATCCACGACCCAATCGAAACGGCGGATTTAACGCGCGAAAAACAATCGGAAATTCCGCCACTCGTCGAACAAATAGTTTGCGCCCCGCTCCCCGCGCCAGAAAAAACGAGCGAGGAAATCAAATGAAACGT
>CAJOEO010000063.1:0-9711 GCA_905233535.1 uncultured Treponema sp.
GATTTGATTTTGTTTGATTTGGGAATCAGCGTTTTTCATTACGAAAAAAGCGGACGCGGTTTTTCGTTTCGGCACGACGAACCGCTCGATATGCGCCTTGACGAAAGCGCGGGCGAAAGCGCGGAACAAATTGTGAACACGCTCGACGAAAAATCGCTTGCGGATTTGATTTTTCGTTTTAGCGACGAAAAGAAAAGCCGAAAAATCGCGCGTGCGATTTGCGAAGCGCGGACGTTTGGAAAAATCGAAAGCGCGTCTGCGTTGGCAGAAATTGTAAAAAAAGCGGTCGGTGGCGGAAATTCAAAAATTCACCCCGCGACAAAAACTTTTCAGGCGTTACGAATCGCGGTGAATGGCGAATTGTCGCGCTTGCCGTCTGCAATTCACGCGGCGTTCAACGTTTTGAACGTTGGCGGAAAAATGGGCGTTATCACGTTTCATTCGATTGAAGACAGAATCGTGAAAAATTATTTTCGCGCGCTTTCAAAAAAATGCGTTTGTCCGCCAGAACTCGCCGTTTGTGCGTGTGGCGGAAAAGAATGCGCGAATCTTTTAACAAAAAAAGGAATCTGCCCGACGGAAAACGAAATCGCCTTGAATTCGCCGAGCAGAAGCGCGAAATTGCGCGTCGTAAGAAAATTGTGCGACGCTACAAAAGAAAGATTTGAATTTTCTTTATTACATAAAGGAATTGAGGAGTAATATATGAACGTTCATTTATTGGAACGATATTCTCAAATGGCAAGAAAACTTAGATTTCATATTCTTGTATACGTTCTTGCGCTTGCAATTCCAGGACTTTTGATTTTAAGTGCGGCGCAAGCGAGTAGCCACACGCGATTGCGCGACGAATTGGCTGATATGGAAGAGGAACAGTTAGCTTTGGTTGAAAAAAACCGCGAACTGATTTCTCAAATCAGCGTGCTTTCTAGCAGTGAGCGAATTGGACGAATCGCCGAAAACGAACTGGGAATGCACAAGGCTCGAAAAGAAGAAATCGTCCGAGTTGAAATTACGAGCGAGGCAAAAAAATGACGCTTCTTTCTTTGGACGAATTGATTTTTTCGACAAATGGTTCTCTTGTTTTGCCGTGCGATTTTATTGGATTCGATTCAGTTTGCACGGATTCGCGCGAGGTTTGCAAAAAATCGCTTTTTGTGCCGCTTTTGGGTGAAAATCAAGACGGACATTTTTACATTCCGCAGGCGATAAAAAACGGAGCGAGTGCGATTTTTGTTTCTCGCGTTGACGACGAAATCAAAAAAATTGCCAGCGAAAATAAATCGACGGCGTTTATTTTTGTTCAAAATACGATGCACGCGCTCGGGTTCGAGCGGAAAAACCACGACGAAAGAATTTTTGAGCGCGATGCTTTCTCAAAAATTCAATGTCGTTTCCACAAAAGGAAATTTGAATTCTGAAACTGGCTTGCCGCTTTCGGTTTTTGGAATCAAAAAAGAAAACGAAGTCGGCGTTTTTGAACTTGGAATGAATCGCGCGGGAGAGATGTCGGAGATTTCTCGCGTTCTAAAGGCGAATTTTGCGATTGTTACGAACATTGGAACGGCGCACATTGGACGGCTTGGCAGCCACGAAAACATTGCCGCCGAAAAAAAACACGCGCTGGATTTTATTCAAAACGACGGCGTGGCTTTGATTCCAAAGGCGGACGATTTTGCGCAATTTCTTTCAAAAGACGTAAAAGGAAAAGTGATTTTTTACGGCGAAAACGAAAACCGCGTGAAATTCGTTTCGGACGAGGGACTTTTTGGTTCGACGATTGACGTTGATGGCGTAAAAGTACACGTTCCGCTTCCTGGAAAACACAACGCGCTTGACGCAATCGCTGCCGCGGAACTTTCGCTTTATTTGGGTGTAAGTGCGCAAAAAATCAAAGAGGCGACTGAAAAACTTTCGCCACTTGGCGGTCGTAGCGAGATTTTGCGCGGAAAATACACGGTAATCAAAGATTGTTACAACGCAAATCCCGATTCGATGGAAAGCGCGATTTCGCTTGTTCGTTCGGTTCAAGAAAAAAATGTACGAAAAATTCTTGTGCTTGGAGAAATGCTAGAACTCGGCGCGGATCGGGCGCGGATTTGGTTGTTTTGGTCGGCGACGAGTTTTTGAACGTGGAAACGAGCAACGCGATAAAAATCGCTGGCAGAAGCGACGAGTCAATTCGTTTGGCGTTTGACGCGGTAAACGATTTTATTCGCGACGGCGATATTTTGCTTTTGAAAGGCTCGCGTTCCGTTGCTCTTGAGCGACTTCTTGCGTTTTTGAAAATGTAAAGCGTGGAGGACGAATGCGATTTAATTTTTTTACGGAAAAGCCGTTAGACAAATATCGCAAAAGCGACCCAATGATTGCTGTTGCAATGCTTCTTTTGTGGGGGCTTGGAATTCTCGCGCTTTATTTTTGTTCGCGGGGCTACGGCTACAAACTCAAAGGCGACTCGGTTTATTTTGTCAAACGGCAATTATTTAGTTCCGTTTTGGGGTTTGCAGTTTTTTTTGCATTCGTTTCGATGAGCATGGACACGCTAAAAAAAATTTTGCCGTTTTTTGTTATGGGGTCGATAGTTCTTTGCTTGATGACTTTTTTGCCGTACATCGGTATAGAAAAAAACGGCGCAAGGCGTTGGCTTAGAATTCCGTTAATCGGAGCGTTTCAGCCTTCGGAACTCATAAAACTTTCGTGCGTTCTGTATCTTGCGAATTATTTTGATAAAATGAGCGTTTTGAGACGTTCCGAAAAAACAATGTTTCCAGCGGTTTTGTTTTTGGTGATATTTTTTGCGGTCGTCATAATGCAACAAGATTTTTCGACGAGCATTTTCGTTTTGATTTTGGGCGTTTCAATGTTCGTGATTGCGGGCGAAAAAATCACTTGGGTTTTACCGCTTTCGCTGATTCTTGTTCCGTTTGGAATCATAATGGTTCTTTTAAAACCGTATCGATTAAATCGAATCATCGGATTTTTTGACCAAAGTTCGTTCGACCAAACGTACAATTATCAAATTCAAGCGGCGCGAAAAGCAATCGAATCGGGCGGATTTTGGGGACAAGGTTTTGGAAGTGGACTTTCAAAACTTGGTTCAGTTCCAGAAGTTCAAACGGATTACATTTTTGCAGGCTGGGTTGAAGCGATGGGATTTTTTGGCGTGTTGCTTTATTTCGCGCTGTTGACGTTTTTTTCCTGGCGAGTTTTACGTTGCGCGCTCACCACAACGAATCGATTTGCCTCGCTAGGTTCATTTGGATTTTTGCTTGCAATCGTCGGGCAATCGCTTATGAACGTGGGCGTTGTTGTTGGCGTTCTTCCAACAACAGGCGTGCCGCTTCCTTTCTTTTCGTCGGGCGGTTCGTCGTTGCTTGTAACGTTTGCAATGTGCGGTTTTATCGTCGGTTCTTCGCGATTAGACCGAGTTGATTCGTCGTATCGGCAAAATCCACCAAATTCGCAAATCTCAGGATTAGGTGCAAAGCGGTAATTCGGGTAAAAGCAAAAAAATGGGAGGACTTTATGAGTGATTTTGTTTTTAGAAGGGAGAGGTCGTTTTGGGAACGATTAAAAGACTCATGGAATTCAGCGATTTCGTTTTTGGTTATGCATCTTCCTAAAAAAATACGCAAAAAGGGAAAAGAACGCGGAAAATTATGGGTAATGAAATGGTTTATATTCGTATTTGCATTTATCTTTACGATAGAAGCCATCGTTTATCTTATCGTGATTCCGTCGCTTCAAAAACCGAGCGTAATTTGGAGCGGAACGCAAGTTTATTCGAGCGCGGAACTCACACGCACGATTTCGCCACTTCTTTCAAAAAGTTGGATGAAATTCAGTTGCGACGAAGCGGGAATGTTGCTTTCTTCCGTTTCTGGAATCGAAGAAGTGCAAATTGTAAAACGATTCCCCGACAAAGTTTATATAAACGTTTGCGAGCGCGTTCCAGTGGCAACAATGTTTATTTCCGTTTCGGAAAAGACCGTGCCTGTTCAAATCGACAAAAATGGTGTACTATTCTCGGCAAAAACCACGTCTAATAATTTGCGCGGACGAAGTGTTCCGCTCGTTTCTGGAATTCCAATCGAAAACGAGAAAAGCGGAATGAAAATCCCCGCAAAATATCACGGACTTATGGAACAAATTTCCGCAATAAGTGCGCTTTCTCAGAATTATTTTGCGGCAATTTCTGAAATCTGCGTTGTTCCAAAAGAAACTGGAAATTATGAGTTAATTCTTTATCCTATACACAGTAAAACTCGTATTCTTACTGGAAGAGAACTAACGGAGGAAGCACTCCAGCGTATGATGATTGCGCTTGACGTTGTGAACACGCTTGAGCCGAATGTTTCAGAAATCGACCTTCGATACGGGGCGATTGCTTACAGAAAATAGCCGTAGCGCAGGAGATTCTTTTTGACAAACATCATTATTGGATTGGACATTGGAACGAGTTTCGTTAGAGCCGTTGTTGGCGTTATTAACGAAGACGATTCTGTGGAAATTTTGAGCGTTGCAAAAAAGCCGTCGTCGGGATTTCTTCGTCACGGCGCGATTGTAAACATTGAATCCACAAAAAATGTAATCAAACAGGTTATCGACGAGGTTGAACAGAATTTTGGCTACGAAGTTAATTCTTGTGTAACGGGAATTGGTGGAAAATATATCGAAAGTTTGAATTCTCACGGATTTGTGGCGATTTCTTCCATTGGAAAACGCGATAGAGCAATCACGGAAGACGACATAAATCGCGTTTTGGACGCTTCAAACGCTGTTCCAATTCCGCCAGACCGCGACATTCTTCACTTGATTCCGAAAGATTATATAGTGAATGGCGTGTCGGGCTACAAACAAGAAACTGCGTTAAATTCGCTTGCTGTGCGTTTGGAAGTTGACGTACATATAATTACCGCGTCAAAAACACAAATCAGCAATATAACGCAATGCGTTGAACGTGCAGGATATGAACTGGATAAGGTTTTCTTAAAAACGCTTGCCGCCGTTGACGCTGTAATGATGAAGGAAGAAAGAGACCTCGGTTCAATTTTGATTGACCTTGGCGGAGGTACAACCGACGTAATCGTCATCGTGGGCGATGCTCCCGCTTGCACGGCTTCAATTCCAATCGGTGGAATTCTTGTAACAAACGACATCGCGTTTTTGAAAGGCGTTCCCACAGAAACTGCGGAACGTCTAAAGTTAGAAAACGGTTGTTGTTGGTCGGAACTTTTGGAAGACAACGACAAAGAAGTTGTGATTCCTGCGTTTGGTGGACGACCTGCGGAACTTACGACGCGTTCTGAACTTTGCACCATAATTCAAAGTCGAATGGAAGAGATTTTTAATCGAGTCCGCGACGAAATCGTGCAACGTTCCGAGTTGAAGCAACTCGCTGGTAGTATTATTTTGACGGGTGGCGGTGCGCAAATGCTTGGCGTTGTGGAACTGACACAATACGTTTTTAGAACGAGTAGCGTTAGAATTGGCTCGCCTGGAAGTCTTGGCGGCGTTGAAGAAAGTTACCGAAATCCAGAGTTTGCGACAGCCGTTGGACTTGTTCTTGCCGACAAATCAAACGTTCGTGCAACAGTTTCAGAAAAACAAAGTCGCAAGCGAAAAGAAAAAACTCGCGCAAGCAACGTTGAAGAAGACGCGCCAGTCGTAAAAAAAGAGAGCGTTCTTGCAAAATTCAAAAAATTCTTCTTTTAATACGGTAAAAATTGACTGTCATTTGGAAAATCCATCTGACAGTTGATTTAATTTTTCCTTATGAATTTCTCCAAAAAAACAACAGTTTTCCTCGTTTTTCTTGTAAAATGAAAAACCCGCATTTTACCGCTTTTCTGAATTTGCGAAATCTAATAGAATAGAAGAGAAATATTCGTTGGAATGGAAGCCGACGCAAAAGAATAACGGATTACGAATTGAAAAATAGAAAAGATGGGTGGGGGAGGAACGCGAATGTTCGACTATCAACTTGAAAAGGAAACAGGGGACCTACACGCCGCAAATCCCGCAGTTATTAAGGTAATCGGCTGCGGCGGTGGTGGTGGAAATGCAGTAAACACGATGATTGACGCAGGAGTTCAAGGCGTTGAGTTCATCGTTTTAAACACAGACGGACAAGACCTTGATAAATCAAAAGCGGACATAAAAATCCAAATTGGACGAAAAAACGCTGGCGGACTTGGAGCGGGCGGAAAACCTGAACTCGGCGAAGAGGCAGCAAAAGAAAGCGAAGGTGAAATCAAAGATTCGCTTTCTGGGTCAAATATGGTTTTTATAACCGCGGGAATGGGTGGAGGAACTGGTACTGGAAGCGCGCCTGTTGTTGCAAAAATCGCTCGTGAAATGGGTGCGCTTACGGTTGCCGTTGTAACGTCGCCGTTTAGTTTTGAAGGCGAAGTTCGTGCGCGAAATGCGGAAAGCGGAATTGCTCGGTTAAAAGCCGAAGTCGATTCTTTAATAGTTGTTCCAAACGATAAAATCTTTGAAATGCGAGAAGATTTGCCCGTAAAAGTTGCATTTCAGGCGGTTACGGACATTTTGCGGCAGGGCGTTCAAGGAATCACTGACATAATCAAACGACCTGGACTTGTGAACCGAGATTTCAGAGATGTGGAATCGGTTATGAAAGGACAAGGCGACGCTTTGCTTGGAATTGGACGAGCGAGTGGCGACAATCGCGCAATCGACGCGGCAACCCTTGCGATTTCTAATCCACTTTTGAAAGATACGCACATCGACGGCGCGAAAAATATTCTTATTAACGTAAGCGGAAACGAAAAGGTCAGCATGAAAGATTGTCGCGAAATCGCGAATTTCATCACGCAACGTGCGCACCCTGGTGCAAACGTCATTTGGGGTTTGCTTATCGACAACGACCTCGAAGAAGAAATCAGCGTTACCGTTATTGCGACTGGCTTTGACGATGGCGCGGTGGAAGATACTGCAAAAGAAGTTGTTTCAAAGCCGAGAGCGCAGTCGGATTCAAATTTTGTTTCGGCGGGTGATTTTGAAAAAGTTGCACGACCACAGCCACAACGACAAAAAACGGTTATCATGTCCGACGATTTGCTTGGTTCTGGCATTTACGAAGACAACGGCGGATATTCTGCACCCGCGGCGCAAACTCGTCGCGTGGAAAAAGCACCCGCGCAACCGCAACGACCTGCTCCTCAGCCACAGCCGCAACCACAACCAACTCTTGCGCGTGGCGGATACAGAATTCCAGCGGATTTTGTGGCAGACCCAGACAACCTTGAACAGCCTGCGATTTTGCGAAGAAATCCATCAAAACTTGACGGACTTCCGCGAACGATAAATTTAGGCAAATAAGATAGATGACGATTTCCCTGTTGATTTCTAGGTTTTACGCGAATTTGCTTACTGTGGAGCGACGCAGTGAGTTGACCGCGCAAACGTATTGTGAAACGGCAGGGATTTTTTTAAATTACCTCTCGCAAGAGGGCGTAAAAATTGCCGAGGCGACAGCGCAAACTTTAATGTATTTTCTTTTGTGGCGACGAACGAACGGAATCGACGAGCAGACCTCGGCGAAAGACGTTTCTGCGCTACGTTCGCTAGGCTCGTATCTTGTTCGGCTTGGCATTTGGGAAGAAAATATCGCGCTGTTGATTTCTCGTCCACGCGCTTCCCATTCGCTTCCAAAGGTTTTGAGCGTTTCGCAAGTTGACCGATTGCTTTCTTCCATTGACACGACAAAACCGCTTGGCGTTCGCAATCGCGCGCTTTTTGAGTTGATTTATTCTTGCGGATTAAGAATCAGCGAAGCGTGTTCGCTAAAAATCGAAAATCTCCACTTAAACGAAAAAATCCTAATCGTGCAAGGAAAAGGCGACAAAGAACGAATGATTCCATTTGGGGAAACCGCGCAAAAGTGGCTTTTTTTGTACTTGAACGACGTTCGACCGAATCTCGTTAATGGAAAATTGACTTCGGAAGTTTTTGTAAATTACCGCGGGGAAGCGATTTCGCGAAAAGGAGTTTGGAAAGAATTTCAAAAAATCGAAGCGATGAGCGGCGTAAATGCAAAAGTTCACACGCTTAGACATTCGTTTGCGACGCATTTGCTTTCTGGCGGAATGGATTTGCGGAGCGTTCAGGAACTTTTGGGACACGCAGACCTTGCAACGACCACGATTTACACGCACGTTGAAAACTCGCAATTAAAAAAAGAACACGCAACTTTTTTTCCAGGACATTCATCGCACGATGAAAATTGAACAAAAAAAATCAAAAAATCATTAAGAAATTTGTAAAAAATAAAGAGATTCTTGATAAATCTAAAGGAAGGAAATTATGACAAAAAGAAAAATTTTTTTAGGAACGATTGCGTTATTTTCCGCCGTGATTTTTGATTCCTGCACAAAATCAAATCGAACGATTCAGCGAATGCAAAAAATGGAAGAAAACGTCGGTTCTCCCACAACGGAAGCGGAATTAAAAGAAGCAATCAAAAAATATCAAGATAGAATCGCGGACATTCAACTTGCAAACGCGCAAGTTGGATTGTGGTACAAAATGCTTGCGGTGCGTTATCTTGACGCGCAAATGTATGGCGAGGCGTTAAAAAACTTTCAAATCGCATTGCAATATTATCCGAACAATCAAAATCTCTTCTATTATCAAGGCGTTTGCGCGTCGTTTATGGCAAACACAAAAATCGGCGTTGGCGAATCCGAAGAACGCGCAAGTTTTTTGAAAATGGCAGAAGAATCTTTTTTGCGTGCAATCGCAATCGAACCGAATCACGCAAAAGCTCTTTATAGTTTGGGCGTTCTTTACGTTTGGGAATTAAAAGAATTTGAAAAAGCAATTCCGATTCTTGAAACACTTGTAGCTTCTCAAAAATTGGACGCAAAAGCAAAGGCGGCATTGGCGGCGGCGTATTTTGGAAATCAAGATTACGAGAAATCCGTGGCAATGTACGACGAAATAATTTCCACGACAAAATCGCCGCAAATAAAAAAAGAAGCCGAATCGAATCGGCAATTAGTTTTGGACATGGCGTATGAAAAATAGCGACGATTTTTTTCTTTGCCGCCTTGTCGTTGCGAATGCCTCGTTTTTGACATTGCGTGAAAAATTGCGACTTCTTTCAAATTTTCGCGCACTCGCAGATTCTTGTGGAACGGATTTTGTTCTTAACGAACTTTTGAACTTGAATCTTTCAAAAATCTCGCTTTTAGTTGGACGAAAATTCAAAAACGTTGATTGGGACGCGCAGGCGCGGCTTTTGGAAGCGGAAAAATCGTACAAAATTCTTTGCGCATTTGGCATTTCAAGCGTTTTTTTTGGCGAAAAAGAATATCCGTCGCTTTTAAAAACAATCGCTGACCCGCCGTTTTCCATTTTTTATCGCGGAAACATAAAAAGCCTTTTTGCGCCGTGCCTTTCCATTGTTGGTTCGCGCCGAGCGGATTTTGAATCGCAAAAAGAAACCGAAGATTTTGCGTTCAAAGCCGCGTCCGACGGAATTACCGTGGTAAGTGGGCTTGCGTTTGGCGTGGACGTTTGCGCACACAAAGGCGCACTACGTTCCGCAGTAAAAGGCAAAGGTTCAACCGTAGCAATTTTGGCGGGCGGAATCGACGAAATTACGCCAAAATCGCACACAAGAATTGCACAAAAAATCTTGGAAAACGGAGGCGCGATTTTAAGCGAATACACGCCAGGAAC
>CAJOEO010000063.1:9780-11440 GCA_905233535.1 uncultured Treponema sp.
CCGCGAACTTTTCTTTCATTCGTCGAATTTTACGAACAGCGCGAACGCTCTTTCGTCTGCCGTTCGTCTAAAAATGAAGAAAAGCGTAGCCGCAACGTGTTCCACGGTAAATCGTTTTGTAGACGAAGGCGCACCCGTAATTTCTTCATACGACGATTTTTTGAATAAAATCTCACATTCAAATCAAAATTAGAAATGCGATTTTTGAAAAATTGAAGTCAGCGTGAATGTTGTCGAAAATGAAAGAAAATGCAAAAATTCTCTAGCGAGGAACAACATGGCGAACAGCAAAATTAATGAGGGGTCTGCAAAAAAAGTGCCAAAAACAAAAAAACAGACGCTCGTCATCGTGGAATCTCCCGCCAAAGCGACAACAATCGAAAAATATTTGGGTTCAGGGTACATCGTTAAGGCTTCAATGGGGCATTTAATCGACCTTCCAAAATCTCGTATGGCGGTGGACATCGAAAACAATTTTCAACCTGAATATATAACGGTGCGTGGACGGGCAACGCTTTTGAAAGAATTGCAGAAAGATGCAAAAAAAAGTGACCTAGTTCTTCTTGCCTCCGATAACGACCGCGAAGGCGAGGCGATTGCGTGGCATTTGAATAACGCGCTAAAAGAAAAAACCGACGCAAAAATCAAACGAATCGTATTTAACGAAATCACGCCGCCTGCAATAAAAGACGCGGTAAAACACCCTGGCGACATCGACGAATACAAAGTGAATGCGCAAAAGGCGCGGCGCGTTTTGGACAGATTGGTTGGATACAATTTAAGTCCGCTTTTGTGGGAAAAAGTCAAAAATGGACTTTCTGCTGGGCGCGTTCAATCAGTCGCGCTTCGACTAATTTGCGACCGCGAAAAAGAATTTGAAGAGTTCATTCCAGAAGAATATTGGACGTTAGACGCGGAATTTTCAAAAGGAAAATCTATTTTTAGAGCGCAGTTGGTTTTGTTCAAAAACGAAAAAATCGACCTAAAAAGCGCGGACGACGTTCAAAAAATCATTTCGCAAATCGAATCGGCAGAATGTAAAGTCAGCGACGTAAAAGTTGCCGAAAGAACCGTAAAACCAAAACCGCCTTTTACAACGAGCAAATTGCAACAAGCCGCTGCAAATCGGCTCGGTTTTACGTCGAAAAAGACAATGCAAGTTGCACAACAACTATACGAAGGAATACAAATCGACAAAAACAGAATCGGTTTGATTTCGTACATGAGAACGGACTCGGTGCGCATTTCAAAAACCGCGCTCGACGAAGTTCGCGCTTGGATTTCAAAAAATTATCCTGATTCCCTGCCCGAAAAACCTGTATCGTATACGGTTGAAAAAGGAGCGCAAGACGCGCACGAGTGTATTCGTCCAACGTATAGTAGTTACACGCCTGACAGCGTAAAAGATTATTTGACGCGCGACCAACTCAAACTTTACACGCTTATTTGGGAAAAATTCGTTTCGTGCCAAATGACAAACGCGCTTGTTTTGACGACTAGCGTTGACGTAATTGCTGGCGATGCGACTTTTAGAGCGACTTCCAGCAAAATCGTCGAAAAAGGATTTTACAAAGTCATAAAACTCCTCTCGTCAAAAGACGAGATAACGGGACATCTTCCGCCGTTAAAAGAAGGCGAAATCCTTACAAACGAGCAGAAA
>CAJOEO010000064.1 GCA_905233535.1 uncultured Treponema sp.
GAGTGTCGCGACGATTCCCGCCAAGACTTTTTTTGACAGAATCATTTTTTCCTCCATAATTTTGCATCGTCAAATATAAAGCAAAACGGCAAAAGACGCAATTCCACTCGCCAAATTCATTTCCTCACCTGCAATTCTGCGATTGATACATAATGCTTGACCGTGAAATTTTCAGGGGCGTTTGTAGTTAAAGGAAATCAAATAATATATTGTTCTATATGACATTACAAAAAAACTGCTGTATATTCTTGGTTGTAAGTTGTAAGGAACAACTTGCATAAATCAATTTGGCGATATGCCACAAGGAGTTTATATGAAGGTAGCAGTAATTTGTTCAAACGGAAAGGTTGGAAAATTGGTTGTTGTAGAGGCTCTTGCTTCTGGCTTTGACGTTACGGGTTTTGCACGAAGCGAAAACAAAAGCGGTGCAAAGAATTTCGTTCAGAAAGATATTTTTGCGCTCACAAAAGACGACCTTTCAGGCTTTGATTTCGTCGTCGATGCGTTCGGGGCGTGGGCAAAAGAAGATTTGCCGAATCACGGAAAATCTCTTGACCATCTTTGCGCTCTTCTTTCTGGTTCAAAGACTCGCCTTGTAATTATCGGCGCGCTCGTTTTTCAAAATCCAGTTGAACGCAATAAATCCGCTGTGCCAAAAACGAAAAAACAAAATCTGTCATGCAATTCGTTTCAGCATCTTAAAATTTACTGTGAGATTCCAAAACAAGTTCGCAAATGACAATAGAGATGGTGAGGAAACTTCAGTTTCCGAATCATCAATTTTGAACGGCAAATTGCGGCGTTTTCCAAAATCCTATATTCCAATCCTTTTTTTGCTATAATGTAGACATTCGGGAAGTTGAATTTGCAAAACAGGCTATAGACTTGCGTTTATTAAGGAAAATTTTATGCCAGGCGTTTTTCTGAATCTGATTCTTGTATCGTTCGCAACGCTTTCGCTCGCAAGCGGATTTTCGTTTTTTTTTCGTGAAAAAGAATCATCTTATATTCGATTGTTTACTATTATGTTCAGCGGAGCGAATTTTTTTATCTGCGCTGGCTATTCGCTTATGGGATTCATTCCGAATGTCGATTTTGCGTACATTCCTCGTTTTTTCGGGCTGGTCGGAATCGATGTATTTTTGCTTTTTGAACTGGTCTTTCTTCTTTTTGAACTGAAAGTCCGCCAGGGAATTCAAACCGTGATAATCGGATTTTTTTCGCTTTATGTAATTTTTGACGCGGTGATTTTCGGGCAGTTCATTACTGCTATGTTGCCGCTATCGCGATTACCCTTTTGTTTTTTGGCGTTAATTGGTACAAAACAAAAAAAATCCGCCACGACAAAATATTCAGCCTTGAAGTTATAAGCGCGAATTTTATAATTCTTTTTGCGGCGATTCCCGACATAATGCATTCGGTTTTTACGACAAAATATCCTGCATTTGCGTATTGCGCCGCGTTTTCGTTTGTGTATTTTTCCTGGTATCTTGCGTGCAGATGGCACATAAATTTCAAGCCGACTGTAAAAAATGTCTGCAAGCAGCTTTTTTATTCTCTGGACATTCCGATTTTGATTTTTGACCTTGACGGCTCGCTCATTTTTCAAAATCCGTTCGCAACTCAAAAATTCCAGATTCAAAGCGGCGCAAAATTGAAAATCCGCGAGCTTCTTGCGCCATACGATACCTATATCTATTCCATGAATATGCGCCGTAAATGCCGTTTTCTTTGTTGTAGACCGTGTGCGCGAACGAGCCGTTCTGCATAATCGGCACGGTATTTTTGGATTTCAGACAGAGCGAAGTCTAAGCCGAGTTTTTTTCTCAACACCCAAACAAAACAAGCAGGAATAAAAATGACGAACTACAAAACTTTTCAGATAATCGCTATCGTTCTTTTTAGCATGGCTTCAAATTTCGGCGGAAGGTTTTTGGCGGATAGCCTGAATCTTCCACTTTGGCTTGATTCTTTCGGGACATTTTTTACAGCGTACTGCCTCGGTCCGTTTTGCGGCGCAGTTGTTGGCGTTTCGGGAAATATTCTGCACGGTCTTATAACTCCGATTTCGTTCGTGTATTCGATAACTTCGATTTTTATCGCGGTAATCGTGGGACTTCTTGCTCAAAAAGGCTATCTTGAAACTCTGCTCAAAACGATGTCGCTGAGCGTTCTCGTTACAGTTGTCTGCGTTTTGATTTCCGTCGTTCTGAATGTTTCGTTTTTCGGCGGAACTGTCGGCAACGCCTGGGGCGACGGCGTTGCGGAACTTTTTGCAATCTGGGGCGTTCCAAAGCCCGTTCGAATTGTGCTTGGACAGTTTTACATCGATTTTCTGGACAAAGTGTTCACGCTGGTCGCGCTTTTTGCATTTATCCGCTTTTACCGCGCGGTCAAGCCGATTCTGCCGAATTTCCTAAAAATCAAAATCGAAAAAGACGAAAACAAAAAAAATTCAGCGGATATTGCAAAAACTCTTCTTTTGATTTTCGCGCTTCTTTCTGTTTCAAACGAAAGTCAGGCGTTTTCAAAGCGAGAATACAATTCGTTCGCGCACACGGTCTACAACAAAGAAAACGGCATTTACGGCGGAAAAGCAAACGACATCGTTTCCACAAACGACGGAATTTTGTGGATTGGAACTTACGAAGGACTGTATCGCCACAACGGACAGGAATTCCGGCTTATGAACGAACTGGAGCCGATAAAATCCGTGCGCTGTCTTTATGTTGACGACGAAGGCAGGCTTTTTGTAGGCACAAACGACAACGGTCTTTCAATCGTCATAAACGAAACTGTTATGAATGTAATCGAAGAAAAAGACGGGCTTCCCGCAGATTCCGTGCGGAGCATCACGCGCGCTTCAAACGGCTTGTATTATGTGGGAACAGCCGAAGACCTTGCGATTCTTTCGATTGCGGACGGTCTCGGAATCGTTGCGACTGTTCCTGAAATTCAAACTGCGGTTACTGTGAGCGCGGACGACAGCGAGCATATCGCTGCGGTTTCTTCAAACGGAACGCTTTTTCTTATGAACGGCGAAAAAGTCGTATGGAATTCTTCGGAAATGAGCGAGAATTTCACCGCCTGCGCGTTTTCTTTTGACGGAAGGCTTTTTGCGTCCACGGAATCAAATAAACTATTGATTTTTGAAATACGCGAAAATTCCGCAAAAAATATTGAAGAAATACAATGCAATAATGCACGGCACATAAATTCAATAGATTTTTACGATGAACTTTTGTTTTTGTGCGCGGACAACGGCGCGGGATATGTGGAAGACAGCGTTTTCTGTATGCTTGAAACAGGCACATTCAACAATTCAATCGACAATATGACCGAAGACTATCAGGGAAATCTTTGGTTTACTTCGTCGCGGCTTGGGCTTTTAAAAATGTGCCGCTCGTCTTTTTTTGATTTGTATCATCACGCAGGACTTCCCGAAGCGGTTGTAAATTCCACGGCAAAATTTAACGGCGGAATTTATTTTGGAACAGACATCGGGCTTTTGGCGATTTCGGAAAACAACGGAAAAATCCTTGAAAACGACCTTACAAAAACGCTTTCGGACACGCGGATTCGCTGCCTTCTGCCCGCAAAAGACGGCTCGATGTGGATTGCGACAAAATCGCGTGGACTGATTCACGCGCGCGAGGACGGAAAAACAGCGGCGTTTGGCGAAAATCATCAGTTTCGCGTTGTTGCCGAACTTTCCGACGGAACGATTGTGGCAGGTGCGAGCGACGGAATCGCGTTTATAAAAAACGGCGAGTTTTTTCAGTGGATTCTTGAAAAAGACGGTCTTGAAAATCCGATGATTCTTTCTCTGTGCGAAACTCCGCTCGGCACGATTCTTGCAGGAACTGACGGCGGCGGTCTTGCGATAATTCAAAAAAGCGAAAGCGCGGAAAATCCGTTCAAAATCACGAATCTGATAAAACGCGCCGACGGCTTGAGTTCGAATGTTGTTCTGCGGATTGCAAACGATTTTAATGGCGAAACTTTTGCAAACGCCTGCTTTGTTCTTACAAGCAACGGATTGTGCTATCTGGATTTTTTTGGAAAAAACGGCGACATTTCAATCAAAGTCCTTTCAAATTTTCCGTTTTCAAACAATTACGACCTTATCGTCAGGGAAAACAAAGACATATTCATATTGAGCAGCGTTGGCATTTTTGTAGTAAACCGCGACGAACTTCTTTCCTGCGAAAAACTGGATTACGAACTTTTGGACTTGAAAAAAGGACTTCGCAGCTCGCTTACGGCAAATTCGTGGAATTACCTGGACAAAAACGGCGATTTGTATCTTTGCGGAACATTCGTACAGAATGCAGATGAAATCGGTTTTTATCGACGGAAAGCGGCACGTAGTGCAGAAAGACATTCCGTTTGTGATTCCTGCAAACGCGGAAACTCTGGAAATCGTGCCTGAAATAATCAATTATTCCATAAACACGCCGTACATCAGCCTTTTTTTTGAAGGAATGGACGAAAAGCCTTCGATTATGCTTCAGAACAATCTTTCGAGTATGGTTTACACAAATCTTCGCTCAGGCGACTACAAATTTCATATCGCCGTCCTCGATTCAAAAGGCAGAAATATAATCGAAGAATCGGTTTATGTTATTACAAAAACTTATCGTATATTTGATAACCCGTGGTTTATGTTTTATATTGTGGGCGTTGCAATGCTCGCGATAATATGGCTTACTTGGTTTATCACATCATCGATTCAAGGAAGACTCGCCGAAAAGCAGCGCAGCGAAATGGAAGCGATAAAGCGGCAGGTTGAAATGGGAAACCAGACGATTTTTTCGATTGCAAACGCCGTTGAAGCGCGCGACAAAAGAACTGGACGACATTCGTTCCGCGTGGCGCATTACGCCGTTCTGATTGCGCGTGAGTTGGGATTCAGCGAGGAAGAGCAGGCGCAGATTTACAGAACTGGACTTCTGCACGACATCGGAAAAATCGGCGTTCCCGATTCGATTTTGAACAAGCCTTCAAGACTTTCCGATGAGGAATACGAAATAATGAAAACGCATACGACGATTGGCGGCGAGATTATGAAAGGATTTACGCTGATTCCGCATGTTGACGAGGGCGCGAGATTCCATCACGAGCGTTACGACGGAACAGGATACCCGAACGGCTTGAAAGGCGAAGAAATCCCTCTAAACGCGCGCATCATTGGAATTGCGGACGCTTTTGACGCGATGACCGCAAACCGCGTTTACCGCAATGCTCTTGATATGGATTTTGTAAAAGAAGAACTCAAGCGGAGCGCGGGAACTCAATTCGACCCGGGGCTTGTAAAAATAATGCTGAGTTTATTGGAAGACGGCAGGCTCAATGTTGAAAAAACGAAGGAAGAAAGCGCGAATCAAAAATAAAAAGCGCGGTTGCAAAAGGAAAAATTATGAAAAACAAATACATCGTTACGATTCTTACGGTATTGTTCGGCATAAGCGTTATGCTTTTTTTTACAAAATATTCGTCTTCAAGAGAAAGCGAAAAAGTCCTGAAAATCGGCTTTATATACAACGCCGACACGGCGACGGCATATACTATCAATTTTTTCCGCTCAAAAACCGAACTTGAAGATATTTTCGGCGGCAAGATTCAGACTTTTTCAAAATACAACATCGGCGAAACAGGCGATTCTTGCGAAAATGCTGCGGAATCGCTTGTAAAGGAAGGCTGCACTTTGATTTTTGCTGTGAGCTACGGCTACGGACGCGCAATCAAAAAGATGGCTCTGAAATATCCAGATGTTCATTTTTGCCACGCAACTGGCGACCTTGCAAATGTCGAGCCGATTCTTCCGAATTATCACAATTTTATGGGAACGATTCACGAAGGACGCTATGTCTGCGGAATAATCGCAGGAATGAAATTGCAGGAACTGATTGAAACGCGCAAAATCAGGCGGAGCGAGGCAAAAGTCGGCTATGTCGGCGCATTTGCCTACGCAGAGGTGATTTCTGGATTTACCGCGTTTTTTCTTGGAGTGAGAAGCATCGTTCCTGAAACGGAAATGATAGTGCGATACACGAACACTTGGAGCAACAATGTTGTAGAAAAAAAATGCGCGGAAAAACTAATAAGCGACGGCTGCGTAATCATAAGCCAACATTCCGACACATCAGGTCCCGCAATCGCCTGCGAAGAAGCAAACGCGAGAAAAGGGAAAAATGTTTTTCATGTCGGCTACAATCAGAGTATGACCGATGTTGCTCCCACAACTTCGCTCTGCTCGTGCAGAATAAACTGGAGTCCATATATGATTGGAGCGGTAAGGGCGATGCTCAAAAACAAAAAAATCGAACGCGAGCTAAAAAGCCCATTCCAGAACGACGCGACCGGAGGATTTGACAAAGGCTGGATTGAAATTGTCGGTCTGAATCGGCACATTCTTGCAGAAGGCACTGAATACGAAACTGAGCGAGCGATAAATCGATTCAAAAACGGAACTGTCGCCGTGTTCAAAGGAAACTACACGGGAGTAAATCCTTTTGACGAAAACGACACTTGGGATTTGAGAAAAAATTTCGTGGAATGTGAAAAACGGAGTGCGCCGAGTTTCTGCTATATTTTGCGCGACATCATAGAAGTAAAATAGCACTGACCGAAACTCGTGTCATTTAGTCATTTTGCAAAAAAAACGGTCATTGAGGCTCTCGAAATGACCATTTTACGAATCAAATTTTTCGATGATTTTAGTTTCGACTACGCTTGGTTGTTGAGCGAAACCGAAACACAACCACAAAAATTTCTTAAACTCGACATTTGTGGTAATTACAATTTTGAAAGAAGACTCGAAAGAGCATTTGCAGGCGACACATTTTCCACGGCGACATTTTCTGGAACAAGAAGAATCGTGTCCGTATAGTTTACAATCCCGCGAATTCCGCAGGAAACAAGCCGCGCTTCTTCTAAAATGGTCGAAAAAATAAATCTTTATTTTGATTTTGCGCTAAAATGAAAAAAACGATTTTGGAGGATTTTATGAGCGATTTTGCTTATGCGTATTTTTCCACGGAACTTGACAAACTTTCGATTCCCGACCTTGAAAAACTGCTTGAGAAGATTCAAGAATTGATTGCGCAAAAAAAAGAGCCGCGCATTTCAAAGGAAGAGCAGGCTTTGAAG
Organism: uncultured Treponema sp.; assembly: GCA_905233535.1. Lineage (GTDB taxonomy): Bacteria > Spirochaetota > Spirochaetia > Treponematales > Treponemataceae > Treponema_D. The sequence continues at coordinate 7,153 of CAJOEO010000064.1, forward strand.
GAAATTTTTGCCCGTGCCGACGAACTTCATCTTTCGTCGAACGGCGAAAAATGGACGCGGGAGGAACTTTATGAAAGATAAGGCGTTCCTCGACACGAATATTCTCGTGTATTGTTTTGACGAACGCGATTTGCAAAAACAGCAGGTCGCGAGAGAACTTGTAAAAACGCTGGTGAAAACAAAACGAGGGCGCATTTCCACGCAGTCTTTGCAAGAGTTTTATAATGTTGTAACAAAACGGCTAAAATGCGACAAAAATGCCGCCAGACTAGATGTGGAGCGTTACGCAAAAATGTTTCCCGTTAATAACAACACGCCGAAAGACATTTTGCGGGCGATTTCGATAAACATTCAGACGCAGTTCACGATTTACGATTCGCTGATTATTGCGGCGGCAATCGCGGAAGGCTGCGAAGTTGTCTACAGCGAAGACTTGAACGACGGTCAGAGCGTTGACGGCGTTCAAATCGTCAATCCGTTTAAGTAAAAACTTTTGGAGGATTTCGGCTTTTTACCGTCCAAAATTCTCTAATATCGTTCGATTCCAAAATCTTTTGAACTGCCTTGCCACGCGATTTTTCCGTTTTTGATTAAAATGATTTTTTGACAAAGCGTTTTTGCCTCGTCGATGTCGTGCGTTACGATTATTCCCGTAAATCCAAATTCCGCTTGCAGATTTTTGATTTCTTCTGCCGCCTTTTTGCGTAACGGCGCGTCTAACGCGGAAAGCGGTTCGTCAAACAAAACGAGTTTTGGATTTAAAATCAATGTGCGGGCAAGCGAAACCCGTTGCGCTTCGCCGCCCGAAAGCGTGTCTGGAAAACGTTTTTCAAATCCGTTCATTCCAAAACGTGCCAAAAATTCGCTCGCTTTTTGATGCGCAATTTTCTTTGGAATTTTCCGCGCAACCAGCCCGTATGCGACGTTATCCACAACGCGCAAATGGTCGAACAACGCGCCGTTTTGAAAAACAAAGCCGATTTCGCGTTTTCCTGGCGGTTCGTTCGTGATATTTTTTCCGTCAAGTTCGATTTTCGCTCCCGCGTCCGCTTTTTCAAGTCCCGCAATCATTCGCAAAATCGTGGATTTTCCGCTCCCGCTTTGCCCAACGATTCCAGTCATCGTTTTTTGTTCGCACGAAAACGAAATTTCAACGCTAAAATCGCTAGACGATTTTAAATCGCTAAACGATTTTTTAAGATTTGTCGCTGTAAAAAAATCGCCCATTTTTTTCTCCTTTTGGAACATTAGACCTGGTGAGGAAATCGGTCATTTCCTCACAGGTCAGTCAGTTTTCTCAGGCTAAAGCCTTACGAAAACTGACTTCTTCAAAGTTGATGATTCGGAAACTGAAGTTTCCGAACATCTCTATTGAATCATCGCGATTCGCTTCCGATTTTTGACGAAAGCGCGAAGACGATTGCGCAAAATGCGCCGAGCAGAAGTCCGCTCGCGCACGCTTCGTGGAATCGGTACGCGCCAGCGAGTCGATATGTGAAAAGCGAAAGCGTTTCAAAGTCGGGGAGGGCAAGAACGAGAGGAAGCGTGGTGTCGCCCGCACTTAGCGCAAAGCAAAATCCCGCCGCGCTAAAAATTCCGCGTTTTGAAACGGGTAAATACAAACGAAAAATTGCGTCAAGCGGATTTGGTGAAAGAATTTTTGCGGCATCTTTTGTTCGGGGCGGAATTTTTGAAATTTGCGCGTAAATTTGTCTGAACGCGAACGGCCAATTTAATGCGGATTGCGCAAGAACGAGCAGAAAAAAGTTTGAATTTTCTGCCACTCGCAAAAGTCCCAGCGCAAAAACGACGCTTGAAATTGCAAGTGGAATCATCGGCAACGCGCGTTTTATTGGCGTTGAACGAAAAACCGAAAGAATCACCGCGTACACGAATCCAGAAACCGTGCAAAGCGTTGCCGTCAAAATGCCCGTAAAAAATGTGCCTTTTAATGCGCGAAAAAACGAGCCGAATTGAACGATTGTTTTGAACGGTTGCAAAAATCGTGCGTTCGGCTGAAAAAATGCGTTCAACGCGATTCCAAAAAGCGGAAAAAGAAATCCAAAAACGACGAAAAATGCAAAAATCCAAAAAAGTGCGATTTCTTTTTTTGATTTGATTTTTTGTCGTTCAAAAGAATCTGCCAAAATTCCGCTAGAACGCGAACCTTTTTCTTCGGCGACGCATTGCAAAATCACAACAAAAAGTGCGACCGCCGTTTCGATTATCGCGAATTTGCTTGCTAGTGGAAGATTGATTAGGATTTTTGCCGCGCGATAAATTTCGACTTCAAGTGTTGTTGTTCCAAGTGCGCCAAACATCAAAACGAGAATGAAACTCATAAAGCAATAAATGAAAATCGGCAAACTCGCGCTGACGATTGCCGACGAAAGTTGAAAAATCGTCAACGTGCGAAAAATGCGCCATTCGCTTGCGCCCAAAATCCGCGCCGCGTTCGCTTGCGCACTCGGCAATTTTGCCCAAGCGTCCCCGACGGTTTTCATCGCAATCGGAAAATTGTAAAAACCTTGCGTCAAAATCAATCCGCCAAACGAATACAAAAACGTTAGCGGCGGATTTTTTAGATTCAAAACGCCCATCAAGATTTTGTTCGCCGTGCCGTTCATTCCAAAAACGCAAACGTAGCCTAGAGCAACGATTAGCGCGGGAACGCAAAACGGAACGGACGAAAGCGAAAGAAGAAATTTTCTTCCAAAAAAGATTCTTCGCGCTGTAAAAAATGCGGCAACGATTCCAAGAAAAAGCGAAATCGCCGTGGATAAAATCGCCTGAAAAAGCGTGAACGCCGAGATTTTTACGATTTGCGCCACGCCGATTGTGGATTTTGTGTTTTCTGCAAAAATCGGCAAAATCGCAAAAAAAAGGCACGCCAAAATGAGCAAACATAAAATCGCCCAAACAAATACGGAAAAAAACGCGACGATTTTCTTTGTCATTTTTTCGATTATTCCGAAAGAATCTTTACGATTTCGTCTGTTAGAATTTGCACTTTTTCGCTGTCGGCAAAAAGCGTTTTGGCTGGAATCGGGGCGGCTTTTTGATAACTTTCTGGAAGAGCTACCGCGCCGTTTGCGGGGTACATCCATTGAGTGAGCGGCAAAATCGACTGCCCTTCAACGCTCGTCAAAAAATCGATGAATTGTTTTGCGCCGTCTTCGTTTTTCGCGCCTTTGAGAATTGCCGCGCCTTCAACGCTCCAGGGGTGTCCTTCTTCAAATAAAAGTGCGCGAAATCGATTCGTTTTGTCGAATTCAACGTGAAAAGCGGGGCTTGTCGTGTAACTGATTACGAGTGGGGCTTCTCCGTTAGAAAAAAGTCCGTAGCCAGTCGTCCAACTCGGCGAAAGCGTCAAAATATTCGGCTTTAATTTTTTCCAAAAATCCAGCGCGTTTTCTCCAAAAACGCTTTGCGTCCACGCCACAAATCCAAGTCCAGGCGTGGAAGTTCGCGGGTCTAGCAGAATGATTTTTTTCTCGTAAACGGGATTCGTTAAATCTTGCAAACTTTGTGGAGATGGAACGGTGGAATCCGTGTCAAAAATCATAGCAAAATGGCTAAAATCGAACGGCGTAATCAAAGAATTTTCTTTTGATTCAAGCGATTCGTAGAGTTCTTCGGCAATTTTGGATTTGTTTTTCGATTCGTACGGCGAAAGAATCTGCGCGTCGATTGCGCGTTTCGCGCTGTTGGAATCTATGCCCAAAATTACGTCGGCTTTTGGATTTCCTTTTTCGAGTTCGGCACGACTTAATGCCATTAGCGCGTCGCCACAATCCACAAAACGAACGGTTTGCCCCGTCTGCGCTTTGAATTTGGCGGCGAGTGCTGGACCTGCGCCCCATTCCGCCGCAAAACTGTCGTAAGTGTAAACGACGACTTCGTTTTGGCGTTTTCCGTTGCAACTTAAAAACGTCATCGCAAAAATCGCAACCGCAAAAAACTTTTGAACAATTTTCATAAAATCCTCCAAAAACAAAAAAACTCGCCAAAGAAGCGAGCCTTTTTGAAAAATGCTTCCTTTGCAGTTTTTCTGCCAGGTTCAAAGGGTTTCGCGCAAAAGCGTTCTCTCAATCCAAACGGACTCCCCTGCATAAATGAATCTGTGTCGAACATTTTTGCATGGACAAAATTTCTTGTCAATCGTGTCGAGTTCAACAAAATCTTGTGCGTTTTCAAAACGTTTGCGTTTTCAAAACACTCAAGATTCTTGTCGATAATTTTTGTATGTTTTGCGTAAAAAAATATTCGATTTTATTTGCGTTTTTTTTGATTTTTTCTCGCGCGTTTTGTGGTGAATATAATGGAAGATTTGCGTTTGAATTTGGGCTTGGAACGGGTTTTGTTTCTTACGGAAGCGAAGAAGCAAAGGCGATTCAAAACGAATCTTCTACAAAAGCGGTTGTTTGCGCAGATTTTAGCGCGCTTTTTCCGCTAGAAAAACGTGCGTTTTTTTCGCTTGGCGCGGATTGTTTGGCGGACATTCGTTCGGGCGACAAAACGTGTGTTCTGCTCGATTACGCTTTTCTTTTGGGTTTTCGCGTGTATCCGAATCTTGCGGGGCTTTTTGCTTGCGTCGATTACGCGCTTGGACGGCGAACAGATTTTGTCGGTTCGTCCGTGGAAGAAAATTCTTCTTGGGGAAACGGATTTCGATTCGGTTTG
>CAJOEO010000065.1 GCA_905233535.1 uncultured Treponema sp.
CATCAGGCGACCACATTATTATAAATCACGACCTTTGTATAGGTTGAGGCGAGTGCATTGACGCTTGTATGCACGGCGCACGCAAGGGAATCGACGATACGCAGCAGTTTTTTGACGACTTAAAAAAAGGCGTTGGAATTATTGCAATCGTTGCGCCTGCCGTAACAGTGAATTTTCAAGGCATGGAGCGAAATCTAAATTCTTGGCTTAAATCGATTGGTGTAAAGGCAGTTTTTGACGTTTCGTTTGGCGCGGAATTAACGACAAAAAGTTACGTTGAACAAATCAAAAAAGAGAATCCCGACTTTTTGATTTCTCAGCCGTGTCCCGCGCTTGTTTCTTATGTGGAAACTTATCACCCGTCGCTTATAAAGTATCTTGCAAAAGGCGATAGCCCAATGGGGCATATTGTGGAGTGCATTCGTCAATTTTATCCGCAATATTCTGCGTATAAAGTCGCGGCGATTTCTCCGTGTTTTGCAAAACGGCGCGAGTTTGACGAAAACGGTCGCGGCGATTACAACGTAACGATGCGCAATTTGGACGCTTACCTTAAAGAAAACAAAATCAATTTGGCGGAATTTCCAAAAAGCGATTACGACAATCCGCCCGCGGAACGAGGCGTTTTGTATTCCACGCCTGGCGGACTTATGCGAACGGCGGAACGATTTATTCCTGGAATTTCTGCGAACACGCGAAGAATCGAAGGAAACGAAGCCCACGAATACATTGCAGGTCTTGAAGGTTTGCTTTCTCGCGGAAAAAAGCCGAACAAAATGCTAATCGATTGTTTGAATTGCGCGAAAGGTTGCAACGGCGGCGCGGGAATTTCCGACCATTCGATGTCGCTTGACGAAATGGAAGCGTTTGTGGAAGAGCGTGCAAAAAAACGCCAAGAACGTTGGAACACGCAAGGCGCGATTGCAAAAAAGCGCGCGCTAAAAAAACTCGACAAAACGTTAGACCAATATTGGAAACCTGGAATTTACGAGCGAAAATATGTAGATAGAGGGAGTGTATGTCGTTCTTTTATAAAAATGCCCACAGAATCGCAACTTTGGGACATATATCACAGTATGGGAAAACATACCAAAGAAGACCTTTATAATTGCGGTGCGTGCGGTTTTGGCTCGTGCAGACTAATGGCGATTGCGATTTTTAACAAACTCAACAAACGCGAAAATTGCTTTCATTTTACGATTCACGTTGCAAACGTTCTTCGGGAAAACGCAATCGTGGAAACCATGTCGAAAATTTCGCGCGACAGTGTAAAAATGCTCGAAGAAACGAAGAACGACGTGAATTCTCTTTTGAACGTTACGGAAAAAATGGCGAATAGCGTTACGTCGGGGTCGTCTGCGATTGAAGAAATGCTCGGAAACATCAATTCGATTAATTCGATAATCGAAACGAATTTTAAAATCGTCGAAGAACTCGAAAACGCCACAAAATCTGGACGAACGAATCTTGCGGACGTTACAACACTCGTTGGAAGTATAGAGAAAGAATCGAAAATGCTCATGGAAATGAGCAAAATGGTCGCGCAGATTTCTGGACAAACGAATATGCTTGCTATGAACGCGGCGATTGAAGCGGCGCACGCGGGCGATGCTGGCAAAGGATTTTCTGTGGTTGCCGACGAAATTAGAAAACTCGCGGAAGATTCTGGCAGAGAGGCGCGAAAAATCGGCGACGTTCTAAAGAAAATCAAAAACATGATAGATTCGGCGTATTCAAAAACGGGCGTTGCGCATCAAGAATTTGAAAACGTGGTTTCGCTTGCCGAGCGCGTAAAAAATCAGGAACTCGAAGTAAAAAGCGCGATGGAAGAGCAGAACGAGGGAAACAGCCGTTTGCTAGAAACGCTTGCGCAGATGAAAGACGGAACGCGCGGCGTAGAAGACGCGGCGGACAAATTGAATTCTGGCACAGACCGCGTAATCGAAGCCGTGTCGAACATTGGCAAAAAATAACGAACGCAAAACGCGGCGAATTTTCAAACTGTCGCGTTTTTGTTTGTGCAAATTGAGGAGAATCGCTAGAAATGATAAAATCGCTTATCAAATTAACGAGGAGTTTTTGAAATGGAAAAGACAATCGCTTTGATTCCAGGCGATGGAATCGGTCCTGATGTTGTGGCAGAGGCGGTGAATGTTCTTGACGCTGTGGCGAAAAAGCACGGACACAAATGGAACTATACAAAAGTCGTTGCGGGCGGCGCGGCAATCGACCAATTTGGTCACCCGCTTCCAAAAGAGCAGCTTCAAATCGCGCTTGATTCCGATGCGGCATTGCTTGGCGCGGTGGGCGGTCCAAAGTGGGACAATCTTGCCTCTGAACTTCGACCTGAAAAAGCGTTGCTTGGTCTTCGTGGCGGAATGAAGGTTTTTGCAAATCTTCGCCCAGCTGTTATGTGGAAGCAGCTCAAAGACGCTTGCCCGCTCAAAGACGAAATCGTCGGAAACGGATTGGACATTCTAATCGTACGCGAACTTACGGGCGGAATCTATTTTGGCGAGAGGGGAACGAGTGCGGACGGAAACACCGCTTGGGACACTGAAAAATACACTCGCGCGGAAATCGAGCGAATCGTGCGAATGGGTTTTGAGTACGCAAAAAATCGACAGAAAAGATTGTGCGTCGTTGACAAAGCGAACATTTTGAATTCCAGTCAGCTTTGGCGGCGCGTTGCGGAAGATGTCAAAAAAGACTATCCAGATGTTGCGCTTTCGTATTTGTACATCGACAATGCTTCGATGCAGATGGTCAGAAATCCGCGCCAGTTCGATGTAATCGCGACGAGCAATATGTTCGGCGACATTTTGAGCGACGAGGCGAGCCAAATCACGGGTTCAATCGGAATGCTTGCGAGCGCGTCGATTGGAGACGGAACAGGACCTGAACTTTACGAGCCGATTCACGGAAGCGCGCCAGACATTGCGGGAAAAGATTTGGCGAATCCGCTTGCGACGATTCTTTCTGCGGCAATGCTTCTTCGGTATTCGTTCAAACTCGAAGACGAAGCGAAAGAAATCGAGGCGGCTGTGAACGCGGTTCTTGACGCGGGCTATCGCACGGGCGACATTGCGGGCAGCCAAATCGAAGAAATCAAAAGAAAAGGAAAACTTGTTGGCACAAAGAAAATGGGCGAACTCGTCGTTGAATATTTGAACAAATAACAAAAAGCGCGGGGAAAATCCCCGCGTTTTTTTGCTTCGCGCTTTTCAAAAACGCCTTTGTTTGCCACAGTGGGCGCAATGCTGTAAAATGGTATTTATGGCAGATGAAAACGCATTTGATAGTCTTGTTTCAAAACTTTCCGCACAAGAGCGTCAAACTCTTCTTGATAAAATGCGGAACGTTGCGACTTTTGAAGGAGATACATTTACTCCAATCGAGCAAGTTCCAACAGAACCAGAAATTCCACTTTCAGACCTCTTAAAAAAAGAGCCAATATCTATTAGATTTTTTTTGTGGGTTCGTTCGCTTTTTTCGTCTTCTACTCCAGAACAACTGCTTAATCGTGCAAAAGTCAATGGAATTTCTCGTTCACTCGTGAAAAATTATCCAGGTTTAATCGACCCCAAAAAAGGAATGTTTCTTCCGCTTTTTTACGACCGACTTTGTGAATTAAAGCGCGTAGCGGATTTTTTTCGTCCTTATATTGCAACTTTGGAAAGCGACGAAAGCGCGTTTTACATTTTTCTTGGTTCTATGATTATGCCTTCCGTTACAAAAGAAATGAACGAATCGGTTGACCCGTATACAAATCCGATTATGGCGGACGTAAAACTAGAACTTCGCGTGGAACTTTTGCGAAAAATGGACGACATTTTTGCGAACATTCCGCCCGATTTAAAACGCGATATGTACGAAGCTGTAAAATCTGTGGAATGGTTGCGGCGTTTTGTGCGATTGCCGTTTTCAAGATTCATAAATCTATTTTTGGAAGTAACTGACGAAATCCACACCTGCCAATTTGACAACATCGAAACGGAACTTGCAGTTTTGGCGCGTTGTCTTTGTAACGGATTTATGCTTTCTGACGGCGTTTTGGAATCTCTTTATCTTTTTTCCGTTCGCAATTCTCGACAAATTTCAGAAAATATCGAAGAAGAAAACGACAAATCCGTGCAGTTTATGCTTGGCGCAAAAGAACGCATTTCGGTTTTGAAACTTTTTATGGACAGTGTTCCGATGCTTTCGCTTTGTTGCGTAGTTTACGTCGATTGTAATTGGCGACCTGAAGATTATACAGGCGGAGAAGATTGGTTCGTAAAATTCAAGGCGGGTTGGAAAAAAATCTTTGAACAAAAATGGGAAGCCTGGACGGTTGCTTGCAAGCGCGAAATGTTGCGCCAAAGTTTGCACGGTCATTTTGGCTTAGACGCATTCCCAAAATTGCCAAATCGCCCCTGGCTCGCGTTAAAAGGCGAAGTTTCGTTCCGTTACGAAATGACTGCTGGTTTTTTGACTTGGTACTTTCTTCAAAAATTCCCGTCGTTTGAATTGTCGATTAAAACGCTGATGCAAGAAGGCGTTTTCAAAAAGAAAGAAAATCAAATTGCTCTTGCCGACGCTTTTAACACGTTTTTGCAGATTTCCGTTGCGTTAAATTCGTTTAACGACAGGCTGAAACCGTCTGGCGACGTGGGCGTTTTTTTTGGACACGAAGGCATGGAAGGAAAAGTGCGGACGCTTTCAGAGCAATCCAAAATCGAACAAACGATGACAAGTATTCAAGCGGATATTCAATCGGTTCTTCATCGTTTTGGAACTGCGGCGCGTTCTCTTGAACAAGTTTTGGCGGGTGTTTTGGGAATCCGCCACGACAAAAATTTCGAGGGAATTGGAAATTTGAACAAAATCAAAGATAACGAAAATCTAAAATTCCAAAAAACGATTGCAGATGCGCGACAATCTTTTGAAAGCGCGTTGAATTTGGTGAGCGAATTGGAAATGGTGGACAATCCTCAAGAAGAGGAGTTGGAAACTCTGTGATGACGGAAATTTCTTTGCTCGATTTTGCAGATTCTTCGGGCGATTTCGCGCTTGCGCCGTTTTTTTGCGATGGACAAAAAATCGATGGCGCGAAATGGGGCATGAGCCTTTTAAAAGCGGGAACGATGCGATTTCGTTGGAACGAAAAAAATCCAAACAGGGACGAATTTTTTTTGCGCGTTTTTCCGAACAAAATCGTTTCGAGCGTGGAGTTGATTCATTCAAAAATCGTCGTTGAATCAAAAGTCGAAAACGACACGAATCTTATTCGCGCGGACGGAATCGCCACGAAAAACGAAAAAATCGTTCCCGTTGTAACGGTCGCCGATTGCGTTCCGATTTTTTTGTTTGACGCAAAAACAAAGGCGCGTTGCGTCGTTCATTCGGGCTGGAAAGGCACAGGAATTGCCGCCGAGGGCGTTTCGTTTTTGAAAGAACGATTCGGTTCAAACGAAAACGATATTTTTGCGGCAATCGGTGCGCACATTTGCGAAAATTGCTACCGCGTTGACGAAGAACGTCGCGAAATTTTTGCCCGCGATTTTGGAAAAGAAAGCGTAAAAGGCGAATGTTTGTCGTTGACCGCCGCAAACGTTGGCGTTCTTTTGCGTGCGGGCGTTCCAGAAAAAACATCACAGTTTCAAAAGATTGCACTTGCTGCACACAAAAAAATGGCGCGTTTGCGTTTGGCAGTTTTCGTCGCCAATCCGCGTTCGTTGAAAATTTGAGCGCGGACGAAAAAAGCCGCCTGATGAGTGTCCAAGTGGCTTTTGTTGTTTGATTTAATTTCCGATTAAATTGAATTCGTTGTAAGCAAGAATGAACGGACCTACGCCTTTCGCGTCGTCGTTTACAATCGGCTCGCTCATATAGTATTCAAAACTTCCGTCGCGGCGCGGAGATTTTTCAGGTCCCAAACCCGCCACCAAACAGATTCCGCCAAGATGAAGAGTTCCGCTGTCCGTGTTCAAATATTTTTTGCAAATGCCTTTGAACGCCTTTACACCCGCGCCTTGCATTTCTGGTGCGTCGAGAAGTTGCAAACGAAATCCCTTCATTAGCGAATACGCAAAAATCGCCGTTCCCGACGTTTCAAGATAATTTTTGCCTTCGTTTGCACGGTTCGGAACTTGAAACCACATTCCGCTTTCGTCTTGGAATTTGAGCATGGATTTTTGCAAATCCACAAACATATTTTTAAGATGATTCCAGTTTTCGCTGCCTTTGTCGCCCGCTTTTACAAGCGTGTCGAGCATCGCCATGCTAAACCAACCAAGCGAACGAAGCCAAAAATTCTTGCTCAAGCCCGTTTGTTTGTCCGCCCAAAACATTTTTTTCGCGCTGTCGTATCCGTGAAAATACAAGCCCGTTTCTTTGTCGCGCATGATTTTTTCGACGTTAAAAAACTGACGATAAATGTCGTCCCGATTTTTGCCACCGTTAAAAAGTTCGTCATATTCCATGTAAAACGGTTGCCCCATATAAAGTCCGTCCAGCCAAACTTGATTTGGGTAAATCGCTTTGTGCCAAAAATTTCCTTCGGTTGTGCGCGGCTGATTTTCCAACTGCTCGTAAAGTTTTGCGAGTGCGAGACGATATTTTTCTTTTTTTGTGAGTCGCCAAAGAGTGATTAGATTTTTACCGCCGTTAATGTTGTCAATGTTCCATTCATTTTTGTTGTAGCCGTCGATTTTTCCATCTTCGGAAATTCGATAATCTTCGTATTTGTCTGCAAATTCAAAGAATTTTCTGTTTCCGCTCGTTTCGTACATTTCCAGCAACGCCATAATCATGCAACCGTCAATATAATCCCAGCCTGATTTACTGCCAGAACGTGCTTTTTCAATATTCCATATAGGAATATCCATAGTCGATTTAGTCATTAACTCGTTGATATATTGGTCTATTACATTAGTGTCCAAAATAGCCCCCCTTAAACTCTCTAGCAAAATAGAAAATGTTTTTCTATAATAAAGGAAAAATCAGCGAATGTATAGAAAAAATCCGCGTCGTTTTCGTCGCGGATTTAATTTTGAAAACCTAGAGGAAAATATGAAAGACGTAAAAATAGAGTGCCGCCAAATTGTTGTCGACGCTCTTTTGCTTTTGGCGAACGAAAAGGGCGTTTCGTCGGAGATTGACTCGGAAAAAATTGCTGTGGAAACGCCGCCAAATCCAGAACTCGGCGACATTGGAATGCCGCTTTTTTTGTTTGCAAAGACTTTTAGAGCCGCGCCTGCGCAAATTGCAAAAGATGTCGTTCAAAAAATCGAATCGAATTTTTTGGAAAAAACGTCAGAAATCGGCAAATTTTGCGCGGTCGGTCCTTATGTAAACGTAACGCTTGACAAGTCAAAGGAAGTTGAGCGAATTTTGGAAAAAATCCAAAACGAAGGCGAAAAATTCGGTTCGTTGAACGCGGACGGCGCGTCTTTTATGGCGGGCGAGCGCGTTATGATTTTTGCGCAACGACGCTTTGGGCGAATCGGTTTCGCGTATTTTGAAAAAAGCGGGCGCGGAAGTTTTTAAGGTCAATATCATAAACAATCGCGGAATCCATATTTGTAAATCCATGCTCGCGTACAAACTTTTTCATGAAAAAAACGGCGACACGCCAGAAAAATTGGGCATGAAAGGCGACCATTTTGTTGGACAGTGTTACGTTGAATTTGACAAGTATTCTAAAGAAAATCCCCAAGCGCAAAGCCTTGCAGAAGAAATGCTCAGAAAATGGGAAGCGGGCGACGAAGAAACGCGAACTCTTTGGAAAAAAATGAACGATTGGACGCTTGCGGGCGTTCAAGAAACGTACAATCGAACGCTCGTGTCGTTTGACAAGTTGTATTTTGAAAGTGAAACGTATCTAAAAGGCAAAGACGAAATTCAAAAAGGCTTGGAAAAAGGAATCTTTTTTCGGGCGCAAGACGGTTCTGTTCGCGTGGACGTTACGGAGGCGGTCGGCAAAGGCAAAGACGGCGAAGACCACGAAAAAGTTTTGCTACGCAAGGACGGAACGAGCGTTTACATCACGCAAGACATCGGAACGGCGATAAGTCGTCATGCGGATTGGGCGTTTAATCGGCTTGTTTACGTTGTTGCTAGTGAGCAGATTTTTCATTTTAAGGTTCTTTTTTACATTCTTAAAAAATTGGGATTCGATTGGGCGGAAAAACTTTACCATTTGAGTTACGGAATGGTGAATCTTCCGACTGGACGAATGAAAAGTCGCGAAGGCACGGTTGTGGACGCGGACGATTTAATCGATTCGTTGCGCGACGACGCTCTCAAGGCGATTCAAGAACGCGGACGCGAAGAAGACGTTGGAAACGCCAACGAAGTCGCGGAAAAAGTCGCGCTTTCGGCGTTGCATTATTATCTTTTGCAAGTTTCGCCTGTCAAAGATATGGTATTCAATCCTGCGGAATCCTTGAGTTTCAACGGAAATACAGGTCCATATTTACAATACATGGGCGCGAGAATTGCGTCGATTTTGCGAAAAGCGAATGATTCTGGCGTAAAAATCGCAAGTCCAAAAGACGCGGCAAAAATCTTAAACGCAAGCGAAGAATGGGAACTTTTAAGAAAAATCGGCGAATATCCAGAAACGATTTGTCGTGCTGCTTCCTCTTACGATTCAAGCGTTGTGGCGAATTACATTTACGACATAGCAAAATTGTTCGCAAAGTTCTATCAAAATTGCCCGATTTTGGGCGCGGAAAAAGAGGACGTAAAATCTGCCCGACTTCTTCTCGTTTCGGTTACATTGCGCGTTCTTCGAGAAGCGATGGAATTGGTTTTAGTTCCGTATTTGGAGCGAATGTAAAAATTCATGACGATTCAATTTATTTCTGACATTCACGGCGACGCGGCGGATTTGCGCCGTGCGCTCGATTCGTTTGCGGGAGAAAATCCCGATTTAATCGTTCTTTGTGGCGATTATTTGAATCACGGTCCGCGAAATCCTCTTCCAGACGGCTGGTCTCCAAAGGAAGTTGCCGACATTTTGAACGCGATTTCTCAAAAAATCGTTGCGGTTCGCGGAAATTGCGACTGCGAAGTTGACGAAATGATGCTAAATTTTCCGTGCCTTTGCGCAAGCACGAATATTTTTGTGCAAAATCGGCGGATTTTTGTTCATCACGGACATTTGTACGACCGCAAAAAACTTTCAACTTGGCTTCCTTGCGGGACGCTTGTCGTTTCGGGGCATACGCACGTCGCGCTTTTTGAAGAAGAAAACGGGATTTTTTATTTGAATCCTGGCTCGATTTCTCTTCCAAAAAGTCAGGACGGAAAAACGTTCGCTTCTTTAAAAATCGAATCCAACGCAAATGCACAAATTTCTCTTTGTTCGATTTCTAGCGAAACGATTTGGACTAAAAATCTTTGGACGTGATTTTTTGAGATTTTACAGATTCTTCGATTTATTCATTATTACAAAATAAAATAAAATATTCAAAAACGAGGATAAAATGTTTAAACCTGAGTTAATTCACTGTCTAAAAGATTATAATGGCTCAAAATTCGTCAGCGATTTGATAGCGGGCATAATCGTTGGAATCGTTGCGCTTCCGCTTGCGATTGCGTTTGCAATCGCCTCTGGCGTAAGTGCGGCGGCGGGACTTTTTACCGCAATAATCGCGGGCTTTTTGATTTCGGCGTTTGGCGGAAGCACCGTTCAAATCGGCGGACCTACTGGCGCGTTTGCTGTAATTGTGTATGGCGTTGTCGCGCAATTCGGAACAGCGGGGCTTGCAACTGCAACGGTTATGGCGGGAATTCTTTTAATCGTTTTGGGTGCTTGCAAAATGGGTGGGCTTGTCAAATTTATCCCATACACGATTGTAACAGGATTCACTGCGGGAATTGCCGTAACGATTGCGGGCGGGCAAATCGGCAATTTTTTTGGACTTTCACCTGATTTTTCAACGCCTTTGGAAATTCTTGGCGAAACTTACGACAAAATGCCAGGCGATTTTTTGCCAAAAATGGCGGTTTTTGCGCATTTTTTTGGAACGTTTGACACATATTCCTTTATAATGGCTGGCGTTTCTCTGATTTTTTTATTTGTTTGGGCGCATTTTATAAAGAAAATTCCAGGTTCTTTAGTAGTAATTCTAGTTGCTACAATAGTTTCTGTGATTTTACGCACACGCGGACTAGAAATTCGCACAATCGGCGACATTCCGACAAGTCTTCCTCGTCCAACGCTCCCCGATTTTTCGATAAAAACCATAACGACGCTTTTTCCGACTGCAATGTCAATCGCTGTTTTGGCGGCAATCGAATCTCTTTTGTCGGCGGCGGTTGCGGACGGTATGACTGGCGACAAACACGATTCAAACACGGAATTAATCGGGCAGGGAATCGCGAACATCGTAACGCCGCTTTTTGGCGGAATTCCAGCGACGGGAGCGATTGCGAGAACGGCAACGAACATTAAAAACGGCGGGCGCACGCCCGTTGCGGGAATCGTTCACGCGCTGACGCTTCTTGTAATCGTGCTTTTTGCGGGAAAATACGCCGCGTTGATTCCAATGCCAGCGTTGGCTGCGGTTTTGGTGAACGTTGCTTGGAACATGGCGGGATTTCCCGCGATTCGCGCGTTAATTCGTGGACAAAAATCCGACACGTTTACGTTTTTGGCTACGTTTTTGATTACGATTTTCGTGGATTTGACGGTTGCAATTTCCGTTGGAATGGGATTTGCTGCGTTCTTCTTCATCAAAAAAATGATAGACCTTTCGGAAGTTCAAGAAGACACGAACGGACTTTCGGGCGGAATCGTGAATTCCGTTACGACTCGCGACCGTCCCGAAGAAAAACTCGACATTCCAAACGGCGCAATGGTTTACGAAATCGAAGGTCCACTATTTTTTGGTACGGTTCGAAAATTTGAAGTCGCCGTCGAAAAAGCGGGCATTAATTACAAAGTTTTGATTTTGCGAATGAGAAATACGTCGTATTTGGACGCGGGCGGAATCCGCGCGCTAGAACAGGCTTTAAGCGCGCTAAATCGGCGCGGCGTAAAACTCGTTTTGTCGGGCGTTCACGAACAGCCGCGTGTACTTTTGGAAAAAACGGGCATGGTCAAAAAACTCGGCGAAGAAAACGTTTGTCCACACATTTCAATCGCGCTTGAACGCACAAGAAAAATCTTGAACGACGGAAAAATCTAAAACGAAAAACGGTGGTTAAATCGAAACCGCCGTTTTTTTTTCAACTAAAAATCGAATCGAAAAAAATTGCATATAAAACACATAAAAAAAAGTTATGCTTAATTGATACAAAAATTCTAAATAGTGATATAATAAAGAAGTTTTTTGCATTATACACAGGAGATTTTTTATGTCGAATAGAAAGGCTGGAATTTTGGCGCACCCAAGTTCTCTTCCTGGTTCTGCGGGAATTGGAACGTTTGGAAAACCGTCGTTTGATTTTGTGGATTTTTTGGAAAGCGCAGGAATGAAAGTTTGGCAGGTTTTGCCGCTAGGTCCGACGGGCTATGGCGACAGTCCATATCAATCTTTTTCGACGTTTGCGCTTAATCCGCTTTTCATCGATTTTGATTTGCTTGCAGAAGAGGGGCTTTCGCCGAATGTTCGGCACCCCGTAACCGTTCGCAAAGAAGGCAACGTGGATTTTGGCGCGGTCGTTGCTTGGAAAACGCGCGTTTTGTGGGATATATCGCATAAATTCGTCGAAAAACTAACCGATTCCGATGCTTCGGATTTCAATGAAATAAAGCAAGAATTCCGTGAGTTTTGCCAAAAAAATTCTTTTTGGCTGGAAGATTTTGCGGCGTTCATGTCGATTAAGACGATATACGATAAAAAAGCGATGGAAGAAGGACGACAAAGTACATGGAACGTATATTGGCCTAAAGAACTCGCACGCCATGAACATTCGGCTGTAGATTCTTG
>CAJOEO010000066.1:0-7320 GCA_905233535.1 uncultured Treponema sp.
TCAAAAATTTCTGTTCGTAAAAAATTGAAAATTGTCATTTCGACTACACTCTTTTGACCATTTTTTTCATTACGAATCAAAAACTCGAAATTGAACCTATTAAATGTTGTTGGATTTACATTTAAATCAAAAGCACATTGTGCTTGTGTTTTCAACTAAAAAGGGCGGTAAATCCGCCCAATTTTTTTATGCTTTGTTGAATTTGTCTTTGCCTTGCTTGCAGCGCGGACATTTCCAGTCTGCTGGCAAATCTTCAAACTTTACGCCACCGTTTTCCGCGGGGTCGTACACAAAGCCGCAAATCGAGCAGACATATTTTCCGCTCGCCGTCTTGAATACGATTTCGCCTGCGGGAATCGTTTCTGGCGGATTTGCAAGGTCGATTATTTTCTTTCCTTCAAGATTTTCGTAACCTTGCGGAGTGTGCGTTCCGCAATACACTGTCGGGTGCTTCGACACAAACTCGCGCACGCGGTCTAGCGTCTTTCTCGCTTCGTCTTTGTTGTCAAACACAACGGAAAGTTTATTCTGATACAACGCTTCGTCAACATAAGTTATGTCGCCGTGAAGCATATAAAAAAGTCCGTCGTTTTCTACGATTACAATGCTGTTTCCGTTCGTGTGTCCTTTCGCTTTGATAAAATGAACGCCCTCGCAAATCGTCTGGCTTTCGGGAAAATTAAAAAACGCGCCGTCCGTAAATTTCACGGGAACAAGATTCGGCAAGCCTTTCAGTTCGTCTGCGCCGATTTCGTCTTCGTTGACGTAGATTTTTGCATTCGGGAAACTTTTTAGTTCGCCAGAATGGTCTGCGTGGCGATGCGTCAAAAGAATCTTCGTAACTTGCTCTTTTTTGTAGCCCAAATTCTCGAACGCTTGAACATAAGTCGAAATGTCGAGTCCCGTAAACGCAAGGCTGTTTTCGTCGGGCGATTCTTCTGGCGTTCCCGCGGGAAGTCCTGTGTCCACCAAAATTACCTCGCTTCCCGTGTCGATAAGATAATTTTGCAAACTCCCGCGATAGCGAACGTTTTTGTCGAACGCCGCCATTCCTTCCTCGCCGCTAAACGCAAACGGCTGCGTGTAAAATCCGTCTTTTCGGAACTTGACTGCTTTGATTTCCATTTTGTACCCCTTGTTTATAAAAAACGCCCTGATTTTGCAGGGCGTTAATTTTTTTTATAGAGAGAATCGAAGACTGACTGCGCCGCCAAGAATCGATTTTACTATGTCGTAACTCGCGCTTACCGTGATGTCGATTACGAACAAATCAAGCCCAAGTCCACCGTAAATTTGAGGTCTAAAACTCCAATTACTCGTACCGCCTTCAAATTCTGACGGAAGAACGCCATAACTCAAAACTTGACTGATGTTTTGGTCTGCACTGTTAAGAATGCTGTTCCAATTTGCTTTTGCTTTCCAATCTACGCTAGATTTTGCAAGCATAATTCGACCGCCAACGAACGGAACAAAACACAACGCTTTTGCAGAAATCTGCGCTCCGCCAAAGAACGTCGTGGAAGAAAAATCAAGCGACGCGCCCGAATCGTCTTTTTCTACGTTTACTCCACCGCTTGTATAGTAGAATCCGCCACTCGCCGAAGCCGTAAGATTGAACGGACCTGCTTCTTTATTCAAAATTTTGTAGCGCAAATCGCTTCCAATCGAAAAATAATCGAATTGCGACGGAGCGATTTCTTTGTCGATTGAATCAAACCAGCGCGTGTCCAACGTGCTGAACACAAAACCAAAGTCAAACGGCAACACGATTCCGCCCAAACGAATGTCCGCCGTTATAGTCGGAAAAACGAGTTTGTCGGATTTTAGATTGCTCATGTCTACGTTTAGCGAATTTCCGACTTTTTTTAACGCTGTAATGTCAAGCGTTGCAACGCCCGCGTTTACTCCGAACCCAAAATTCCAATCGGATTCTCCGCCAACCATGTCGCGCAACATTCCAATCCAAGATTTTGCCCAAACGTTTTGAATCGTTTGCGTGTTCGGAATCGTATCTCTAAGTGCGCCACAAAAATCGTCCAATCCGTTTACTGTATCCGTGTACGGTGTTTGCGTGCTAAAATTCTGCAAATAAGTGGAATAATCATTATAGAAATCGTTTACGTTCGTCTGAAACTCTGTCTGAGAAACATTATTCGTCGTCAGAGCGTTTTCAATCGCGCTTTTATTGTCGTTTACAATTGACATCAAATCGTCTGGAATGTTTACGGTTGCAGTTTGACCGTTTCCCCAATTAAATTCCACAGTTCCCGCAAAAGTCGGCGCGGAAATCAGGCTTAGCAGCGCGAATGTGCAAAGTCCTTTTGTTATTTTTTTCATGTGTTCCTCCGTGTATAAGGATTTTGTTGGATAATAACACTATTTTTATTTTATCGTGTTTTACGTCGCTTTTGTTAAAAAATCGTTCTTTTTTTCACAAATTTTTCGTTTTTTTCTTAATCGAATTTTGAAAGAAAAACAAAAAAATCGGCGGTTTCTATTTTTCCAAACCGCCGTTCGTTTTTATTTGACGAATTCTTTTTTCAAAAAGTCCAAATCCAATTCTGGATAAAGCACGAATTTTGAAAGCAAATCTTGAACTCGTTTGCTCGCCTTTTCTTTGACGCTTTCGTCAAGAACGATTTTTCCTTTTGCCATTTTGCCGTCTTTTGTAACGCCTGGCTTTGTTCCTTTTAGAACGAAGTCGATTATGGACGCGACTTCTTTCATTTCGTTTTCGCCCATTCCAAGCGTTGTGAGAGCGGGAGTGCCGAGCCGCAAACCGCTCGTCCACCATGCGCCGTTTTTGTCATACGGAAGAGCGTTCGCGTTTACGGTAACGCCGCACTCAAACATCGCCGCTTCCGCCTGTTTGCCCGTCAAACCGTAGGAAGTAACATCGGCAAGCATAAGATGATTGTCCGTTCCGTTCGTTTGCAATCGAACGCCCAAATCCTGCAACGCTTTTGCAAGAGCCTGCGCGTTTTTCACAACATTCTGCGCGTATGTTTTGTAGGAATCGCTGTTTGCTTCTTTGAGAGCGATTGCTTTTGCCGCCATAACATGCGGAAGCGGTCCGCCCAAAACCATCGGACAGCCTTTGTTTACAAAGTCGGCGAATTCTTTTTTGCACAAAATCAACGCGCCACGAGGACCGCGCAAAGTTTTGTGCGTTGTAGTCGTAACGATGTCCGCCCATTTTACTGGGTCAAAGTCGCCTTCAAAAACTTTTCCCGCAACAAGTCCCGCAAAATGCGCCATATCCACCATCAAAACTGCTCCGCATTTGTCTGCAATTTCGCGGAATCTTTTGAAATTGATTTTTCGCGGATACGCAGAATATCCCGCAAGAAGAATGAGCGGGCGCACTTCCATCGCCTGCTTTTCGATTTCGTCGTAATCCAAAAGACCCGTTTCTTTTGAAACGCCGTAAGGGTGGCTTTCAAACATTCGTGCGGAAACATTCATTTTGTAGCCGTGCGTCAAATGTCCGCCGCAAGAATAATCCAAGCCCATAAGTTTTTGATTTCCGAATCTTTTGCGAAGTTCGTCGAACTGCTCTGCGGAAAGTTCGCCGAGCGATTTTACGCCGAGTTCTTGAAGAGTCGGCGTTTCCACTTTTGCCGAAAGAATCGCCCAGTACGCGACCAAATTCGTGTCCGCGCCCGAATGCGGCTGAACATAAGCGTAGTCCGCACCGAACAATTTTTCCGCCTCGCGCGCCGCTTCCATTTCAACAGCGTCAACATTCACGCAACCGCCATAGTAACGGTGTTCGGGATAGCCTTCTGCGTATTTGTCCGTCAAAAGATTTCCCATTGCCGCCTGAACTGAAAGCGAGCAGTAATTTTCAGACGCGATTAATTTCAAGTGGCTTCGCTGATTTTCCAATTCGTTTACGATGTCCGTCGCAATCGAAGGCGAAACATAAGAAACTTGCTGCAAATTTGCAACATACGCCGTCATCGCCGCGTTCGGTTTTCCGCCGCACGAAGAAAGATAATTTTCCAAAGGTGATGCCATTTTTTTCCCCAATTTTTTAGATTTTGATTCGCGGATTTTTTCATATTTTTGATTTTTCAGAATCCGAAAATCCGATTTGATTCTACAGAAAATCCGCGCCTATTTCCACAGCGAAACATCAAACGAAGATTCCGCCTTTTTTTCAATCGAATCGTCCAAAAGGCTGAAAAAATCAAGGTCAGTTTCTTTTTCCACCGACGCGACGCTCGTCGCAAAATCCCAGAACTTTTTTCCTTTACATTCGTCGTTTGGCAAAACAAAACCAATCGTCAAAACGCCGCCCGCGCTTGTCGGAACGAGAATGACTTTGTAATAACGTTCGGGAACTGAAACGTTGCTTTTGCCGATTTTTTTCAACTCGGACGCTTTTTTGTCAAGAATCGGACCTGAAACAACGTAAACCGCGCCGAATTTTTCTGCCCAAACTCGAACTTGTTCTTCCAAAAGTCGCCAAATTCCGCGATTAAACGGACCTGATTGCGGACTCATATTGCTCATGTAAAACGTTTCGCTCATCGCTTCTTTGCTGAACGCCATATCCGCCGCGGGTGTCAAATGTCCGCGGTCAAAGCCCGAACCGCGATAATCTGCAAGCGTCGCAGAGCCAGTTTTGATTTCGGGGTCTTCTCTAAAATCGTCAGTGCGTTTAGTATTTTTGACGAGTTGTTCTTTTGAAAGACTATACGCGCTCCATTCCGCTTGCTCGTAACTTTCGCGGTAGCAAAGCGAATAATGCAAAAAATCGCGCCGCTGGTGGTCTTTTGCGCCGTGCGTTCCCGCGCAAACTGGAATTTCAAGATTTTTCGGCAAAACGCCCGAAGTCGTTTCGGTTGTTTCTGCGATTTCGTTTGATTCATTTTGCGAATTCGAAGGCGAATCGTTTTGAGAAATCGTCGTTTCAACTTGCGAAAAAATTTCGTTCAAAAATTCTGGGTCATTTTTGAATTTCGCAAAACCCAAAGCCAGCGCGACCAAAATCAAAACGTAAAAAATCTTTTTTGACGACGATTTTTTTTGTGTTTTTTTTGTGCTTTTTTTAACCGTTTTTTTCTTTGGCATTTTTTTCTCCTTGTGATTTTCTATTTTTCTACCATATTTTTGAATTTTTGTCGGCGGGAATTTTTTGCCACAAAACACCACTTGACGAGTTGGGGGCGTTTTGAAATAATTTACGCCCATGACAAAGAAGTCGCAGATGATGTTTTTGCATTGTCTGCGATTTTTTTTGTCGTTGAGCAAAATATTTAAGAAGTTTAGAATCTTTGCAGTTGTTATAAGAACAGCCGAATTTTTCTGAAAAAACAAGTATTTTAAGGAGATTTTATGAGCAAACTTTATCTTCCAGACATTTACGAAAGTCCGCTCGGTGAGCGCGAAACGGAACACGCGATTTCTGGTTTAAAAGATTTTTTTCAAAACGAACTTTCCACGGAATTGAATCTTACTCGCGTAACCGCTCCGCTCTTTGTTCCTGCAAACACGGGTTTGAACGACAATTTGAACGGCGTTGAAAAACCTGTTTCGTTTAACGTAAAAGATTTGGACGGACGCACGATGGAAATCGTCCAATCTCTTGCAAAATGGAAGCGTGTAAAAGTTACAGACATGAATCTTCTTCCAGGTTTTGGAATTTACACCGATATGAACGCGATTCGTCCCGACGAAGAATTGGATAACACGCATTCGCTTTACGTTGACCAATGGGACTGGGAAATGTGCATCGACCAAAATGACAGAACCGTTATGCATTTAAAGGAAGTCGTCGAAAAAATCTATCGTTGCTTAAAGCGCGTTGAATTTTTCATTTATGACCGATACGACAAAATCCGACCGTTCCTTCCAAGCGAAATCAAATTTCTTTACGCGGACGACCTTCAGCGTCAATATCCAGAATTGTCGCCAAAACAGCGCGAATTTGAAGTTTGCCGAAAATACGGTGCGGTTTTTATAATCGGAATTGGCGGAAAACTTCCAGACGGCACGATTCACGACGGACGAAGCCCAGATTACGACGATTGGATTACGGAAACGGGCGACGGACACCGCGGTTTGAACGGCGACCTTTTGGTTTGGAATCCGATTTTGCAAAACGCTTTTGAACTTTCGTCGATGGGAATTCGTGTGGACGCAGAAAGTTTGCACACACAACTTGAAGAACGCGGTTGCCTAGACCGCGAAGAATTGCCGTTCCACAAACGCCTTTTGAGCGGCGGACTTTCGCTAACGATGGGCGGTGGCATCGGGCAAAGCCGACTTTGTATGTTCTTCCTTAGAAAAGCGCACATCGGCGAAATCCAAGTTGGAATTTGGAGCGACGCAGACCGAATCGAATGTAAAAAACACGGAATCAATCTTTTGTAGCGATTTTTTCGGTGGTTGAAAAAAACCACCGATTTTTTTTATTTTTGAAAATTTTTCTTGACGCTTTGCATTTTGTTTAATTATTTTTTAGGAAAAGATAAGGGAACGACTTATGGAAAGCGAGAACGAAAATAAAGAGGAGCAGGTTGAAGAAACCGCTCAAAATCAGGAAACCGAGCAGAATTCGCAAGATTCTCAAGATTCGCAAGAATCAAAAGAAGAATCGAGCGAAGACGATGCGCAGGCAAAAATCGAGGCTCTTCAAAAAGAAGTAGATTCTTGGAAAGACCAATTTTTGAGAAAAAGCGCGGATTTTGACAATTACAGAAAGCGAATGATTGCGGAAAAAGCAGACGCAATCGCCTACGCAAACGCGAGTTTGCTCAAAGATTTGCTTGAAAGCCTTGATAATTTTGACAGAACCGTTCAGGCAGCTCAATCTGCTTCGGACGCAAAATCAATCGCGGACGGCGTTGCGATGATAAACAAATCGCTCGTTTCGATGCTCGAAAACAAGTACAATCTTGTGGGCTACGGCGCGGCGGGCGATGCGTTTGACCCCGACATTCACGAAGCGATTGGAATGAAAGAAGGCGATGTAAAAGAAGAGCAGCTGGCAGAAGTTTACTTAAAAGGCTACAAATTGAACGACCGCGTGATTCGCCACGCAAAAGTTATGGTTGTAAAACCAAAATCTGAATAAAATTTGGAGGAAAATAAAATGGGAAAAATTATTGGAATTGACTTGGGAACTACAAACTCGTGCGTTTCTGTTATGGAAAACGGCGCGCCGACTGTTATACAGAATTCCGAGGGCGGACGCACAACGCCTTCTATCGTTGGATTTACCGCAAAAGGCGAGCGAATCGTGGGTCTTCCTGCTAAAAACCAGATGGTTACGAATCCGAAAAACACCGTTTATTCGATTAAGCGTTTCAT
>CAJOEO010000066.1:7328-8452 GCA_905233535.1 uncultured Treponema sp.
GGTCAAGATGTTCGCGTGGAAGTTACGGAAAACGGCTCGCTCAAGGAATTTTCTCCGCAGGAAATCAGCGCGTTCATTTTGCAGAAAATGAAGAAAACCGCGGAAGATTATCTCGGAGAGAGCGTAACCGAGGCGGTCATCACCGTTCCTGCGTATTTCAACGATTCTCAGCGTCAGGCAACAAAGGACGCTGGAAAAATCGCGGGACTCGATGTTAAGCGAATCATCAACGAGCCGACTGCGGCGGCATTGGCGTTCGGCTTTAATCAAGACCAGTCGAAAGAGCGCACTATTGCGGTTTACGACCTCGGTGGCGGCACATTCGATATTTCGATTTTGGAATTTGCGGACGGCGTTTTTGAAGTCAAATCCACGAACGGCGACACGCATTTGGGCGGCGACGACTGGGACAGAGCAATCGTGAACTGGCTCATCGACGGGTTCAAAGCGGATACGGGAATCGACCTTTCGGGAGACGCTATGGCGTTGCAGCGTTTGCGCGAGGCGGCAGAAAACGCGAAAATCTCGCTTTCGAACCAGACTAGCGTTGACATCAATCTTCCGTTTATTACGGCGGACGCGACTGGACCTAAGCACTTGCAGAAAACGCTCACTCGCGCGCAGTTTGAGCAGATGACGGACGACCTTTTTGAGCGCACAAAAGAGCCTTGCCGCAAAGCGATGAGCGACGCGGGAATCGACGCGAGCAAAATCGACGAAGTTCTCCTTGTCGGCGGTTCAAGCCGAATGCCGAAAGTTCAGGAAATCGTCAAGCAGATTTTCGGAAAGGAAGGCTCAAAGGGCGTAAACCCAGACGAAGCGGTTGCGGTCGGCGCGGCAATTCAGGGCGGCGTTATCAAGGGCGATGTTCACGATGTTCTTTTGCTTGATGTTACGCCACTTTCGCTTGGAATTGAAACGATGGGCGGCGTTTGCACAGTTTTGATTCCGCGAAACACAACGATTCCGACCAAAAAGAGCCAGATTTTCTCGACTGCGGCGGACGGACAGACGGCGGTTACGATTCGCGTTTTGCAGGGTGAGCGACAGATGGCAAGCCAGAACCGCACTCTCGGAAACTTCAATCTTGAAGGAATCCCTGCCGCTCCTCGCGGAGTTCCGCA
>CAJOEO010000067.1 GCA_905233535.1 uncultured Treponema sp.
GAATAGCAAGCGCAAGCAGGAGCGCGGAAAAAAGTGAAAAAAAAACTTGTAAAATTCGATACATTATACTACCATTTTATTCAATCGTATGTAAAAAAGCAACGACGCACTGTTTATTAAGCGGTATCGTCGGGGTAGATAAAAGAGAAGCGTGTAAAGTGAAAATCGAAAATCAGATTGACCGAAAAGAGCAGGTCGCGAGAACAATCGTGGCGCACGAACGAGCATTTGGCAAAAAGCCATCTGTTATTGCGAGTGCGCCTGGTCGTTTTCATCTGATTGGAGAACATACTTGGTTTTTTGGCGGAAAAACGCTTTCTATGGCAATCGACAGATTTGTTTGCGTTTCGATTTCGCCGAGAACGGACGACCTTTTGCGTTTTCATTACGCGGAAACAGGCGAAAACAAACACATCAGCCTGCTCGCACTTCGTTTTAGAAAAGAAGACAAATGGTCGAATTCCATAAAATCCGTCGTTCATTCGTTTATTTCTGGAAGAATCATCGAACAAAAAGAAGGCGAACAGCCCGATATGCCAGGGCTTGATTTTTGCGTTTCTTCTCCGTTGCAACCGAGCGCGGGCATGGGAATTACGACGGCGATGAAAGTCGCGTCGGCGTGTGCGTTGAACTTTTGAGCGTAATTGAACGCGGAAACAAAGAATTCTTAAAAGAACAAAACGAAAATCATTTGGCGGAAAATTTAACCGCAATGTTCAGCAAAAAAAATTCCCTCGTTTTAACAGACCACAGCGTGATTCAGCCAGCAGACGCATTTAAAACGATTGATTTTGTGTTTTCTGGAAAAAGCATTCTTCTTGTGGACGCTCGCGTTCCTCGACTTAGTGCATGGAACGAATGTAGTTTGATGAACGAATCTCACAGAACGTTACTTTCTTCTCTTCGACGAAAAAAATCGGACGGAGATTGGGAATACGAAAGCGACCGCGCCGAAGTTAGCGAAGTTTTGGGCGCAGTTCCAGAAGATTTTAGACGGCATTTGTATGGCGTGATAAACGAATATCAATGCGCGCTAGACGCATTGGACGCGCTAAAACGCGGAACGTTTCCGCTTTTTGCACGCGCAATAAATCGAAGCCACGAAAATATGCGCGACCTTTACGATATTTCTTGCCCCGAAATCGATTGGATTCTAAAAAGACTTGTTGAAATAAATCCAGAACCAGACAGCGAACACAATCCAGTTTGTTGCGGACGAATTACGGGACAAGGTTTTGGGCGTTGTCTTTTTGCAATACTCGACGAATCGAACATTCCAGAATTTCAAAAAAGGCTTTCCGAATACACGAAAATTTTTGGTTTTAGAACGACGTGCTTTGAAGTCAAAAGCGAAGACGGCGTAATCGTAGAAAAATTGTAAATCTTCATTTAAACTACTGCTAAACTTCATTCACAAAGAACAGGAATATTATGGAAAAAATCGACCTCTCTGGAATGACGCTGCTTTTAACAAACGACGACGGAATCACGGGCGAAGGCTTGATTTTGCTTGAAAAAACGCTAAAAGACGCGGGCGCAAGCGTTTTTGTTTTAGCCCCAGATTCAAATTGTTCGGGAGTTTCGTCGCTTTTAACGATGGAAAATCCACTCGTATTTCGTCGCGTAAAAGAAAATTGGTTTTCGTGTTCGGGAAGTCCAGTCGATTGCACGATTAGCGCGATTCTTTCGACGATTTTTGGTGGACGAAAATTCGACGCGGTGATTTCGGGAATCAATAAAGGCGCGAATCTTGGCACGGACGTGGTTTATTCGGGAACGTGCGCCGCTGCAAGACAAGCCGTTCTTTATGGTGTTCCAGGAATCGCACTCAGCGTGGAAAGTTACGACGGAACATGGAAGTTCGGCGCGATGGCGGAATTTTGCGCAAAAAATCTAAAAAAACTTATTTCGCTCTGCACAAACGATGTTTTTGTAAGCGTGAACGGTCGTTCCGCCGATATTTACAATGGTGTGGGATTCGCTTCGCTTTCAATAAGAGATTACCGCGACAGAGTTTCGCTTATTTCAGACCCGAACGGTAGCGATGATGTGTTTTACGGATTCTTTGCAGGTGGAAATATTCAAAGTTCAAAGCGCAAAGAAGAAAAATGTGAAGATGATTTTTCGATGTCTTCACGCGGATTAGTTTGCGTAACGCGCATTTTCGCCGAACCCTCTGCCAAAAACGACTTCGGCTCGGAATTCTAAAAAAACAAAAGGACTAAAAAACAAAAAATGAACGAGTCTACAAAATTTCAAGATGGAATATCTTTGTACAACAAGCGCGATTACAACGGCGCGCTCACGTTTTTTTTGTCGCTTCCAGAAGACCAAGAAATAGACAACATTGATTTGGCTTACTACATTGGCTTGTGTTATGCGCGTTTGAATCGAAACGAAGACGCTCTTCTTTATTTGGAACAAGTCGTAACGTCTGGAAACGTAGAAAATCCGCGAAGGCGAACGCTTAGAGAAGAGCGGATTTTGCAATGCCGTTACATTCTTTCGGTGATTTACGCGCTTTCTGGAAGACGAAAACTCGCACAACTTGAACTTACAAAACTTCTTGAAGCGAATTTTCGTCCCGCAAATGTTTACGCTTCTCTTGCGTTTTGCGCTTGGGAAGACGGAATGGTTGAAGCGAGCATCAATTTTTACAAAAAAGCAATCGAAATCGATTCAGACAACGTAACCGCTCTAAACGGATTAGGCTACGTTCTTGCGTGCGAAAATCGCGATTTAACAACCGCGCTAATGTATTGCAAAAAGGCACTTTCATTAAATCCAGCGTCTGCCGCGTGTTTGGATTCTCTCGGTTGGGTTTATTTAAAATTGGGTTTGATGTCAGATTCCGTTCGATATTTAATGCAGGCTAAACAACTTCTGCCAGAAAATCCCGAAATTGCCGAACATTTACGATTGGCGCAAGAGATTTAGTCGAAAAAAAGGAAGGTCGTTGTGATGAAATTTCCTGTTTCGTTTTATGGTTCGATTTTTGTAATTTCCGCATTTTTTTCGTTTAACGCAACGGCGCAATCGGGTGCGTTTAAAAGCCCCGAAGCGACTGAAATTTCTGCGACTGGCGGACGTTCGGCAGCAAGCGGACTTGCCGAGCAAGAATTTCGTTTGGGCGTTCAATCATATTATCGAGGCGCGTTTAACGACGCGGTTATGCAATTTGAACGCGCACTTTCATATCTTCCAGGCGAAAACATAATTTTGGATTGGCTCGGAAAAGCGTACTACCGCTCTGGAATTGAAGGCGTGGCTTTGCAACAATGGGATTTTGCAAGCGAAGCGAATTATGGCGGTTTGCTTTTGAAAAACAGAATCGAAGTTGTACGCGAACGACGCATTACCGACAATCGATACGATTCGCCTGTACGCTATACAGAAAGCGGAAGTTACAAAGGCGTTGCTGGCAACGACGGAAAAAGCCTCGTATTTAGTCAACCCGTTTCCGTTTTGCCAAACGCAGACGGTTCAAGTTGGGTTTTGGCATACGGCACAAACGAACTCGTGCGCCTCGACGTGAACGGACTTGTTACGGCAAAATCGACAGGTCCAATAAACGGATTCGACCGCCCGATGGATTTGGTTCGACTTTCTAACGGAAATTTGCTTGTCAGCGAATTTGCGGGAAATCGACTTTCAGAATTAACGAAAGATGGGCTTTTTGTTCGTTCGTTTGGACACAAAGGCTTGGACGTTGGCGGCTTAATCGGACCGCAATACATCGCGTTGGATTCGGATTCAAACATTTTCGTAACAGATTTTGGAAATTCGCGAGTGGACGTTTTTGACCACGAAGGAAACGCCCTATTTTTCTTTGGCGGAAAGCAATCGGGATTTTCGGGGCTGAAAGGACCTACGGGAATTGCAATTTTGGATAGAATCGTTTTTGTAGTTGACGCAGTTACGGGCGCGATTTACAAATTTGACACGTCGGGGAACTATCTTGGACTTTTGTGCAAAGCAAAAACGTTCAAAAATCCAGAATCCATGAAATCTTGGGGAAAATATCTCGTTCTTTGCGACCGAAACAAAGTCTATTCAGTTGACAGCGATACAGGCGCGGTTTTTGAAAACGTCAGCACAGGAAACGCGCCGAGTCGCGTAACAAGTGCAGTTCCAGACGTAAACGGAAACATTCTCGTAACGGATTTCACGTCGAACGAAGTTTTTGTAATGGCAAAAATGAGCGAACTCGTTGGCGGATTCTTTGTACAGATTGAAAAAGTGAACGCCGACCTTTTCCCGAAAGTCGTTGTGGACGTAAAAGTCGAAAATCGCAGACGACAAAGCATCGTCGGCTTAAAAGAACGAAATTTTGTCGTTACAGAAGATGGGCAAGCGGTTGCGGATTTTAGACTTGAAGGCGCGGCGTATTCAAACGAAATTGCGGACATCACGCTAGTAATCGACCGTTCGGAAGAAAGCGCGTTGCAAGACGAAGCGTTGGAAAACGCTGTCAAAGAAATTGCGGGAGCGATGAACGGCAAAGGCACGCTACGAATCGTTTGTGCGGGCGCAGTTCCAGTCGTGGAATACGAAGGAAGTCCAACGGGCGTTGCAAAATTCACGGCGGCGGCATTAAAAACGCCAGTTTCAAAAATCGTTTCGCTAGACACCGCCATTCGACTTTCCGCGGGCGCACTAGTAAACGGAGAGTCAAAACGCGCAATCGTTTACATTGGAAGCGGACGAGTTACGCAACAAGCGTTTGACCACTACGGACTTTCAGATTTAACGGCATTTTTGAACAACAATTCCGTTTCATTTTTGACAGTTCTTTTGGAACAAGGAAGCGCGGACGGCGAAATCCGCTACATTTGCGAAAACACCGAAGGACACGAATATTACGTTTACAGAACGCAAGGACTTTCAAAAATCGTGGAAGACATCATAGAGATTCCGTCTGGCATTTACAGACTTTCGTTTACGTCAAGATTGCAAACGGAATTCGGTCAGCGATACCTTCCAGTTGAAGTCGAAACGTATTTGATGAATCGAAGTGGACGCGACGAAACAGGATATTTTTCACCGCTAAAATAATTTTGCACAAAAAAAGCGCGGAGGTTTTCAAAGCCCCCGCATTTTTTTTTAGAATTTTATCGTAACGCCCAAAAGAGCCGTGGCTTCAAGCGACGCGCTTTTTTCCCAAACGCATTTGTAATTCAAGCCCAAAGCCGTGTTCAACGTAATGTATTTTGAAAGTTCGCTGTCGATTTCGTGCGAATATTCGGCACTGTATTTTCTTGTGGACGACGTTGTGGAACTTGAGTTTGACGCAGAAAAATTAAAACTGTCTTTTCTCGTGTGCTTTCGCGATTTTTCGCGCCCCGCTCTCCAAAAAATCCCAATCGCGCCGTCAAGAAACGCGCTTTTTCCGTTTCGCTTCCAAACCGCAGTTGCTTTCGCGCTCCAATCTTCCGTTCCCGAAAACGAGCCTTCGATTCCCGTTTTAAGTTCGTTGCCCTCGCGGATTAAAAAAGTCGCTTGAACGTAACCGCTCGCCTGCCAAGTCCATTCGCTCGGAGATTTTCTTGGAATTTTCGCAGCAATCGAAACCGAAGTCGAAAATTCGTCCTGCTCGTACCAATCAAAAAACGGAATAATTCCGCGTTTTCCAAAAATATTCATCGACGTACTGCCAGTTTTGACCTTGATTTGATAAAGGTCGCTGACACTCGTCGCCGCCCGAATGTCGCGAGAAAACGAAAGAGTCGCTGTTTTTGGAACAAAAAAATCCGCCGCGCTCGCAGAAAAAGACCGCTTCCAATTCGCCTCGTATAACGTAGAAAAAAACGCGCTTTCGCCGCTACCCGCCGACTTCAAAACGCTCGACGAAAGACTAGAACTCGCCAAATCGTTCACGGGAAATGCCTTCAAAAACCAATCGCGTTCGTCCAAAACGCCCGCCAAATCCCACAAATCGTCCTTGTAATCCGACGAAACCGAACTCGATTTTACACCGCCCGCGCTTTTTTTCCATTTGAACGAAAACGAACTTTTTTCAAACGAAAACGGAAACAAAACAGAAACGAACGACGAATCAGAAAAAGTTTTTGCCGAAACCGTCCGCGTGCCGCCCGATTGCGCGCTAAGTTCGGGTTTTATTTTCCAAACCGCGCCCGAAAGATTCGTGTTCAAAGCCACATCGCGTTTTGTCGCGTCCGCCTCGCCCGTGCTAAACGCCAAAGCGTTCGCTTTTTTTACGCCCTCAAGCCAAGAATCGATTTCGCTTTTTGAAGAAATCGATTGCGAAAAATCGACTTGAGTTTTTGATTTTACGCCAAAAAATTCAAAATCGACTTGAGTTTTTGCCTTTTGCGACTTTGACCACAAATCCGCCTTTGCGTTTGTTTGCGCCAAAAAAGACGCACTTTTTCCCGCAATTTTTACGATTTTTTCCGTCGTCGCGCTAGAATCCAAAACGAACGAAAACGATTCCGACGCGCCAAAAATCCCCAAAAACGGATTTTGAGTTTTCACCAAATGCGACGCGCTAGAAAGAGCGCCGTTTCCCGCCGCAGAAAATTCCGAGCGAATCGAAGAAATCGTTGCGCCAAAAAATCCGTCAACGAGAGCGGATTTTTCGTTTGCGCCGTCAAAAAACGAATGCGAAGTCGAAAAATCCGCCGTTCCTCTCGCCTCCGCCTCTTTTAAAATCCCATGCGATTCTTGCATTTTCCATTTTGCCGTTGACCGAGAACGCGCAGAAAAATGTCCGCTGTAATCCGACAAATGCAATTCGTCAATTCGTAATTCCTTAAAATAAGTTTGATTTTTACAAAGCGGATTCCAAACGTTTGTGAATTTTGAAAACCCCTCCCCGGTATTTTCAACCGACGTTTTTGCGTAAACCGTCGCACCGTCTATCAAAAGTTGCCCCGAAGAAAGCGAAAGCGCGATTTCGTGCCACGAACCGTCCGCGATTTTCTGCACAGAATCATAAGAAATCGACGCGCTCGCGCCCGTTTTTCCGTCCGCGCTTTCCACAAAAAATTCAAGCGGAAAATCCGCCGCCTCGCCCAAAGTTGACGGCGCGTTTTTTTTGTCGGTCGCGATTTTTGCAAAAAATTTCAAAAATTCGTAATCTTTTAACGCACTTTTTTCAAAAAATCGAACCGCGCCAATCGTAGAATCTTTTGCGCTCTCGTCAAATGTCGCGCTAAAAACTTGAACCGAATTATTTTTTGCGCAAAGTTTTTTCGCGTCCGAAAAATCGATTTTTTCGCGTTCTTCAAACGACGCGATTTTTGCAGATTCGTCCGCGCGCGAAATCGCAAACGAAACGGCGGACGCTTTGTGCGGACCTGCCAAAATTGCACCGCTCCCGCTTTTTCCAACGACGATTAAACGCGCACCTTTTCCGCCCGCCCGCGAAATCGCCGCGCGTTGAGAATCCGAAAAAACGAGTGAAATCGTGCCGTCGCGAAAAGTTTTTGCGTTTTTAATTTCGTTCGTGATTTCCCAAGTTGGAATTTTCGTTTTTTCTTCAACCGACTCGAATTTTGAAGAAGTTTCCACGCCAAGTTGAAGAAATGCCCGAAAATCCACATCAATTTCCGAAACATTTTTGAACGCCATTTGAAATTCGCTCGCATTTGCAAGGTCAGAATTTGAAAGAGAAAGCGCGAAAGTTTGCGCCGCCCAAAGATTTTCGCTCGAAGTCGAAAAATCCCACTCAAACGAAACGGCGTAACCTGAAATTTCTGAATCCGTGGAAGAAGACGTTTTTGCTTTTTGCTTTGTTTCTTCAAAAAGTTCGGGCGCACCGCTCACATTCAAAGTCGGAACGAATCCGTCGGGAAGCGAAGTCGCCGCGGATTTTTGCAAATATTTCGTTTCGCTAGATTTTTCGTCCATTCCAAGAAGAAACGGCAGTTCTAAACGAAACGCTTTTTCCCGCGTATTCGCTTCCGAGCGCGAGTGCAGCATAAGACGGCAACGACGACGAGGAAGAAATGACGGAATCTGGCGAATATGTGTAGCGCGATGCAAAAGAAACGTCCGCTTTCCAGTGTTCCGAAATGGTACGCAAAAATCCCGCGGCAAACGCAAACGAACCCGCGCCGTCGCTTCCTTCTTCAAACCAAGTCGCTTTTAAGTGGTCGCTTGCGCCCACAAAAACTGACGGCGTAATCGTCCCCGATTCTTCGTCGTAAGTCGCGCCCGCGTCCAAAATTCCGTTTTTGTAAACGCGAACCGTTCCCGCAACCGCTTTCGTTCCGATTTCGTAACGCGAAACGGCGGAATACGAACGAACGCGCAAAACGAGGTCGTTTTTTGACGTGCCGCCCAAATAACATTCGGGATTCGTTTGTGCAAGCGGAAATCGAAATTTCGGTTCAAGAGGAGAATTGCTTGCATTTTGCGAAAGAGAAACGTCGGCGAAAATGTGTTTTGAACGAAAAACGTCGGATTGCAAGAACGAAACGTCGTTTTCGCCCACCCAAACGACGTATTCGCTCTGCGACGTTTGCGCGCTTTTTGAAGCAATCGCCGCGTCCGTTGGATTTCCAGTCCCCAAATCGTAGCGATGAGCCGACAAAAACGGCGAAAATCCTGCGGGGTGCTGAACGAAAATCGCGTTTTCGCCGCCGATTTTTACGTTCGCTTTTGAAACGTCGTCTTCAAAAAAGCAGAATTTGCTCGCGTCCGCACCGCATTTTTCAAAATATTCTTTTGTTTCGTCCCAAAAAGATTGAATTTTTGAAGAATCTGCGCCGCCCGAAATCACGAACGCGACTGCGGGGAATTTTCCGTTTTTCTTGGAAGATTTTGCGTCGTCGCTCAAAAAAACGGAAGATTTTGCGGCAGAAAGCAAAAATTCCGTGGAGGAAAGTTCGCGATATTTTCTGCCATCGCTGCCCAAAATCGTCCCCGAAACGTTTTCCACAAAAACTTTTTCGACGCGCTCGGCAAAACCTTCGGGCAGAACGAACCAAAAACCAGCGTTCCAATCGGAAAGCGAAACGTTTTTTGTGTCAACAGAATTTTTTCCGTACCAATTTTTTTCCGCGCTTTCCACCAAATCGTAGCGAAAAGCCGCGTCCGCTTTCCA
>CAJOEO010000068.1 GCA_905233535.1 uncultured Treponema sp.
GGGCAAGCCCCTAAGAACCCTGAAAATGCTAAAGAATTTTCTGCGAGATTTTGCTCTGCAAAACTCGTCATTCGTTCCAATATTTCACGCAAAAAATTCTAAAATCTAAAAATCGCAAGATTTTCAAGATTCTGACATTCGTCAGAATGACGCGCCGTTTTGTTTTTTCAGCCAGAGTTTGTATTCTGTGCCGTATTTTGAAAATGATGTGCTGTAAATTTTGCGCGACGATAAAAATCGCACGAACCACAGCGGAAACGCGCGAAACGCTTTTGCTTCCAAAAGCCACACGCCGTCTGGCAGAAGCGCGCCGCCGTCCGAGTTTGTGTCAAGCCGAATGTCCGTGCGCCGCGCGCGAATGTTCGTGTCGAGCGTCATTCTGAAATCTGAATTGTTTTTTTCAAAAAACGCGAATCTGTCGTAGGCAAGAAAAACTTTCGGCTTTAATCGGTAGAATTCAAAAGTTCGATTGATTTCTTTCATCACCTGCGCGTTCATTTTTGGATGATTCGGAAAATCGCCCGTTTCAAAATAGCGGTATGCGTCCGCCAATGTCAGCGCGGTTCTGCGTTTGTTCACCACGCCGCCGAACTTTTTTTTGCTTTCAAGAAAAACGGTGTCGCCCGCGCCGACGATTCCGTAGCTGCGCAGGCGGATTTTTTCTTTGAACGCGGGTTTTTCAAGCGATTTTCGAATCAACTCGTTCGCGTCGGTGTCAAGGTAAATGTTGCAGATGGAATACGGCTTTCCGCCCGCGTTGAATTTGTCGCTTTCCATTTTTCCGCGGATTTCTTCCAAAAGCGCGTCCCTGTCCGCGTCCGAAAGCATATATTTGATTTCGCGCCTGTTAAAAACTTCGATAGCCATTTTTCTTTTTTCCGTCGTTTTGGTTTTGGGTTTCGACTTTGCTCAACCGCCGTGCGCGGACAAAAGAGCGTAAGTCGAAATGCGGTCAAATTTTCTTTTTTGTTTTGTATGTGTACGAAATCGGAACGGAAACGGAGGAAAGTCCGTGGTATCGCGCAGTGTTGAAATCCAAGCGGATTCCCGCTTTGACTGTGCCGATTTTTTGCGGAAGATTCACGCTCGCACGCGGATAAATCGTGAACCAAGTTGAATCTGCATCGCGCAAAAGTGCGCGGATTTTGAACGACATTTCCGCTAAAACTTCGTCCGAAACATCGTATGCAACGCGGATTTGCGAGTAAAACGGCACGCCGCCGTGGACAAATTCGTCGGTGCGTTTTGCTTTGCCGTTTTTATACTTTACAATCGTCTGTCCGCGAACGATTGTCGCCGTTTTGGTTTCGATTAGATTTCCGTCTGAATCGTAATATTTTATGTCGCCGATGTATTCGTTTGTAAGTCCAGAAATCAAGTCGGCGTAAATTCCAAATCCCGAAGAAAATTTGTAGCCGCCGCTTGCTCCGAGTGCGTATTTTGTTTTCTGCTTTTTGAATTCGTCTGCGCCACTTCGCTCAACGCGGGATTCTGTCAAAAAGTCTGAATCGGTGAAATTGTAGTAAAAATGCGCGTTCAAAATCAGATTTTGAATCGATGTGAGTCCCAAAAACGCGCCGAATTTTCGCTCCGCGCTGTTCACATTGTGCGCCGTAAACGCAAAGTCGAATCCGTCTTCGATTCCCGCGTTCACGCCGAAATCCGCCGCCGCTTCCGTGTCGCTTGAATCTGGATAAATCGTCGCGCCAGCCGCTGCTTTCACAAAAAACTCGTCGAACTCGCCGAAAGTCCAGTTGCTCGTTGCTCCCGCTGAAAATCCGTTCGCTTTTACGCAGAAATTTTCGCCGCCGAAATATTCTTCGCGCCCGAGCGTGTCGGTCAAAAGTCTGCCCGTTTTTGTGGTGTCGTCCGCCGCCGCCAAAAAAGCAGAGCGCGCGGCAAATCGTTTTCCGTAGCCGTTTCCAAAAACGATTCCGAATTGGCTAATCGGCTCAAAATGCGCAAAGCCCGACGGAAAAAGCGTGAACTTTGCCGAAGCGTCGCCGCTGTTCGTGTACAAAAGTTCAAGGCGGGCGCGCGCAGTCAAAATGTCGCTTTCAAAATCGGCTTGAAGTTGGTCGCCCGCAAAAAAATTGTTCGCCGTTTTCGTTTCGCCCGAAATGTCCGTTTCTTTTGTGTGCGCAAAAAAATCGCCGTCGCCAAACTCGTCCGCGTCGCCGCCGAACGTGTTTTTTATTGTGATTTTTTGCGCAAACGCCGAAATCCCCAAAATCGAAAGCAATATAATGGAAGAAAATCGCTTTTTCATAATCCCCTCCGATTGAAAACGCGATTCGGTCTTGCGCCGTTGCTCGAAGTTCTTGTAGTTGTTGCCGTTTCAGAAGTTTCCGTTCCGCCCGTTACGCTCGCGGGAAAATAAACGCCGTCAAAAATTTCCGTTTCGCCGCTGATTGTTCCGCCTTGAACAAAACTGCACGGCTGTCCGCTTGTAAGCGAGGGAGAAATCAAAATCGCCGCGTTGTAACTTTGCGGATCTTTAATCGCGATGATTTCGTTTACGCCCAAAGACGAAGTTCCACTTGTAAGCGAAGTCGAAGAAATCCATGGAATCGAAGAACTCGACGGAATCGACTCATCAAACATATCTTTTGAGCCGAGAGCGAAAACGGTTGCGTCAGTTCCCGTTACGGTGAATGTATAGTTGTCGCCCGCGTCAATCGGGGAATTTCCGCCGCCAGTCTGACTTACAACGACTTTTCCGCCCGAAATTGTGATGTTGCCGTTTGAATCCAAGCCGTCGCCCGACGCTTTTACAAACAGCGTTCCGCCAGAAATCGCAAGCGTTCCGCCTGTATTTGAAACATTGATTCCGTCGTCGCCACCCGAAACAGTGTGCGTTCCGCCAGAAATCGTAATCGCGCTCGCGCCTTCGATTCCTTCGGGCGCAAAAGTTATCGTGCCGCTTTGCAAAACGCCGTCCGCGTCATAGTAAGTGTATGTCGCGCTAGAAGACGAGCCGCCCGCGTTTCCGCCTTGCGTGTCGCCTTGATTTCCGCCAGGCATTCCGCCGCTTCCGCCCGGTCCGCCCGCGCGCGAAAACATCGGCGGAAAATCACCGTCTGGCGGAGGAGGCGGAGCGTCCATAAAAAACGCGGGAGGAGCCATCATTCTGCTCGCGCCCTGCGCCGTTCCCGCTGACGAAAACGAGTTTTCGCCGCCCAAAAGTTTCACAATCGGCGCGTTGATTGCTTTTCCGTAATTCGCGCTGACGGTAACGCTTCCGCCTTCGATTGAAACATAACTTTCAGGATAATCGTCGTCGTCCGTTTTGATTCCGTTCGCTTTTCTGTAAACGGCAGGCGTGGAACTCGTGCTGATTTCGCCAGTCGTAGTGATTGAAATCGTGCCATCTTGAACCACAACCGCCTGCCCGCCGAAAAGTCCGTTTTTGCCTTTTGATGTGAGCGAGAGAGAGCCGTTTTCGATTTTTAGAACGCCGTCTTTTGACGCAATGCAATTTTTGTACGCTTGCGTTACGGAAAGCGAGCCGCTTCCGCAAATCGTCATTCCGCCTTTGCAGTAAAGCGTTCCTTTGGAATCCGAGCCTTCCGCGTTTCCGACTCTGCTTGAATCGCAAGTTGCCGCAGAATCCCCAAAACCATATCCAAAAGCGCGTCCATCGGCAAATGTATTCGTTCCGCTTATGTTCACAATGGAGTCTGAACCTTTTGTAATATCAACGCACGGATAATTCGAGGAAGTCATCGTTGCATCGTTTAAATAAAGTGCGATTTTGTTCGTGCCGTTCGATTGGATTTTTACGCCGCCAGTTTCAGAAGTTCCGCTAAGATAAAACGCCATATCTTCGGAAGAAGATTGAACATCGATTTTGATTAAGCCTGTGGAATTTTTATCATCGTCTTTCGTGTATTCAATTATTGCGGAATTGTCGTTTTCGCCAAACGGATAAGCTTTTGATTTTTGGATTTCCGTGAAAGTCGCATTGTCTACAGACCAAGTTCCATCGGTTAAATTTATATACAGAACTTTGTTGTATGAAGTATCAATGGTGGCATTTTGGTTGTATTCTGTAAAAGTTCCCGCAGTAAGTCCGCTTGAAGAACTGCCACTGCTTCCTGCCGCGCTTTCGTCTTCCACCACGCATGAAAAAAGCGCGAGCGAGAGAAATAACCCTCCAAAAAATTTCATTCGTAACTCCAAAGGTTCGGTTTTAAGATAATTTTATACGATTCGATTTTTCTAATTCAAATAAAAAATTTGTTATCGAAATGAAAAAAACGTTATAAAAAAAACGGAGCGTTTGCCCCGTTCGTTCGATTTTTGATTATCGCGCGTACTCAACGATTCGCGTTTCGCGAATCATCGTGATTTTTATTCTGCCAGGATAACGCAAATCTGTTTCGATTTGCCGAGCGATTTTTTGCGCCAAATCTTTGACTTCGCCGTCGGCAATTTTTTCGTTGTTCACCAAAATGCGAAGTTCGCGCCCTGCTTGAATCGCGTAAGCCTTTTCAACGCCCGCAAATTTTTCCGCAGTTTCTTCAAGATTTTCAAGGCGTTTAACGTAATTGTCAACGGTTTCGCGCCGCGCTCCAGGTCGCGCTGCGCTAATCGCGTCCGCAATCTGCACAAGAACCGCCTCAATCGTGCTAGGCTCGCAATCGTTGTGATGCGCGGCAATCGCGTTTATAACGCGCTGCTCCTCGCCCATTTTTCGAGCCATTTCCGCGCCAACTTCCGCGTGGTTTTGGTCGGAATCGTTCTCCGCGCCTTTTCCAATGTCGTGAAGAAGAGCCGCCCTCTTTGCAAGTTCGCGATTCGCCCCAACTTCCGTGGCAAGCAAACTCGCAATCTCGGCAACTTCCTTTGAATGTGTCAAAACGTTCTGTCCGTAACTCGTTCTAAAA
The DNA here is from genome assembly GCA_905233535.1 of uncultured Treponema sp. Taxonomy (GTDB): domain Bacteria; phylum Spirochaetota; class Spirochaetia; order Treponematales; family Treponemataceae; genus Treponema_D. The sequence continues at coordinate 4,890 of CAJOEO010000068.1, forward strand.
TAAAGCCGACCAAGCGCACGAACTCCGTCTTGATTCATGTTGTGGATTCCCAACTCAAACAGAGCCTTTTCGCCTTCTTCGTAGATTTTTTGCTGAGTTTCGCGCGTAACCTTTTGGACGATTTCCTCGATTCTAGCGGGGTGAATTCGTCCGTCCGAAACGAGCCGTTCAAGCGACTGCTTCGCGATTTCTTTGCGCACGGGGTCAAAACAACTAATCACAACGGCTTCGGGCGTGTCGTCGATAATAATGTCAACGCCCGTCAACGTTTCAAGCGCACGAATATTTCGCCCTTCGCGCCCAATAATTCGCCCTTTCATCTCGTCGCTTGGAAGCGCGACCGTGGCGACCGTAATGTCGCCCGTCGTTTCCGTGGCAATTCGTTGAATAGTTGTAACAAGAATTTCTTGCGCTTTTTTTTCTGCAGAAAGTTGAGCGTCCTGCTCAATTTTGTTTAGCAACGCCTGCGCATCGTGTTTTGCGTCCGCCTCAAGATTTTTAATTATCAAATCTTTGGCTTCTTGCGCAGAAAGTCCAGAAATTCGCTCCAATTCAAGACGATACGTTTCTTCTTGCAACGAAAGCGCGTCTTCGCGTTTTTTCATCGCAGCGATTTTTGAATCGTATTCCTGCTCTCGCTTATCAAATTCCGAAGAACGCTTGTCAAGCAACTCTTCCTTTTTGCTAACACGCGCTTCATATTTTTGAACTTCAGCGCGACGTTCGCGATTCTCCCGTTCTTGCAAGTTTCGTTCACGAATGAGTTGGTCTTTCGCTTCGAGCAAAATTTCTTTTTTCTGTGCTTCGGCCTCTTTTACAGCGTCCTGCTTGATTCGCTCAGCCTCGCGTTCGGAGGCGGAGAGTTGAAATCTGGCGTAAAGCCATCGAATAATCCATCCAAGAACAATTCCCGCAATCGGGAGAACGATGAACAAAATCCATGATTTCATTTTCGTTCCCTCATATTGACAAAAATTCTTCATCATATTATCGAAACAAGAATCGTGTGTCAAACGAGGATAACAATTTCTTAAAATAGAATTAAATTAACTTCAAAAAAAAGTCATTTCGATTACGTTCAAATACCACTATCGCTCGTGAAAAAATCTAAAAATTGCAATTTTTTACAAAATCATTTTGGAAATTTGGAACGGCGGCGAGATTTACGAAAATCGAATGGCGCGAAAGAGAAGTTGCGCGAGAACGAAGCGTTTTTGAAAGAGCGAGGGCGCACGCTCCAAAAAGCGCGGCGTTTCCAAGCGAACGCGGCAAAGCGTTTTGCGGAAAAAGCGAGATTTTTTTCGCGCTTTCAAAATCAAGGCGCGTGCCGAATCCGCCCGCAATTAAAAATTCTGGAAATGTTGGCGTTTTTTTTAGCAAAAAATCAATTCCTGTGCGAACGGCGGATTTTGCAAGTTGCAAGGCGCGAACGTCCATCTGCAAAAGCGCGACGTTTTCCGCGATTTTCACAAAATCCGCGCCCAAAATCTCTCCGTCTGCGGAAATTTGTTTTGTTTGCAAAAACGCGCTCACTGCGGAAATCAGCCCCGAACCGCAAACGCCACGCGCTTGTCCGCCACCGATTACGTTTGGAACGATTTTTGAATTTTCCACGCGAACAAAATCCACTGCGCCATTTTCGCCCGCCATTCCGCACGAAATGTTTGCCGCTTCAAATGCAGGTCCTGCGGCGCAAGACGTGCAGACGATTTTTGAAGTCGAATCTTTTGTGGCTGGCAAAAAAAGCGCGAGTTCGCTGTTCGTCCCAAGGTCGGCGAGAAGACGCGGAAAAGTGCAATCGAGAGAAAATTCCGCGGCAATCATTGCGCAAATCGTATCCGCGCCCACAAACGCACCCACAATCGGCGGAAAATCTACAATCGTTTTTGGCGGAATCGTTAAATCATTCTTAAATAAATCGCCCCAAAAAATCGAATCGTCAAAACGCGAAGGCGACGAAAACGGCAATTTTGCAAGCGACGAAACGTCAAAACCGCGCACAAACGAAAGCATGGCGGTGTTTCCCGTAATGCAAATGCGTTCGATTTGAGGACGAAATGCGCGCGGAAGTTTTGCAGACGCACAAAGCAAAACGCGAGAACACAATTTTGCAATTTGTGCGCGAACGCAATCGCGGATTTTTTCAAAATCGCCCAAAATCGCTCGTTCGATTCGACTCATAACGTCCGCGCCGAATTTTCTTTGCGCGTTTACTTCGCTTGAAACGCACAAAATCGAACGCGAACAAACTTGAACTGCACACACCGCAATCGTCGTTGTTCCCAAATCGACTGCAATCACGATTTTTGACGGAGAAACGTCGTCTTGGATTTCTGGAATTGGCGGCAACGCGCCCGAAGTAACGATTTCCATTAGAATTTTAAGCGAAACCGAAC